>JABEUQ010000035.1 GCA_013044265.1 Acidimicrobiaceae bacterium
CGGTGGGCGTTGAGGTTGCACGGGCCATATCGTTTGATTACGACCTGGAAGGTCGCAGGACCAGAATTTGTGACCGTCATGACGAGGAGAATTCATGGTCAACGCTTTGACTGAAAAATAGTGCACTGGTACGCTTTCTTCGGTTCAGTCGACACACGTTTACGGCGAACTACTAGGGGGCGGTAATGCGACTGATTCGTAACATCTGGGCAGCGCGTCCGGACAATGCGACTTCGGATCTTTCTGGTTCATGCGTTACTTCGTCCCCCGTGGTGGACCCCTCGCGAGCCAACGTTCAAGCCATTTCCGTTTTCGCGTTGAGCGAAATCTAAGACTCGGTCGCTCGATGATGAACACGGCGAGAGTCAGTGCGCGTGAACTCCCGAAGTCGGCCTCGGTCGTAATTATTGGTGGCGGGGTAATGGGAGTGAGCATCGCCTTTCATCTGGCGTCAGCTGGTGTCTCCGACGTCGTACTGGTGGACAAGAGCGACCTCGGTTCTGGGTCAACTTGCAAAGCGGCGGGCGGTGTTCGAGCTCAATTCTCTGACTCGATCAATATTGCTCTTGGCGACCGGAGTCTCAAGGTGTTTGAGAACTTCCGCGAGACGTTCGACCAGGAAATCGACTTGCATCAAGTCGGTTATCTCTTCCTGTTGAGCACTCCAGACGAGGTGTCGCTCTTCGAACACAACATTATCGAACAGCGCAAGCTCGGCGTCGTGAGCGAGATGATCAGCGTCGAAGAAGCGAAGGAGCGGTCACCGCTAATCAACACGGACGGACTAATCGGCGCGGCGTTCTCTCCGTATGACGGATATTGCACTCCCGAGTCCGTGGTCCTCGGTTACGCGACGGCGTCTCGGCGTCTCGGCGCCGCATTAGTGCCGCACTGTGAAGCCACCGGTATCGAGGTGCACGACGGCCGAATACGTGCAGTGATGACCGAAAACGGACGAATTGCGACCGGGACCGTGATCTGTGCCGCCGGGCCATGGTCCAAGCAGGTGGGTGACTGGGCGGGTGTCCAACTGCCGGTGACGCCGCTACGACGTCAGATCATGGTGACCGAGCCGATACCGGGTCTGGACCCACACACGCCCTTCACCATTGACTTCGCATCGTCTTTCTATTTTCACGGTGAGGGTTCCGGGATTTTGATGGGCATGTCTGACCCTGACGAGACGCCGGGGTTCAAATTCGACGTTTCTGATGCCTGGTTGCCGCGACTCAGCCGGACCATCGAACACCGCGCGCCGAGTCTCACGGAGGTAGGACTTCGTAGTAGTTGGGCCGGACTCTACGAGATGACCCCCGATCACAATGCGTTGGTGGGTGAAGCGAAGGGTATAGACCGCTTCCTTTACGCGACCGGTTTTTCCGGCCATGGATTCCTGATGGGTCCCGCCATTGGCGAAGTGATTCGCGATCTCTTCCTCGAGACGCCACCCTTCATTGACGTATCAGAACTCGACGCGTTGCGATTCAGCGGTGGCGAGCAGCGCCCCGAGATGAACATCGTCTGATTGTTGACCATTACAAACCGAGGAGCTCTCATGACCGCATTACCAAAGGCAAGCGAACTCGAACGGATGGCGCGCGACGCCGTCACCCGCTGCGGGGTCAATCTTGATGGACCGACCTTGGACAGGACGGTGACGTCACCGATCAATGGTTTACCAATTGGGTCATTCGCTACTAACAACGACGTTGACGAAGCCGTGGCACGTGCGCGCGAAGCGTTCGCAACGTGGCGAGTGGTACCCGCCCCCATTCGTGGAGCGCTCGTGCGTCGATTGGGAGCGCTATTGAGTGAACACAAGGAGGATATTGCCACGCTCATCAGTTTGGAGGCCGGCAAGATCACGTCCGAGGCGCTCGGTGAAGTGCAAGAGATGATTGATATCTGCGACTTCGCCTCGGGCCTGTCGCGACAGCTTTACGGGCGTACAATGGGTTCTGAGCGCCCTGGTCATCGACTGATGGAGACGTGGCACCCATTGGGCGTCGTCGGTGTGATCACGTCGTTTAACTTCCCTGCTGCGGTGTGGTCCTGGAACACGGCGATCGCCCTCGTGTGTGGCGACCCAGTCATTTGGAAACCGTCGGAATTTGCCCCCCTCACCGCGCGGGCCTGCGCAGCGCTCCTCGACCGAGCCATCGACGAACTGAGCGCCCCGCGTGGTCTAAGTCAGGTGGTACTCGGTGGTGCCGATGTTGGTGAAGCTCTCGTTGACCACCCTGATGTGGCGCTGCTCAGTGCGACCGGTTCGACCAGAATGGGTCGACTGGTCGGTCCTCGCGTCGCCGCGCGGTTCGGACGGTCGTTGCTCGAACTCGGTGGGAACAACGCCTCAATTGTCACGCCGTCGGCGGACTTGGAACTCGCGATTCGAGGGATTGTTTTCGGCGCCGTCGGTACGGCCGGACAGCGGTGCACCACGTTGCGCCGTGTCATCGCCCACGAGGACATCGTCGATGCGCTGGTGGAACGTCTCGCCGCGACCTACGCGAAGTTGCCAATTGGGAATCCGTTGGAGCCGGGAAACCTCGTCGGGCCGCTGATTCACGGGGGTGCTTTCGCAACCATGGGGAATGCGATCGGCGCCGCGACGGCGCAGGGCGGTGCGTTAGTCGTGGGCGGTGAGCGACGATTGGCGGATGAGGCGCCCGACGCGTACTACGTCAGTCCGGCGATTGTCCGAATGCCTGCCCAGACTGACATCGTGCGTCAAGAGACCTTCGCGCCGCTCCTGTATGTTCTGACGTATCGCGATTTCGACGAGGCGATTCAGTTGCAAAATGGTGTACCTCAAGGGCTCTCGTCAAGCGTCTTCACGCGTGATCAGGAGGAGTCTGAGCGGTTCATGAGTGCTGACGGTTCGGACTGCGGCATCGTCAACGTAAACATTGGTACCTCCGGCGCCGAGATCGGCGGAGCCTTCGGGGGCGAGAAGGATACCGGTGGCGGGCGCGAGTCCGGATCCGACGCCTGGCGCAGTTATATGCGACGTGCGACGAATACGGTCAACTTCTCTGGGGAACTCCCACTCGCCCAGGGTGTCGAGTTCAGCGTGTGACCACGCGGTTCCTGATCGAAGATCAACGCCGACTTGATCAGTACGCAAATAGATCCGCGACGTGCTGAAAGAACCAGTTCCGACCCCGAAGGAGAGATGATGCCACATCGTGCTCCACCGGGGTCCGATGGTGTCGGGCCGAAACGCGTTGTCGTCGTCGGCGCAGGAATGGTAGGGCTCGCAACGGCGTGGTTCCTTCAGGAATACGGAGTGGAGGTAACGGTTGTCGACGGCAACGGTGTCGGGACGGGTTCTTCTTGGGGGAATGCGGGATGGATCTGCCCGGGGCTCGTAACGCCACTGGCTGAACCAAGCGTCCTACGCTACGGGTTGCGCTCACTCGTGGACCCGACGTCGGCGCTGTACGTGCCGCCGACATTCGACGTGGCGCTCTGGCGCTTTCTGGTGGGCTTCGCCCGCCATTGCACGATCGGGCAGTGGCGACGTGCCATGAGCGCCTACGTGAGTCTCAATGGATTGGCGCTCGACGCCTTCGATGAACTGCGTGATGGCGGACTATCGGCTCCAACCATCAACGCACCGATTATGGTCGGTTTTGAACACGCCGAGCAGGCCAATGCTTTGCGCCACGAACTAGCGCTCATCGCTGACGCGGGCCAAAGGGTTGAGGTGGCCGAACTCTCCAGGGTTGAAGCGCGCGCGGCCGCTCCGCAGATTGCGGATCGGATGGAACTCGTGTGGCGGATGGATGCGCAACGATATTTGGACCCCGGAGCGTACGTCCAAACACTCGCAGAGACAGTTGTCGCCCGCGGGGCGCACTTGCGAATCGGAGACCGGGTTCGAACGATCACTCGAATGTCGACTGGTATTCGGGTGGCGCTAGAGAACGGTGATGGAGTAGAGGGTGACGCCGTCGTTGTCGCGACCGGTGCGTGGCTCAACGACTTGAGCGCTGGGCTTGGCGTTCGGATGCGCGTGCGAGCCGGACGCGGCTACTCGTTTTCTGTTACCACGGATCAGCCAGTTCCCGCCCCTATCTACATACCGGCCGCTCGGGTGGCCTGTACGCCCTATCAGGGAGGTCTGCGTATCGGGGGCGGCATGGAGTTCCGTTCCGTCGATGCGCCGATTGACCAGAAACGTGTGGAAACCATTCTCAAGTCCGCCGAGTCGGCGCTCACCGGAATCGATTGGAGTTCCAAGCGCGACGAGTGGGTGGGCTCGCGACCAGTTTCAGTCGATAGCCTGCCGCTGATTGGTGCGACGAGGGTTCCGGGTGTCTATCTCGCGGGGGGGCATGGCATGTGGGGCATCACGTTGGGCCCGGTGAGCGGAAAGCTGCTTGCTCAGCAGGTCGTCACCGGTCAGCGGTCCAAGGAGCTCGCCTCGTTCAATCCGCTGCGGTGACGGCAAACGCTCACGCGAGTTCGTGTCGCTGGAGTTTGAACCAACCTAACTGTGCCAGCGACACGTTTCAACGGACGGTCGCAAAGTCGGAGCCCTAGATATCTTGCCCCCCCCCCGTTGCGCATCAGAATGCATCGTGTAGGATATGACAGTTCATCGCGGGGTGGAGCAGTCTGGTAGCTCGTCGGGCTCATAACCCGAAGGTCGCAGGTTCAAATCCTGCCCCCGCCACCAAGTAGTCCATAAACGAAGTCGAAGGCCCAGGGAAATCCTGGGCCTTCGTCCTGTCCGGGGGCCTTTCCAAGGCCGTCCGGACCCCGTTTATTCCATAAACCCCCGTGCAGGTGCACGTGCTGCGCACCCCTGCCGGACTTCCGGAGTTCGTAGGCATTTTCGGGCACTCGGCGAGACGTCATCCCTGATGGTGGCTCTGCGGCTCGTCTAAAACTCCGAAAAGCGTAGGCA
>JABEUQ010000227.1 GCA_013044265.1 Acidimicrobiaceae bacterium
CTAAGTTCTTCTATTTTCGGTGGGATGGGCCACTTGTGTTGGTTCGGAATCCGTGCCAGGCGGACCGGAACGTACCTTGCTCATTCTTCATTTATAGGGGTCACTCGTTAGTGATCCGAATTCTGCAATGCAGTACCATGATGGACATGACGCACAGAACAATGACGAAGTGGTGGTGGCCGCAGTAGAGCGGTCCACCTCCGTCGTGTTGTGCAAGGGACCGCCTTCGGGGGGTCCCTTGTTGCTTCTCTGAGCAGGCGCCTCCTGAGGGCATTAGTAATCAGGAGGAAGCGTAATGTCAATCGACACAAACAACGAGAGTTTTGAAGTCGCAGCTCGACGGAGCTTGGAATTGGAGAGTGATCTCCAAGCCAATCCGGAGCGATTTCGAATGCTCACGGGAGATCGACCGACCGGTCCTCTCCACATCGGTCATCTCTTCGGGACACTGCTCAATCGAGTTCGGATGCAAGATTTGGGTGTTGATGTCTTCGTGCTGATCGCCGACTATCAGACGATCACCGATCGCGATGCGCCAGCACAAATCCGTGGTGACGTTCTGGGTCTCGTCGCCGATTACCTGGCCGTCGGGATCGACCCGGAGAGGGCCACGATCTTCGCCCACAGCCAGATCGCGGAACTGAACCAACTCATGTTGCCGTTCTTGAGCCTGGTGGGTGTCGGCGAACTTCAGAGGAACCCCACGGTGAAGGCGGAGTTTGCAGCGAATGGTGGACCGTCGATGAATGCCCTCATGTTCACTTACCCAGTTCACCAGGCGGCCGACATCTTGTTCTGTAGAGCCAACGTCGTGCCGGTGGGTAGGGACCAACTCCCACACTTGGAGCTCGCCCGCCAAATCGCTCGCCGCTTCAACGATCGTTACATCCCCGGGAAACCGTACTTCCCCGAGCCGACGGCGCTGTTGAGTAGTGCACCGTTGGTTCTTGGGCTCGATGGACACAAGATGAGCAAGAGTAGGAGCAACGCCATCTCGTTGTCGATGGATGAGGATCAGACCGCCCGCTTCGTTCAGGGCGCCCGAACCGACTCCGAACGACGAATCACGTTCGACCCCGTTCACCGTCCGGAGGTATCGAATCTCCTATTGATTACCTCTCTCTGCAACGGAGTACCTCCTGAGATGATCGCCGAGGAGATCGGAGAAGATGGATCTGAGGAGTTGAAGATTCGACTAGCCGAGGCTCTCAATGAACGACTCCGTCCAATCAGACACCGTCGGCGAGACCTACTCGAGGATCCCGCTCACCTGGGCGCTCTTTTGGCGCGCGGTAACGAGCGAGCCCGCAATATCGCCACTTCGACGTTGAACCACGTTCTTGAGTCAATGCACATGCGCTACTAGAAGCAACCACCCAGTGAAGCGCGATCGAGAACTTCGTCTCTTCAATGTCGAGGAATGATGGCCTCCTACCAATGGGTACACCCAGTCAGTATTCTTCTGGCGGCGAATCGAACGAGACCACCCCTTGGGCCACGGTGTTTCGCAAGGCATCAAACCACCGAACAGTCGAGCGTATCTTGTGGCCCTCACTGAGGTTCACGTGCCTGATGAGCTTCCTGTTTTCCAGTGCGATCACCTTCTCATCTTCGTGAGATGACTCACTCTTCCAGCGGCGCACGACACCACCGTCGGTTCTCGTCTACCTCTAATCTACGAAGGCGAATCAGAGTGACCGGTTGAAATGAGGTAGTGACCGAGTGATTGGCTTCGACTCGGATCGTCGAACTACTGACAGTGACCGGGCGGCCACGGGCCCGGAGGTAGGTAGGACCAACCAAAACCGACCAAAGCTCCCGGGTAGGGATCCGATAATTTATTGACTTTCAGTGACCAGCCGACATGCCCCCCCGCTCCGGATTCCCACGCGCGAACCGTGGGAATATTCGGCAACTGCCCGTCTTCTACAACGGAGTTAAACGACGACGCACTCGTCACCGTCGAGGGAAGACCTTGGCCGGTCCACTCCTGAGAGTCGAGGATGAGGCTCTTCATCACACCTCCGGAACTTTCGACGAGGCCCGTCGGGCCAATCTTGAACCGCGTCGTGGACGTGGCGATGACGACGTTGTAACCGTCGGGCGCCGACCCGATCGAGAAGGTGAGGCCACCGAGGTCGGCACCACTCGACGGCCCCTTGGCCGCCAACGTTCCCAGTAAGTACGAGAGCGCGCCAGCGTTCTGCGGGTTCAACTGAGATGCGTTCGCGGTGCCCTTCATGGCGTTCAGTTGGGCTAAGAATTTCGACGTGGTGATGCTCGGCGTAAGGGCTTGCACGTCAAGTTGATTCGTTCCTGACGCGTGGGTGGCGTCTGGGGATAGGGAACCTCTTTCATTGTCCGCCCAGGCGCCGAGCGACCACTTGCCCGGCACCGTTCCAACGGTAAGAGAGAAGGCATAGTGACCAGTGGAGTCTGTCTGGATAAACACTGGTTTTCCGCTAAGAGTATTGATGCTGCCGACGGGCCATATTCGACCGGTGGTACCGCACACCGCGACTTTGGGATCGGTGGTCAAAGCCGCCTGGGGGCTGCGAGGGTTGACCGTAAGTTGGACGTTGACGACGGGATCGGGCCTTCCGTACTGGGTCGTAGTGACGGTACCTTGGACGACACTGAAGCCGCTCGCGTGAACTTTGGTCGCGCTGAACGAAAGGGTCGTTTTGATTCCTGCGTTAATGGTGAAACCGGCGTTGGCGTCGCCCTGAGGTTTCGCAGTGACCCCGGCGGGAGCCGGATCGGGCCCAAAGGTGGCGGTGCGCGAAAGATTACTGTGGACGACGACGTTGTACGCGCCGGGTTTGACGGTCATGTAGTAGAGACCGCTAGGCCCGCTCACCGCGCTCACCGATATCAGTTGACCCTTTTTGCTTCGAGTTGAAGCAACGATAGTCGCGCCCTGGAACGGGTTGCCGTCCGCGTCAATGACTGTCCCGCTGATGGCACTGATCTGGGGGACTTTGCCGGGGAAGTTGGCCCACGCCTTCTGATATCTACCGAACCGACCCCCATGGTAAGGGTCCACCGAACAAGGCGCAGGGTATCCACCACCGGTGATGCCGATGAAGTTCATTCCGGTCCCTAAGAATCGCACATGGGGAATAGGCGCATTCGCCTCAATGGTCTCGCGCCCGCCGTAATAATTGTCGTAATAGACGATGGTGTACGAGGTCGCACCAGCGACCGTGGGGAATTCCACACCCGTCTGCTCCAAACAGCGTTGATGCGTCTCATGAACGTAGTCGGCGAAAGCCACCGGAATCTCGAGCGACGTCGGTGGGGTGGATGCCACGGCATGACTCACGGGTAAACCGACCAAGGTCGTCGTCAAAAGGAGGACGAGTATCGCTATGGCACCACGACCACGACGAGTGATAGTGGCCGTCATCGACATACTGCCCTCCTTCGGGCTAAAGGTGTTGCGGGAAATCGAAAGCGCCAGCCGGTGCGCACTACCGAGGTTGGTCGTGGGAGTTCGAGGAACGCCAACATCACAGTGGTGACCCGTCGCCACGTCTGCGACCTCGAAGTCGTGAAGAGAAGAGTCCTAGTGGTCGCTGCTGGTCTCATATTGGAGATATTTGCAGAGCACCGAGTTCGTCGCAATACGCAATTCCTACGTAGTCACGTACCGCTGTGAAAATCCTCAGTGACACTTCGAGCAATCGTGGCGGCTTCGCTTCTACTCGACGCCCCGAGGCACCGATAGAGGTGCTCGAGGTGTTTGTGCACCGTGCGCACGCTGATATCGAGGGTGCGAGCAACTTCGGCGCTGGTCTGACCTTCCGCGATGAGCACGAGCACTTGAGCCTCGCGTTTGCTGACGCCGAGGGAGGACTGAAGCTCAGCGGCATGCGGCAATCCGTCACGCCGGATGGTCACGATGACACCGGCGTCAACGTGGGTCGTCGACGCCATCCAGCGAGCACCCGCCGCCTCCCACCGCAGGCTTTTCGATACTCGCGCGAGGTGTGCGAGAAAGACAGGCACACTCTCCTCCGTCCCGAGGGGCAACGCTGCGCTTAGTCGTCGCAGAGCGCCGTCGGTACATTCGACGACACCGCCATCGTCGGAGAGCATGAACACATCGCATCCGGCACTCGACAGTCCCAGGCGTAGGTACTCGGTGACGCGTTCGAGTTCGGCGAAGCGCGTGACGCTGTGATACGCGGACACTAACAGTGGCCGAAGCATCTCGAAACGGTCACGCTCGTTGTGCGTGAACACGCAGTCGCGGTTCGCGGCGATCCCGATGATGCGCGTTGGGTTCACGCGCAGTGAAATCGCGACCTGATCCTCCAGTCCGAGTCGATGGAAGAAATCGGAGTAAATTCCACGATTGTGAAACTCCCTGGAACTTACGACGTCCGAGATACGAATCGCCGCGCCACTGCCGCTGCGTCGCATCCGAGCAATCACGGGATGGTCGTCAAGGTGGTACAAAAACGCGGTCAGGAGGTCTGGCGAGTAACTCTCGCCCGGCAACTCCCTGAAGGTGATTTCTGGGACCCCGAGTTCGACCTCGTTATAGGTGATGACATCGGAGCTCACGAGCTGTTGACACGAAGTGAGTACAGTATCGATGAACTCGTCGAGGGTGTGCGCTGACAAGCATTGCTCCGCGACCGCGATGACTTCTCGAACATCGGATTCGCTTAATTGCACGACGACCACTCGCTTGGTGACGTCGAGATTCGATTCAACGGTGATCGCAGACGCGTCTCGCTCCCTGTCGTTGCGTGTTGACAAGTACGCACACCTTCTCGTCGAGGTAGGAATCGCGATGAGTGGTCGATGACGTCGACGTAAATTCGAGAACGGCGGGCGAGTTGGAGAGTACCAGCGAATTCGAATTGACAGTGGCAGATGGCCCTTCGCACCGACGCACCGCCGTCGCACACGAGTGCACGAACCCCACATTGCCTACGATCCTGAACCCGGCGCGTCCCCGTTGACTCCCTCACGCTCGCGACCTCACGATGGTTGTACCAAGTACGCGCTGCTCGACGACATCGCTGCGCGCTTCGACGCGCCGTCAATTCCGAGCACATTGGAGTGGGGCCACGAGGTGTACTCCGGAACCACCGAAAGAATTCCTCGCCCGCGACGCCGTGATGAGATATCGCCCTATACCCGAGCCAATTCATCACTACTCCGCCGCCGCACCCCATAGAAAGCATCGTCATCACAACCTCTCCCCTTTGAGGTAGCGCGATTTTAAGTAATCATCTGAATGTATCAGGAAGGAAGTTCCCAGAACCCCTGGAGTCGGGCCACCGCCGACCGGCGTCACTGGTGCCGGCACGACTGCAGCGTCCCCCTCACCTACGACTAGTGCGGGTGCAAATGGTCAACGATGTTGGCGAGCCGCTACCTTAGTGGGATGACTGATGACCCCACAGATTTCGACGCCCACGCCGAGCTCGAGTACTTGCGCCACACGCCCGCGGAGGACTTACTCGCCAATCATTTCTTCGTACTCGCCCAGTGGGCCGCGGTGCACCTCGCGGCATCACCAGCTGACCTCGTGGGGGCACAATTAGTGATCGATGTCATGGCGGCGGTCCTTGATGCCGGGGAGAATCGCCTCGGCAGTAACGTGACGCTCTATCGCACTGCCCTCGCAGAAATTCAACAGGTATTCGTTCGCGCCAGCCTCGCCGCTTCTTCGGCGTCGCACGCCGCTTCGAGCGCCGAGGTGTCCGAGGCTTAGAGTTTCACTACGTCAGTTGCTTCATCTCGACCGCGCAACCCCACCGCCCGGCGTGCACTCACGAGTGCTCCCGCGTCGATGAGTCTCGTGCCGTCAGCGATGTGGACACAGTGAAAGTAATAGTCGCGACCGCGATCATCGCGCAGCAGTCCATCGCCGCGGGCCTCGTCGAAGCTCACGACGACTGCATCGAACATCACGACGAGAAAACGCGCTGACGAAGCAGATTCACCATCTCGAGCGCAGTCTCAGCCGACTCGCGCCCCTTATTTGTGTCGTCCGGTTGTGAACGTTCCAGGGCTTGTTGCACCGTATTGGTGGTCAGCACACCAAAAACCACCGGCACGCCCGTAGCCAGTTGCACATCCTGGACGCCGCGCGCGCACTCGCCGGCCACCACGTCGTAGTGCCCAGTATCGCCGCGAATGACCGCCCCGAGAGTGATGACCACGTCGACTTGCTCACCCAGGGTGAAGCCCCTCGCTACGAGGGGGAGTTCGAATGCACCCGGGGCCCACGCGATGGTGATGTCGCTGCGGTCGACGCCGTGCTCGCCGAGCGCCGCCAGAGCCCCCTCGAGCAAGCGTGTCGTCACTCCCCCATTGAATCGGCCACACGCCAGACCAACTCGCACGCCGCGGCCTTCGTGACTCCCAACTAGATATTGTCCAACACGAGCGCGCAGGCCCGCCTCGACCTCGGCGTCAAATACAGTGTCGTCACTCGATGTCATCAAGGCCCTCCAGAATATGACCCATGCGTTCGCGCTTGGTGCGCAGGTACTCGATATTGAACGCTGTCGGTCGGCTCTCCAGCGCGACGCGCTCGACGATATCGAGGCCAAAGCCTTCGAGACCGCCATACTTCGTGGGGTTATTCGTCATTAGTCGCATTGACGTGATGCCGAGGTCCACCAGAATCTGTGCCCCAATCCCGTATTCACGACTGTCCACGGGTAGGCCCAGCTCTAGGTTGGCATCCACCGTATCGACACCACTTTCTTGGAGAGCGTAGGCCCGAATCTTGTGCCCCAGTCCAATGCCTCGACCCTCGTGACCTCGCAAGTACACCACCACGCCCGCGCCCTCGGCGGCAATCTTGGCCAGGGCTTCTTGGAGTTGAGGCCCGCAGTCACAGCGCAACGAGCCCAGAGCGTCCCCCGTGAGACACTCGGAGTGCACGCGCACCAGGACATTTTCGAGTCCCTCGATGTCACCATAGACCAGCGCCATGTGCTGCTCAGCATCGAGCATGCTCTCAAAGACGACTGCCTTGAACTCACCGTGCTCGGTGGGTAGCGACGCTTCGGCCACGCGCCGCACCAACTTCTCATGGTGGCGGCGATAGCGTATGAGATCAGCGATAGTCACGATTGGCAGTCCGTGTTCGAGGGCGAATGCCTCGAGCTCGGGGAGTCGGGCCATGTCGGCTTTGTCCTTGGTCACTATCTCGCACAAAACTCCCGAGGGGAATTTTCCCGCCAGGCGACAGAGGTCGACAGTGGCCTCGGTGTGCCCCGCACGCTTCAAAACACCACCCGGTCGATAGCGCAGTGGGAAGATGTGTCCCGGACGATTAAGGTCGTTGGGCTTCGTCGCGGGGTCAATCAATGCGCGCACCGTAGCGGCACGGTCACTCGCTGAGATCCCCGTCGTCGTGCCGTGACGAAAGTCCACCGTCACGGTGAAGGCGGTGCGCTGGGCCTCGGTATTGGCGACGACCATGAGGGGCAGATCCAACTCGTCGGCCCGTGTGGATTCCAGGGGCACACAAAAGACACCCGAGGTGTATTCGAGGAAGAACGCCATCGACTCCGCCGTCACGTCCTCGGCCGCCATGATGAGGTCGCCCTCATTCTCGCGGTCCTCGTCATCCACCACGACGACCATGCCGCCGCGGCGCAATTGCTCCACTGCTTCTTCGATGCTAGATAATGCCATCAGACCTCCAGATCCATTCGTACATCTACTCCGACACGTCGCACGTCGGTGAAACGCGACCGACGAAGCGACGTCATACTGGGCGTCGATAAGACTGCCAGTGCTCCGCGTCCCGTCGCCGAACCCGCGAGGGCCGGCGCCACGTACCACACCACGTGATTCACCAAACCAGCTTCCAGGAAAGCGCTCGCCACCGCGGCACCGCCTTCCACGAGCACCTGCAAGATATCGTGCTCACCGAGCTCATCGAGCAGCATTCCCAATTCACCTTGGCGCTCCCAGCACGGTCGCACCTTGGCCTCGGCAGCGGCGTGACCGAGGACCACGCGCAGGGGTTCAATAGTCACGTCGTCCAACCGCGCAGTGAGCGTCGGATCGTCGAGTCGCACGGTGTTCGCGCCCACGACAATGGCTTGGCTCTGTGCGCGCAGAAGGTGCGCATCGCGTCGCGCCTCCTCGCTGGTGATCCACTGACTCGAACCATCGGCCATGGCTACCACGCCATCGAGCGTGGCGGCAACCTTTAGTACCACGTAGGGCCGTCCCGTCACCCGGTGCCAGAGGTATGCCGCGAGCTGGGCGCGGACCGCCTCAATCTCGACACCTACTTGAACCTCGATGCCCGCGTCGCGCAATTGCGCCACCCCACGACCAGCCACCCGGGGGTCGGGGTCCAGCACGCCCACCACGACACGGGTGATACCCGCCTCAATGATGGCCTCGACGCAGGGACCCGTACGTCCAACGTGGCAACAGGGTTCGAGCGTCACCACCATGGTTGCTCCTCGAGCACGCTCCCGCGCGTGACGCAGCGCTTCGACCTCAGCGTGTGACTCACCGGGAGCTTGCGTGTGCCCTGATGCCACGACCTCGCCGTCGACGACCACGAGAGCGCCCACCCAGGGGTTGGGTGGCGCGTGCAAACGCGCCTTGTCGCCTTCGAGAATTGCTTCGGCCATCAATGCCGAAAAGTTCCACGTCATCGCTGACCGGTGAACGCCGCTTCGCGAATCGCCAGGGCGGCGTCGAGCGGAGATTCCTGGTTAAAGATGGCCGATCCGGCGACCAACACGTTGGCACCGGCGCGCGTCGCGACCGGAGCCGTGATCCTGTCAATGCCACCATCCACCTCGAGGTCGAGGGCCAAGGCCGCCGCGTCAATCTCCTTGCGCGCGAGACTGACCTTATCCATCACCTCGGCCATAAAAGACTGCCCCCCAAATCCGGGAAAGACCGTCATCAGCAATAACAGGTCGATATCGCCTAAATACGGCGCAACGGCGTCGAAGGGTGTATCGGGATTCGCAGCCAACCCCACGCGCAGACCCAGGGCTCGCGCGTCGGCAATGACCGATGAAGTATTACCGACTTCCACGTGAATAGTGCAACTGTCGGCACCAGCCTTCTTGAAGGCTTGGAGGTACCTCGCGGGTTCCGAGATCATCAGATGGCAGTCGAAAAAACGATCGCTATAGGGCCGAAGCGATTGCACGACGGGGGGGCCAATGGAGATATTTGGTACGAAATGTCCGTCCATCACGTCAACATGAACCCAATCAGTCTGAGAATCGACGACACGAATGGCGCTCGCCAGGGCTCCAAAGTCAGCCGCCAGAATCGAGGGCGCTATGCGCAGAGCGCCGACCGGACCCGCGTCGAAAAGTTCCACGACCATCAGCCTAGGTCGTCACGGGGTCGATTAGGCCCACGCGACCTCGCCTTCGAGTCGCGCCCCGGACCACCACGCAACTCCCCCCATCGTTCGAGACCCTTCGGGCTGGACATACGTCAATTGCAATGCGCCGCCCCTGACCCCCATTACCAATGTCCCATCGACACAACGCAGGAAACCATTGGCCACCCCAGCGTCACTCGGTATCGCTCCCAGGACTTTCACACGCCGAGCCCCGACCTTGATAAAAGCACGTTCCAGGGCCACCACGCGAAGGGCGTGACTCACGGTGAAGTCGGCGCGGAGATGAAAAGTCTCGGGGGTGAGCTTCGCCGCGTAGGTCGACTCGCCCACCTGGGGACGAGGATTATTGAGTAACTCGGAGTTCGCGAGTACCTCGACGAGTAATTCTGCCCCCATATGAGCGAGTTCCGCCGTGAGTTGGCTCGCGGTCTTCTCACCGATTTCGGTGCGCCGTTGCGCGTGTAGCGGACCAGTATCGAGAGTGGGTTCGAGTGAAATGATGCCCACTCCGGTCTCCGTGTCGCCCGCGAGAATTGCTCGCTCGACGGGCGCCGCCCCGCGCCAACGTGGCAGAAGGGAAAAATGGACATTCAACATCGGTGTGCGCTCAAGAAGACTCGTCGGAATCATCGCGCCATACGCCGCGACGATGGCCAGTTCGACGTCCACGTCGTTCAGTGACGTCATAGTGTCCTCAACGCGCAGTCCCAATGCGAGGGCGGCAGCCTTCACGGGCGACGCCGATATCTCGCTCCCTCGACCGCGACGTCGATCCGGTTGAGAAATCACGAGGACCACCTCGTGACCCGCCGCCACGAGCGCCTCGAGAGAAGGCACGGCCGCCTCGGGAGTGCCGAGAAAGGCCACGTTCATCAGTCACCCAATAACTGGTGAAGGCCATCGTGATCATGGGGTGTCACGGTGATCTGCATCTTGCGCAGCGCTCGCTTGGCCGCCCTGCGCTGGTCGTCGTCCAGCCGGTCGATCAAGAGGAATCCGTTGAGGTGGTCCACTTCGTGCTGGAAAATACGCCCCTCGAATTCATCGGCCTGGAGGTCGAGTTCATTACCATCGAGGTCACGACCCACCAAGTGCACCTCGTTAGGTCGAATGATCTCCCAACTCAGGCCGGGCACCGAAAGGCACCCTTCCTCGTACTCCCACTCCCCAGAGGTCTCAATGATCTGAGGATTCACCACCACCACCGGTATTCCGTCACCCTTGTCGTAGACGAAGAGTCGCTTTTGTACCCCGATCTGATTAGCGGCCAATCCCACACCCGGGGCCTTGTACATCGTCTCAATCATTGACTCCGCCAGAGCTGCAACTTTGCCGTCGATGTTCTCGATATCGGTCGTCACTTGGTTCAAGACGGGGTCACCAAAGATACGGATAGGTAACGTGCTCACCCCTCCACGATACCGTTTCAATTTCGCAGTACTCGACGCCAGGTACGTTCTAGAAGACTTCGAGGCGCAATCGTCCTGGCGGACGTGGTGTCTCTCGCAGAATGCGAGTGAGAGTATCGACGTCGGCGGCACTCACGAAGAAACAGCCATCCGCGTGTCGCACCCGCAGCCCATGGTGCGTCAACCGAGCGGCGAATTCACTCGCCGCCTCGCCTGAGACCTGGGCTCGAGCACCGTAGGGAGGGAGTTCCAGAAGCTGGGCCGTCTGGGCATCCCCTTGGATTACTGGTACGACATCGCCCTTCTCCAGAGAAGTGACTACGTCGTCGTGGCGTCGGGTTTGGATGAACACCTCGCCACGACCGTCGTGACGAGAGCCCACCAGACGCGCTGCCTTAGCCACCGCAACGAGTGCCGCGCGCCGAGCTGACTCACGCGGGGCTAGCAAGTATTGATCGAAATCAACGAATACGACTACCGCGCAACGACGCACGCGTGCGAACACCGCCTCGGTGCCCACCACCACTCGCGCGTGGATGTCACCCTGGAAAGACGCCGTCACCTCCGCCACCGGCTGTGAGAGCTGAGCCGCGACATCGCGGGCTAGGGTCGAAACGCCCACGCGAACTTTCTTTAAGTTGGTCGCGCCACACGCACGACAAAAATTTGCCCGGGGTTCATGGTCGTCCTCGCACGCCATCCCTCCAGCGCGCTCCACCTCGCCTTGGGCGCACACCGAACAGCGCGCCAATTCACCGCAGCGTCGACACGCGTACAGTCGGCCATGACCCAGACGTTGCAAAATCACTACGAGCGCTACCGGTTCATCACTGGCGAGAGCTCGATGTGCCGCCTCGAGTGCCGGTCGCGTGACAACACCATCGTGAGGATCGACCTCGCGCCGATCCACGACCGTTACGCGGGGCCAACCGCCACTGACGTCGCCCCACCGGTGCAGGGGGCCAAACGACATCAAGAGTGGAGATGGTGCGACTGACGTCAGCCACAACGGTGCGCCATCGCGACGGCAACGTTCGACCAACATGCTCGTCGCGTCCCAGGTTGGCGAACTCTCTGATCGATACGCTTCGTCGTCGGCGTCGACAATGACCGCAGCGCGCACCCGTGGAGTGGGTGCGAGCGCCGTACCTCGCGCGCCGACGATCACGGGCCACGCACTGCGCATCCGATCCCACTCACCCTCGCCTTGGGCTACCGCACACCCGCGCTGTTCGAGACGGCCCCTCAGGCGTTGGGCCCAGGCTTCGGTGGGCACCAGCACCAAGAACGAACCTGGTTCCTCCAGCGTGCTCTGGTAGGCGTGCAGAATTAGTGCCATGGGATCATGGGTTGGAGACACCAAGACGACGCCCGGGTCGAAAGCCACTGCCTGGGCGACCACGGCGGCGTCGAGGGGACGCGCAATTGGCGCACGAAGTGTTTCGCGCACGATGACACCGGGTGAGGCGGCTAATAAGAATCGCGATAACGGGGCGCACCAGCGCTGCGCGGCCCATTCGAGTAGTGGCAACATTTCGGGTGCTGGTCCGAGTCCCAGCCACTTCTTGACCGGCTTCATCTCACGGGTGCGCGCAACCTCGCTCGTCACCCATCCGCGCAACGAGCGATTGTTGAAATCAACGCGCACCCGGTCACCGACGTGCACCATTGCCAGCGCATCAGTCAATTCGTAATCGAATGCTCGATCGACGGCGGCGTTCTCAGTAACGACGCGCACGCAACGCGTCACAGCTAGAGAGACAATTCGCGGCGCAGATCGTCGACGCGCGGGGTCTGCTCCCAGGTGAAACCGTGGTCGGTACGCCCGAAGTGTCCATACGCCGCGGTGTTGCGGTAAATCGGACGACGGAGATCAAGGTCTCGAATAATCGCGGCAGGACGCAAATCAAAGATTGCGTCAACCGCCTTAGCGATGCGGGCACGGTCCACGCGCTCAGTGCCAAAGGTCTCCACCAGCACCGATACTGGTCGCGCTACACCGATGGCGTACGCCACCTGTACTTCACAGCGCTCAGCCGCACCCGCGGCCACGACGTGCTTGGCGACCCAGCGTGCGGCGTAGGCGGCGGATCGGTCCACCTTTGAGGGGTCCTTGCCCGAGAACGCGCCACCACCGTGACGGGCCATACCGCCGTAGGTATCGACAATGATTTTACGACCCGTGAGACCCGCGTCAGCGTGCGGTCCACCCAATACGAACTTGCCCGAGGGATTAACGAAGACCCGCATGTCCGAAGTATCCAGCTCCGGGGGAAGCAGGGGCTTGATCACGTGTTCGATGATGTCGTGTTTGATAGTGGTCTGCGAATCGTATCCATCTTCGTGTTGCGTCGAGATCAACACGGTATCGACACCCACCGGGCGACCATCCTCGTAGGAAATGGTCACTTGAGTCTTGCCGTCGGGACGCAAGTACGGCACGAGACCGCTGCGACGCACCTGAGAGAGTCGTGAAGAAAGACGGTGCGCTAGCCAAATTGGTAGCGGCATGTAATCAGAATTGTCGTCACAGGCGTAACCGAACATCATGCCCTGGTCGCCAGCTCCTTGTCCGTTGAGCTCGTCCTCGCCTCCGCTCCCTGAGCGATGTTCGTGACTCACATCCACGCCGCCAGCGATGTCGGGGCTCTGCTTGCCCAGCGACACCAGTACTGCACACGTTTTACCGTCGAGCCCCTTGGCTCCGTCGTCGTAACCAATATCGAGAATGGTTTGGCGAGCAATCGACGTGATGTCGACCACGGCCGTCGTCGTGATCTCGCCCGCGACGACGCACAACCCCGTCGTCAGTAACGTCTCACAGGCCACTCGTGCATCAGGGTCCTGATCCAAGATGGCGTCGAGAACGCTGTCCGAAATCTGGTCTGCAATTTTATCCGGGTGGCCTTCGGTCACCGACTCCGAAGTAAAGAGGGTGCGATCGCTCATGCGACTCCTTGATTAAACAATGAGGCAACCTTAGTCAAGATCTTCTCTGAGATGCCCTCTTTGGAACGTAGTGAAATCCTCTCAACCAGGGGACCTCGACTAACCAGGAGGACCTCATTGGTCGGTGAAGCGAATCCGGTCAAGGGCTGGGACACGTCGTTGGCGACAACGAGATCGACCCCCTTGCGCTCGAGTTTGTCGATCGCGCGAGCTTCGAGGTCCTCAGTCTCGGCGGCGAAGGCCACCACGATCTGCCCCCCCGTGCGACGTGCGGCCAGTTCGCTGACGATATCGGTTGTCGCCACGGGGGTCAAGACTGGCAAGCCCTTCTCCTTCTTCAACTTCTTCGGTGCTGCGTCGAACGTGAAGTCCGCCACGGCGGCCGCCATGATGGCTACGTCGCAGGACGCGAAGTTATCAAACATCGCCCTGGCCATCTGCGCCGCACTCTCCACATGAATCACTCGAATGACGCGGCGAACGTCGAGGGCGACTTCACGCGTAGCGGTGCTCACCAGGGTCACGTGAGCGCCCAGGCGCGCGGCGACCTCAGCGAGGGCGTGCCCCTGATGGCCCGAAGAACGATTCGTCACGACCCGTACCGGATCAATCGCTTCGTGGGTACCACCTGCGCTCACTAGGACTCGACGTCCACTCAAGATACCTCGGTAGCCCTCAAGAATTCGTTGCACCATCGTGACAATCACTTCGGGCTCGGGCAATCTTCCAGCCCCCTCATCGCCACCGGCCAGGCGCCCGACCTCGGGCTCGAGCACCATGACCCCTCGCCGACGCAAGGTGGCCAGATTCTCTTGCACCGAGGGCTGCTCCCACATCTCAGTGTGCATGGCGGGACACAACAGGACTGGGGCGCGCGCGGCCAACAAAGTCGCGGTCAGCAGGTCGTCACCTAAACCCATGGCGTAGCGCGCGATGAGATGTGCGGTTGCTGGCACCACCACGATGAGATCAGCGTTTTGACCCAAATACGTATGGGGAATCGGCGTCGTGGGGTCACCGTACAGCGATACTCGAGCCGGCTCCGAAGCCAGCGCGGAGAACGTGACCGCACCCACGAATCGCGTTGCGTCCGGAGTGAGAATAGGCGAGACGAAGTAGCCAGCGTCACGCATTCGCCGCAAAATCTCCACCGACTTATACGCGGCAATGCCGCCCGATACTCCCAGAACTATGCGAGGCGGGACGTGGTTAGGCGTCGCGCAGGGCATCGGTGAAGGCGTCGAGGTCATTCGCCGCATCCACTCGTGCCTGTTCACGAGCTTCGTTCTCGAGACGCTCTTGGTCCAGTTCTTCCGCAGTGGGGCGGTGGAACTGCAGTTTTCCCTCGTAGAGTTCCTCCATCGCAAGCGACAGTGACTTATTCGACAAGGAGGAGACTTGCGGCGGGATCAGGGCGCCGTGTCCCGAACCGAGGCCGTTGTAGTACTCGTTGATCTCGCGCGCGCGGATGGCCGAAACAGCAACCAGGGTGAACTTGGAGTCACCCACTTTGTGTAGGAGGTTCTCAATGGGTGGGTCGACGAGGGTGGGGCGTTCAGCCATGAAAAGTTCGTCCTTTTACGAGGGGATTCGCCGCAACTGGCGAAGCCCTTCCAGTATAGAGAGGATTTCGTGACTGGCTCGCTCTATATCGTCGTTCACGACCTCGTAGTCGCAGAGTTGGCGTCCTCGCTCGATCTCTCGACGGGTGGAGTCGAGACGACGAACGATGTGTTCTTCTTGGTCACCACGCCCACGAAGGCGCTGTTCGAGTAGGGCAATCGTGGGAGCACTCAGCAAGATGATTGCGGCGCCGGGGTCACGTTCGCGCACCTGTTGAGCACCATCGACCTCAATTTCCAGTAGCACGTCATGGTCCTGCGGTGGCTGCGGGAGTGGCGTGCCGTAGAGATTTCCGTGAAATTCGGCCCACTCGTAGAAGTAATTGCGACTGATGGCGTCCTCAAAAACCTCACGCGTGACGAAAAAATACTCCGTACCAGTCTCGCCTGGACGCGGACTCCGAGTCGTCCATGAACGACTCAGCCACATTCGCTCATCGAGTTGAAGGAGGCGGCGAGCGACAGTACCTTTACCGACCCCTCCCGGTCCGATGAGTACAACGACCAGCGTGTCAGCGCACAAGAGCTTGAAAGAGTTGCTCTCGTTGACGCGGACCAAGGCCGCGAATACGACGGGTCTGGGCAATTGCCGCACTCTTCATGATGCGCGCCGCCTTGACCTCGCCAATTGCGGGCAAAGCACTGATGAGATCGTAGGCGCGCATTTGCGCGACGCACTCCTCGTTCTGAGCCAGCGAGAACAGTTCCTCCAGCGAAAGATCACCCGACTTGACCAATTTCTTGACCTCGGCTCGACGACGGCGATTCGCGACTGCCGCGCGCGAAGCCGCCACTCGCTGTTCTTGAGTGAGAGTTGGAGGAACTGGGGCCACGAAGTCAGAATACCCCCTGGGAGGGCCAAGTTCTAGAGAAAAGTCGTTAAGTTGTCACGCCAGCGTCGAACACTGTCGCGAAGGGCTGATCGCTCGGGCCCAGAATCAGCAATAGCCCGGGCCACATTGACCATAACCGTACCCTCAGGACAGCGTTCAAAGAGCCGGCCAACTTGTTCTGGCGTAGCGCCCTGGGCTCCGACTCCGGGTACCAAATAGGGGCCCTGGAGGGCAGCCAGGTCGAAACGCGGACGATCGCGGGTCGCACCGAGCACCACACCGAGTGAACCCAATCCCTCCTCGCGGCGATTCATCTCAGCAATTGAACGCAAGATGAGATCCTCTACGGCCTCGTCACGATCGGTTCGCGCGCGCTGCAGACTACGACCTTCGTCATTGGAAGTCGCTGCCAGGACGAATACCCCTCGACCTCGAAGGGCGCGGGCAAAGAAAGGGGTGAGCGCCCCCACGCCGGTGAAGGGGCTCACCGTCACTGCATCGCTGCATAAGGGAGAGGAATCGTCGAGCCACGCACTCGCGTACGCATCATTGGTCGCGCCAATGTCGCCACGCTTCGCATCCGCGATCACCAGGATCTGCGCGTCGCGGGCATCCGATATCAAACGTTCGAGCACCCGGTAACCCGCTGAGCCAAAACGCTCGAAATATGCCACCTGTGGTTTAATGGCCGCGGCCGCACCCACGCTGGCCTCGAGTAGCGCCAGCGCCATGAACTCGACACCTTCGATCGTGTCGGGTCGACCCCACGACGTCAGCAACGATGATGACGGGTCAATCCCCACACAGAGTGGACCCAGAGCCCGGATGCGCTCTTGGAGGCGTTGACCAAATGTTTCAACCATGAGCGACTCCTCTAAGTTCCTCGATAGACGACACCGCGTGACGCTGCATCCATTCGCGCGCGTCGCTGGCCACCATCCACGCCGCACGCGGATTGGCGAACGTCGCCGTTCCCACCTCAACGGCGCTGGCCCCCGCCATGACCATGGCGATGGCATCCTCGCCCGTGAAGACTCCACCCACACCGACAATGGGAGTGGTGGGGAGGGCGCCGTGGCACTCGTAGACAGCACGCAACGCAACGGGCAAGATTCCCGAGCCACTCAGCCCGCCGCCGCCATTGCCCAGAGCCGGACGCCGCTTCTCGATGTCAATGACCATCCCGAGGACAGTATTCACCAACACCAGCGCCGCCGCACCGGCCTCGACCGCCGCGTGCGCCACCTCAACGAGTGCTGGAGTATTCGGCGACAGTTTCACCCAGAGCGGCAATTGCGCCACCGAGGCGGCGGTGACGATCTGCGCGGTCATTTCTGGAGAATGAGCGAAGATTCCCGCACGACCCTCGAGATTCGGACACGAGGCGTTGACTTCGAGCGCCACCACCTCAGCCCCACGCATCGCGCGCGCGGCGTCTTCGAATTCTCCAACACTTCGCCCCCAGATTGATCCCACCACCCGAGCGCGGCGTCGTAACAGACCCGGAAGGTAGTCGCGCCGCCAAACCTCGACACCGGGTCCAGCCAGACCCACTGCATTGACCATGTCCGCTCCCCACGACGCGACACGTGGCGCAGCATTACCCGACCATTCGAATGCGGCCAGAGATTTAGTCACCACCGCCCCGAGTTGTGAGATGTCGCCGTAACCCGCGAGTTCATCTCCGTGTCCTGCGGTACCGGCTGCGGTCAAGATGAAGGACGGCAGCGCGACGTCACCAACGCGCGTGGCCAGAGTCATCGGTGAAGTTCCTGCAACGACGCCACTCGCCAACCACGTTCGCGAGTATCGGCAATGCCCACCGCGGCGGCCTGAGCGGCGCTCAGCGTCGTCATGCACGCAACTTTGTGTACGGTGCACGCCATGCGGATGGCGGCACCGTCCGCACGTGCACTACGCCCCGAGGGCGTATTGATTACCATATGCACTTCACCCGAGGCGATGAGCGACACGGCGTCGACGCCGAGGTCCGCCGCACCGATCTTGCCCACCAGAGTGTTAACGATGACGCCACGCGAACGCAAGAAGCCCGCGGTGCCGACGGTTGCGGCCAGGGTGAAGCCGAGTTCGCGTAATTTCTGGGCCACTTCGACACCCGCTACTTTGTCTGAATCGGCGAGCGAGAAGAACACCTGACCCTCGTGTGGCAAACCCGTACCCGCCCCCAACTGCGCCTTGGCGAAGGCAATGCCGAAACTCTCACCAATTCCCATCACTTCTCCGGTCGAACGCATCTCGGGACCCAGCAAGGTATCGACACCGGGGAAGCGGTTGAATGGCAGGACTGCTTCTTTGACGCTGACGTACTCAGGCACTGGTGTCTCGTTGGGCACTACCCCGCGATTACGCAACTGCGCCAAAGTGACACCGAGCATGACCTCTACGGCCACCTGGGCCAGGGGAACTCCGGTGGCCTTGGCCACGAAGGGCACCGTACGCGAAGCGCGCGGATTGGCTTCGAGTACGAAGACCTCGTCATCCTTCACGGCGTACTGTACGTTGATGAGCCCCACCACACCTAGTTCGTTGGCGATGCGCTCACTGTAATCATGAAGCCGCTCGAGTACTGACTCACTCAAGCTCTGGGGTGGCAAGGCGCACGCCGAGTCCCCGGAGTGCACACCGGCCTCCTCCACGTGCTCCATAATGCCCGCCACGAAGATGTCGCCGGTGGCGTCGCGCACGGCGTCAACGTCGACCTCAATGGCGTCTTCGAGGAAACGGTCGAGCAAAATCGGACGACTCTGCGAGACACCGCCCTCTCGCGCGAGCGAACCTGTCGCGCTGGTCAGGTCCGTCATGATTCGCTCCAGAGATGCGTCGTCGTACACGATCTCCATGGCCCGACCACCCAGAACGTAGCTCGGACGGACCAAGACGGGATACCCAACATTCTTGACGATCACCCTGGCCTCGGCGAGCGTGAGAGCCACGTCGCCGGGAGGCTGGCGCAACCCGATACGCCGACAGATCTGAGACCACTGATCGCGGTCCTCGGCGGCATCAATCGCCGCCACGGGGGTACCAAGTACCAGAGTGGGGTCCAGGCTATGAGCCAACTTCAGCGGAGTCTGCCCACCGAGCGAGACGATCACGCCGAGTACGCGCGCGCCGTCCACGCAGGCCGCCTGTTCGGCGGCAATCACTTCGGCGACGTCTTCGGGCGTGAGTGGTTCGAAGTAGAGACGGTCCGACGTCGAATAATCCGTGGAGACGGTCTCGGGATTGCAATTGACCATCACGGTCTCGAAGTCCATCGAGCGAAGCGCCATCGCTGCGTGCACGCAGCAGTAGTCGAACTCAATTCCCTGCCCAATACGATTGGGCCCCGAGCCCAGGATGATGACGCGATCTCGAGATGACGGGCGTACTTCGCTCTCATCTTCGTAGGTGCTGTAGTGATAGGGCGTGAGGGCGTCGAACTCCGCGGCGCACGTGTCCACCGTCTTGAAGGTCGTCACCACCCCCGCCTCACGGCGCGCGCGGGTGACCGTGGACGTGTCGCTGTTGCACAGAGACGCGATTTGAGGGTCTGAAAAACCCGCCTGCTTGAAGCGTCGCCAGTCTCGCGCGTCAAGGTGAGCCACGCCGACGGAACCGAGTTCACGTTCGAGTCGGATGATCTGCATCAATTGTTCGATAAACCACGGGTCGATACGGGTTCGCGTTACCACTTCTTCGATACTCGCGCCACGCCAGAGAATTTCGTGCAACGCGAAGAGCCGTTCGGGGGTCGCCACCACGCAACGGTGCCACAGTGACTCATCGTCGAGATCCGCGAATTCGTTCTCCGTACCGAGCGCGAAACCGATCCGACCCTGCTCGAGCGAACGGATCGCCTTCTGCAGAGACTCAGCAAATGTTCGACCAATGGCCATCACTTCACCAACGGACTGCATCCGTGTACCCAACTCGGGTGTCGCACCGGGCAACTTCTCGAAGGCCCAGCGCGGAATCTTGGTCACCACGTAGTCAATAACTGGTTCAAAGCTGGCGGGCGTCAACTTCGTAATGTCATTCTCGATCTCGTTGAGGGTGTAGCCCACCGCCAACTTGGCCGCGATCTTAGCGATAGGAAATCCCGTCGCCTTGGAGGCCAGCGCGCTCGAACGACTCACCCGCGGATTCATTTCAATCACCAAGCGCTCACCGGTGTCGGGGTTGACCGCGAACTGCACGTTTGAGCCACCGGTCTCTACTCCCACCCGGCGCAATACCGCGAACGCGTCGTCGCGCATGGCCTGATACTCAACATCGGACAAGGTCTGGATGGGCGCTACCGTGATCGAGTCACCCGTATGCACGCCCATCGGGTCAAAATTCTCAATTCCGCAGATCACGACGCAGTTGTCGGCCACGTCACGCATGACCTCTAGTTCGTATTCCTTCCAGCCAGCGATTGACTTCTCGACCAAAATCTCCCCAATGGGCGAGGCGTCGATACCCTCTGCCGCTAGACGAGTGAAGTCCTCAGCATTATCGGCAATTCCAGTACCCGCGCCACCCAGAATGAAACTCGGACGAATGATAATTGGCCACCCGATCTCTTGGGCGATCTCGAGCGCCTCGCGCACCGAGTGAGCGAATCCCGACTGGGGCACGGCCAGGCCAATGTCGGCCATCGCCGCCTTGAATAACTCACGGTTCTCCGCGGTGTCGATTGCTTCGGGACGAGCACCGATGACTTCTACGCCGAGTCGTTCGGTTACCCCGCGACGAACTAATTCCATAGTGAGATTCAGTGCGGTCTGTCCACCCAGCGTGGGCAGAAGCGCGTCAGGTCGCTCGCGTTCGAGGATGTCGGTCAACACATCCGGGTCGAGTGGCTCGACGTACGTGACGTCAGCCGTCGCCGGATCGGTCATAATTGTCGCGGGATTGGAGTTGACCAAAATCACCCTGAAGCCATCGGCCCGTAACACCTGGCAGGCCTGCGTGCCCGAGTAGTCAAACTCACACGCCTGACCAATCACAATGGGCCCCGAGCCAATGACCAGGATGCTTGAGATATCGCTACGACGAGGCATTACATTTTCTCCAATTGACCGGTACGAAGAAGGTTTTCAAATCTCTCGAAGAGGTATCGGGCATCGTGTGGCCCAGGACCCGCTTCGGGGTGGTATTGGACCGAGAAACACCGATCCTGTACCGCGCTGATCCCCTCGATCACCCCGTCATTGAGGTTCACGTGGCTCACCACCGCACGAGAGAGCGAATCGGGCTCGACAGCGTAGTTGTGGTTCTGCGCCGTGATTTCAATGCGCCCCGATGTCACATCCTGCACCGGATGGTTCGATCCATGGTGCCCGAAGGGCAACTTATAAGTGCTCGCCCCCAGGGCGGTCGCGAGCAGTTGATGCCCCAGACAAATGCCAAAGATCGGCACCGTCGCAACGAGGCGACCAATCTCTCTCACCTGGGCACCCAACGCCGCCGGGTCCCCCGGACCGTTCGATAAAAACACACCGTCGGGGGTGAGGTCGAGTACCTGCTCGGCGCTCATCCACGAGGGCACGACGGTGACGCGAAAGCGCTGCGCCAACTGGGCCACCATTGTCTCTTTGATGCCGTAGTCGTACGCCACGATGTGCAAATCTCCCTCGCCGCGCGTGTACGCACTGGGAGTGGTGACCTGAGTGACGTAGTCCTGACCATCGGTTCCCGTGGCGTGACGAGCTGCTTCGCTCACCGCTGCCGGGTCGCCTGATCCAAATGCACCCGGCAATGCTCCGTGCACGCGAAGGTGGCGCGTCAGACGTCGGGTGTCGACTCCGGTGATCACCGGCACGCGGTGTCGAATCAGAAATGCCTCCAACTCCTCAGTAGAACGCCAGTTCGATCGCAACGGCGACAGTTCTCGCACCACGAGACCGCGGCACCACGGTCGAGCGGCCTCGTCGTCCAGTGGGCTCACACCGTAGTTACCGATGTGGGGATACGTAAAGGTAATTATCTGACCCGCGTAGGAGGGATCGGTGATGACCTCTTGATAGCCCGAGAGGGCCGTGTTGAACACGAACTCTCCCGTCGTGACACCGCCATCGGGAATGAATCCGGCGGCGTACCCTTCGAAAGAAGTTCCGTCGGCGAGCACCAACGTGGCGCGGGGACGACTCATTGCAATTTCCCTTCGTGAACGACGAGTTGGCCCTTGGCGATCGTGGTCGTGACGCGCCCGCGCAGTTGGCGGCCATCGTAGGGGGTGTTGCGCGCGCGGCTGTGCAGATCATCGCGGCGTGCGGTCCACTCCACGCGAGGATCGAAGACCGTGATATTGGCGTCCTCACCTTCCGCAACGTCACCTCCATGGGCACTGTGTCGTACCCGATGATCACTCGCACGCAGCTGAGCAACGCGCGCGGGCCCTCGACTGAGTACATCAAAGAACGTCGTCGCATTGCACTCCTGCACCCCCAGCGCCTCGAACGTCAATGCCGCAGCGTGCTCGAGACCCAACATCCCAGCTGGCGCTTCGTCGAAGGCCCGGTCCTTAAGTTCCGGCGAGTGCGGTGCGTGATCAGTGGCGACCGCGTCGAACAGTCCCTCGCGCAGTGCCTGACGTAGGGCGGCAACGTCGGAGGCGATCCGCAAGGGCGGGTGTACCTTGAACTGCGCGTCAAAACCTGCACACGACGACTCGTCAAGTGTCAGGTGATGCGGTGTCACTTCGCAGGTAACGTCGAGTCCCTCGCGGCGCGCCGCGCTCACCATGGCGATAGAACGAGCCGTTGAGAGGTGTAAGAAGTGCATCGCACCACCAGTGAGGCGAACGAGTTCGATGTCACGCA
>JABEUQ010000228.1 GCA_013044265.1 Acidimicrobiaceae bacterium
ACGATCATGATCGAACTCGTAAGGGAGATATCCATTTTATGTATCGTGAGCAAAGCATCTCGGTCGAGGTGAAAAGTTTGCAAACGAATATGGTTAAGGATTTCGACAATGGACAATTTTCCGGAAAATTTCAGTGCGATGCCAGCGATAAGCGCTCCGTTGTGTTCGATGACGGTAGTTCAGTCGAGACCACTTGCTTGAGGGTTGGCGAATTCGATTTGCTGGCAGTAAACCTATTCGCGTTCACGGGCAAATGGGACTTCGTCTTCGCCCGAAACGATCTGCTGCCTCACGTCTCGGGTGTTCGCGGTGCGTCGCGTAACTATACCCAACATCAAAAGGACAACCTTCTCGCAACACTGATGCCAATGGAGTACCCGATTATTTCGCCATATCAATCAGAACCTTGGGCGATTCTTGACGAAATTGTTGCCATGAGACAATTGTGAATCCGACTAGGGCTTGGGCTTGGCCGAACGACCTTTCGGTGCACGAATTCGTCGAGGGTACTCCGGATCACGTTTGACGAATATCAAGAAATACGAATGGTTCTTCCGCGCATGTTCTTGCTTAAGTATGCGTGATACTCCTGGCTTATTGGTCCGCGTCACAACGAATAGGTCTTTGCAGTAGTAGGACTTCTCCCACGCATTGATCAGTTCAACGTGAGTGAGCCTCTGACGATTAGCGCTCACCTCGTCCTGACACTTGACGATGAAGAGACCATACGGCTTAAGTACTCGCTGCGCCTCCCTACCGGCTTCAAGATACAGACTGAGTACGCGATCGTGGTACTTGGGACCACCATCTGAGTAATCTGTCTCAGATCCATCGGAATAGTTCTCTCTGAAGGCTGAATGGCTTCCGGTCCCGGCGAGATGCGTATTATCGTCTCGGAATAGACCCTCCATGTATGGAGGGTCGAGGACAAGTGCGTCGAGCGACCCATCTTCGTATGGCAGATCTCTAAAGTCGACACCTGTCTTCAGGTCCGAAGGTAAAAGCACATACTTGTCAAGGCTGACCCCCCGCCAGAAGGCCCCCTTCCCATACGTGACATCGGCAATAAGAGCGCCATCGGGAACATGGAGGTCCAGGATGTCCCGAAACACACCTGCATTGTCTCCAGTCTGAGAGGAGAGAATGAGATCAGTCGTCGATTCACCTCTCACAACTCTTCTCGGTCTCGATATCGCGTTTACGTCAAGCGGCACTATTGCCATTTGTAACCTCTCACTAACTTATTCAAGCCTTGCAGGCCGAGCGACAACCAACATGCCATCTGGACCCCTCCGAAGTCAATCACGCCGATGTGACACAGGTCGCAAGGCCCTCAGATATCTTGCCCAACCTTGGTCCCGACTACCAAAAGGCGGTCAAGTTCGGTTGAAAACTCAGCCGATTCTTGCTGAGGCCCAAAGCTTACGAATTGGATGGAGTGGAGATCGCTACCTGCGCCCACCTCCCGGCCCGGACCACTACTACTTCGCCGATCGGCAACGAGCGAATCAAATCTGGCGGCGTTCGGTACTGCTGCTGTATTCGTCCGCTGGTGGCAACTCGCACCCCAAGCGCGTCGACCGTCTGCGAGTCCTCCCAGACCTGTACCGTTCCGGCAAGCTCGACGATGGAGTCCGGCAAAGGTGTTCGGTGACTGATCACTGTTCCGCAAGTCTGCAATAGTCGATCGGCAGCTTCGCCGAGGCTGGCCACGGTCTGCGCGCCGATCACGATGGCGATCCCCGCGGACCTCGTTCGTTCTACCAATCCTGCGGCGAACTGAGACGCCCTTTGGTCTTGTCCCACGGCAGAGAACTCATCGAGACAGATGATGGTGCGCCGATTGTCCGGCGACGCAGCCAGTTCGCCGATCATCGAAAGTATCCAGGATGCGACGTCGCCGGCGGTTTGCGGCGATGACGTGCCGGGCACACTGATCCACGCGGCGTCAACGTCACGAAGACTCCATGCATCAGAGCAACTGTCAAAACGATCGCCTACGGTGGCGACGAGGGCCCGAAGCCGTAGGTAGACGGAGTTCCACTGCGAGTTGGTGAACGACGACGCCTCTGCCTTCAGCATGAGTGACCGTTCTGTACCCTCGAGTTCATACAGTGCAGCAGTCACGCCCGGGCGCACCCGCTCAATCAATTCGGCGAGTCGACGCGGCGGCGAGCCCGCACCCAAGGCCAGGTCCAGCATCGTGACCGCCTCGGCGTGGTGAAAGGGGCTCTCGCCGCCGTTGAAGAGGCCGCTCAATCGTTCTCGCAGTTGCTCGCGTTTACCATCAAACCCACATAGCGGTTGCTCGGGCCAGTAGCGAATGTTTCGGTAGCCGCGAGCCCGTGCCAACTGCCCGAACTGGTCGCGGTTCTCATCAGCTAGTCCTTTTGCGTCCACGAAAATTATCCGAATCGTGGGTTCGCCGGGGTTCGCCTGACTGAGGCGCATGAATGTACTCACCAGTCGCATCTGGGTGACGGTCTTGCCGGTTCCGGTGCCACCGATGATGCAGCAGTGCCTGCTGAGGTCCTCGAACGTGAATCCGACCCAGTGGGTAGCGCCAACGGGCCCGGTCATTCCCCTCACCGCCAGTGCTCGCAGATCACCGTCGAGCATCGTGCCAAGGATGGCTCTCACTGGCTCACCTCGGGAAGGTCCTGGGACCGGTGCCACTGGCGCAGGAGTTGGCGTCGTCGTGTTTGCTGACGCTGCCACACCCGCAGGTCTACCGCTGCCCGATTCGCGCTGCGCCGGTCGAAGGCCATCATTAGCGCCACGGTGCACATCGCCACGCTCACCTCGAAGCAGTAACCGAGCGCAATCGTGAGGGGTACTCCAACCTGGCGGCTACGGTTCCAGGTGAAGACATGCGCGATCGTGATCGGGAAATCCATCGGCGTGGCGAAGATTGTTGCCACCACGAATCCAGTCGCCACATACATCAGGGCAATCCGAACGAGATTTACTGGTCCCGCCTTGATGAGCCAGGTGAATGCGATGACAATCCCAAGGACCAGCCAGCCCGCCGGTAGTGCGAACGGCATCGCTACGGCCACCAAGGCGCAGACGTGCCACAGGATTTCCCTGGCGCCCCGCGGGGCCGCCATCGGTAGCAGGGGCCAGCGATCTTCGTCGCGGTGGTGTCCGCTGGCGTTGCGCACTATGGCCACCGCACAATCTGGAGACGCGAACCAAGATCGCCGGGGAGGCTGTCTCCTGCCTTCTGGACGACGGAGAGTGCCTCGTCGCTCGCGTAGTAGTGCACCGAGCAGTATCGGGGCGGTAGTGACGCCACGATCACATCGCTCGTGGCGTCGTAATCGTACCGACGCGTCAGCAGGCCCATCTGGATATTTCGCGTTCGCTCGATAGTCTTGGCGACTCGCTCTCGCTCGATCGCGACGATTTGACCGTCGGGGAATATGACCTCACCGTCCGGGAGATGAGGCGAGTTCTTTCCTCTAGCGCGAGGCGGGACAACCGATCGTATTTCGCGCTCGCTACGCCACTGAATGCCATTCGGATAAGCCGTCTGGATGGCGAGACGAATGGCGATCACATCGGCATTGTGGGCCAGAGTTGCCAGTGCGGGTTCTTCGCTCGGGAAGCTCATTCCGCTGACTCGCATGCCCGCTGGCGTCAACCAGACGAAAGGCGGCTGGCCGTGTAGCAGCGTCCGACTGGTGGCCCACCCCCGGTCGAGCCAACGTCCGACGCTCTTGCGCGCTGCGTCCACGCTGACGGGTCGCTCGTCAATCTGTGAGAAGAGTCGTGCGAGTTGGTCAATGCGCATCGCGCCTTGGTCGGCGCACCAACTCATGCCGACCAGGTCGCGACGTCCGTAGCGGACCGACCCGGCGTCGCGACGACGCCTCCTTGTATCACTCACACCTCACTGGCCTTCCCCCCAAATTCCGGACACATTGTTTATGCGGCTTGGAGTTGACGTTGAGCGAATTGTAGTTCCCATTCGATCGGCGACATGTTGTTGATTG
>JABEUQ010000229.1 GCA_013044265.1 Acidimicrobiaceae bacterium
CTCCATCTCCATCTCCATCTCCATCTCCATCTCCCGGTGGACTTTGTCAGCTACATGAGAAGTCCATCGGTCTAGTGCAGTTATTTCAAGCGACATCTTGTCGTACTTAATTTTCGCTGTAGTTTGCCCGCTGTGGCAGGTGAATGAGGATAAGGTACTTGCCCGGAAAATTCGCTACACTGATGGAGCCTGAAAGTAAAAGTCTCTTCGATCAGCTTCTCGAATACGGGACGTCGAGACAAGGTAGAAACTAGATGCAGGTCGGGTTAACAGCTCATTCTAGATCGTCAAAGTTGGCTCTGATCATCTTGGGCTGGGAGCAGACGCACCCACATCGAGTGTCCCATTGTTGGTAGGTTTTGAAAGCTAGCTAAAGTCCTTTCTCCTGCTTCAGCGGGCGCTATTGTTTGAGAGCGCGTTTGGGGACATGAGTTTTGGCGTCGCGATGTTTCGGATCCCCTGTGAAGTCCGAATGACCTGGTCCCTTGCTGGTACAGACGTTGCACTCGTAGGTACGCTGTTGTCATGGGTGAGGTCCGCTGTTTCGGCTGTGGCGCAACTGTCCCGGACGTAGACGGACCCGTCCATGCCTACATACTCGCTGCTCCTGGATGTTGGTCGTTGTACTGCTCCCTCCTGGATGTGAAGTTTGAGGGCGCCGGCGAAACGACGGGTCGGCCGCAAGGACTGATCGATGCCTACGCTGCACAGCACGGCACGAATACTGAGCGACGCAACCGCCAGTCGGTCTCACTTCATTTGGTCAGCCTCTGTGCCGGGCTGGAGTATGACCTTCCCGAAGAGCGGCGAAGGATCCTCATCGGTCGGATGTCCCACCGTGAGTACCCAGCACTGCAACCTTCACCAACTTCATTCTCGGTAACGGTTCAAAACGTCGTTGCCGCTAAGGACGACGCTCGACTTGGCGTGGTGCGTGACCTGGAGAAGGCGACCTGGTCCGCATGGTCGGTCCATCAAACACAGATACGGGCATGGCTCAAGGATGAACTACGTTTGGTTGACCGTTGGTATCCAGCGGTAGCGAGTAGTGACCTAAAAGTTGAACGTCGAAGCGACCTTCCGAGGTGAGGAACCTGATAGCCAAAGACTTCGTGCGGCCTTCACTTTTTCATTCGTCGGACTTTGGGTTGCGGCTACCAATGATCTTCCCACTCGTTGTCCAGTCGAAAATATTCTCCATCTGGAGCGTGCCAGTTTCTTATGCAGAAGGTTGAGAGCTTGGTCCGACGAGGAGACAGGGGTGTGGCCGAAGCACTCCGCAATTACTCCCTAGATTCCAATCCTCAGCTCACGGCTTGTTTTACCAGGGCTGTGATCTTTGCCTCTACGGTGGCGGTCAACTCAGTGATAGCGTACGAATTCGGCCACATGGTACCGTCGTCGAGGTTCGCCTTGTCGGTGAACCCAAGCGTCTGATATCTGGCCTTGAATTTGCCCGCATTTTGAAAGAAGCAGATGATATTGCCGTCCTTGGTGTAAGCAGGCATTCCATACCAGGTTTTCGATGCGAGGGTTGGCGCTGCTGCCTTGATCAGAGTGTGGAGTTTATCTGCCATGGAGCGATCGGGTTCCGACATCTCGGCGATCTTTGCGAGTACTTCGCTTTCTCCATCGGCCTTTGTCGCCTCGGCCTTCAGTTCCTTGGCACGCTCGCGCATCGCAGCCTTTTCGTCGGCACTGAATCCTTGGGAAGCTCTGCTGGTCGGGCTGGTTCGCTTTGCAGTCCCCTGCTTATCCGTCATTTTAGGAGTCCTTTTGTGTGCTGCATTTTGCATCTTCTCAGAAGCCGTGTTGAGCCTGATCTACTGAGAATAGGATACGAGAACGGCTAGTGAGATCGCTTTCTGACTCGGCGAACTTACATTCTATTTGTCGTCGTGGCTAGCTTGATGACCTCGATTTGTTAGGGACAGACTCGGGACTGCCACGGCATGTGGGAGGAGCAGCTGCGGGCTCGGATTGTCACGACCATTACAGGTCAAGGCAAATAGTCAACAGGTACTGGAGGTCGACCGTGACGGCAACTTTGAAGATGACACATAAAGCAATTGGAGCCGAGGTTCGACGGGGAACGTATGAGATTATGGTCGACGGCGACCTTGCTGGATCGGTTGAAATGAACAAGACGGTCGAGATTCCAATCGAGTCTGGCAGTCACACCCTACAACTTCGAAGTGGCCGAAACTCCAGCCGGGCCCAGACGTTCGAGGCTGCCGAGGGTCAAACTGTTGCGTTTAGGTGTACCGGAAAGAGCATGCTGCCGGAATTTCTTCTATCCTTCGTCGTCCCGAGCCTGGCACTCCAGCTCCGCCGTGTAGGAGATGGTCGGACTTTCGACTAGTCGCTCCTCCTAGCTTTCAGGTTCGCCATTGCCGCGCCGTGCTATCAGATCGCAACTACAACGAGCACTAAGGGGTTCTGAGCTTGGAAGTCGCGTTGATGATTACATCGATGACGTCGGTATTCGACAGTGGCCGTCCGAGGTACACCTCGGCAATTACGTGTCGAAAGACGGCCGTGGGTCGGACCGAGTTCACCTGCCCCTCGTCACAAGCTTCAGGCGATACCGGCAGTGGCAGCCCCTGACTCTCGGTCTTCGTAGGGCTGAATCTCGACGATGTGACCGTCGGTCACTAGGTAGACGTGGAAAAGTGTCCGCTCTCTTAGTTCGTTACCCGGCCTCGGCCATCTTACGGTAAGGCCACATAGGAGCCCATTAGTTCCTGCGACGAGTTCGGTGATGTCGGCCTCTGCTCCTTCGTCCATGAGACGCCGAAACGTCGCCAGCACGTCGGAACGACTTCGACATCGTTTCGGGTGATTGTCGTCACCCCAACGGACGTCGTCGCTGAGCAGGGCTCCGAATGCCTCGAGATCCCGAGCAGTTAACGCGGTACGTACCCGTAGGGTCAGATCGTGTGTGTCGTGCACGGTCACAAGCATAACCCGATCGTCCCAGCTCGTACTGTTCGGCTGGCGGGAGTCGTGGCTGAGGAGAGGGATCCGATACGGTTCTTGCTTTCTCGAAACAGACCGCCATGACTGATTGCAGCGCCGCCTCGTGGTGACGGAAATGAGCGCGAACTAGGAGAGCGGTGGTGGCACATGTAGCAGTAGTGTCCCGCACCATCGGATCACGTAGCTGATCCGCTTTTGGCCGCCAAGCCTGGGATGTTCTGGGAGTTCTCGTGCGCGCCGTCGCCCCGTTCGGTGGTGCATCTGCGATATCTGTACTCTGCCGGAGCTGCGTCCCATGAGCCGCCGGCCCTTAAGTACACGTAACTGCGCTACCGAACTATTTCGAGCGGGCCTTGCCCTGGATTGTCCGTTGCGTCAGGTCAGCACCACTTGGAGGGGTTTAGAAATAACTACCATGAACTAACACCCAAGAACTCATCGAAAATCTGGCATAGGGGATCAAAGCCTCGCAACGTCTGAGATGTTGATGCGTCACCGTGATTTCCAGTCCAGAATCCCCCGATACAGGTTGACGGCCTTCGCCTCGTCGCTGTCAAGTCCGTTGCCTTTACAGTCGAGGACCACGGGTTCGCCGACACGACGAATCGTGACTGCACGAACAGCGAGCACCGTCTCCGGCATCGTTTACTTGTCTTGCCTGCCATGGTGCGACGAGATTCGATATTTTACAGTAGAACTAGATGTCCGATACCACGTACGTCAAGGTCAACGGCACCCTGTTTCATCTGATCACCCACGGAGTACGGCAAGCGCCCAAGCACGAATCACAGCACTAGCTACCAGCAGTTGACCTTGGCGACGGACTCCATTCACGTTTGATCAGCCCGAACACCCACGAGTCTGACACTTCGCCGTTTACGACGCAGTCCTCGCGTAACGTCCCTTCAAGCACGAAACCAAGCTTTTGCAGGACGTGGGCAGAAGCCGCGTTGCGCGTATCAGCGGCAGCCTGGACTCGATTTAAGTCCAAAGTGTCAAATGCCCAACACAGCAAGGAATGAGCGGCTTCCGTAGCATAGCCGTGACCCCACGCTGTTTCGTAAAAGCAATAACCCAATGACGCGCTGCGGTGCTCTGGGTCCCAGCGAGTTAGGGCGCACCATCCGATGAACGCCTCGTCAGAAACATGGTCTATGGCCAGCCGCGCCCCCGTACCTTCCTTCGCCATGCGCTCGCAAGTTGCGATGAATAACTCTGCTCGAGCACGTTCACTCCATGGCGGCGCATCCCAGTAGCGCATCACGTTGGAATTGCTGTGCAGCCTAAAGAGGGCGTCGGCGTCCACGCTGGTGAACGGGCGTAGCTGCAGGCGAGCGGTCTGAAGAGTCGGGGCTGGTAAAGCGTAGGTCACACCTTAACTTACCTTGAAAGAAGGCGGGGAAAGTGCCCATGTTGGCCTGGTCGAACGCAAAGAGTTGGTGAAGAAGAAACATCGATAACGACTTTGACTCGAGGTGGCTCGCCAACCGGGGCTCCTGTACTAGATGCTGTCAAAATTTCGCCGACATCAATGAGATGACGTAGCGCCAGGAAAGCAAACTCCATCACGGTACGACACGGCATTTTAGGGAGTAATTCGACAGCCTACACATCGGACTCGGAATGCCCAAGGAAGCATTTCATGCTGACTTCTGCTGACCCTTTAACCGCAATTGCCGTGACTAACTGGACGGCTCGCACCGTGACTGATGGTCTTGGCGATCGTTCCGTGATGATCCGAAGGAGCGAACCGCGTTGTTCAGGTACTTCCTGACGCCAAACACGTGGCCGTCACCATCTCCGATACAAACTCGTTGAAGATGAGGGTGAGCAATGACTCGAAGTCTGCTGGCCACACGGTCTACTTCGACGCATTCGCCGATCCCAAACTTCCGGATGGCTTGCAGGTTCGCTTGGCATGTTGGTTGACGGGTTCGGATCGACAATGTAGTTTTTGTTGTGTAACTCTCTCAATAATCCTTCGTAGGACGACCGAAGTACGAGGAAGGTAAAGGAGCCGGGAATTGGCCACTGGTGCGATAGCTAGCCTGTATATGGTCAACTTAGATTGCACGGATCCCCGGGGGATGGCCGCCTTCTACTCGGCCCTCCTTGGCTGGGAGATGCCGTATTGCGAAGACGAGTACTCGATGGTTTCGAACGGATCGACCTCCATCGGATTCGGACGAGTCGACGGCTATACCGCACCATCTTGGCCCGATGATCAGCACGCTAAGCAGTACCACCTCGACCTTCTCGTCTCAGATACCACCCAGGCCGAGGCTGAGTGTAGAGAACTGGGTGCAACTCTGCCCGACTTCCAGCCCGGCGGTGACCGATGGCGGGTCTTGTTGGACCCTGAGGGGCGCCCGTTCTGCCTGGTTGCTGCTCCAGCTGGGGCCTAACTGAGGTCATACCTCGTCCGCCCGCTGACTTGTTCGACCACATTAGAACCCTCGTGCGCCGAGGAACGAAGGCCCCCTTCTAGGGTACCGTTGACCCAAAGAACGACTAGGTGGCAGGTTAGGCTCGGTGCGGACGCCGTTTCAGGGCGGCCCTGACGACCCGCTTGAAGGGTCCGGGTGGATGCCGGTCGGGTACCCAGATGGAAAAGGTGTGTCCGGCGTAGTAGGCGACCAGCTCGGAGCCGACGTGCGGCTGGCCCAAGATCAACCGTCCCAATCACTCTGATAGCATGGCGACGAATTTGGGTCAGATTCACGCCGCCACTGCGGGATAGTCGACCGTGAGAATGAGTAGTTCGACTAGTTGAACACCCAGGATTGGCGGCGAGCCCGGGCGCTGCTTAAGACCGACAGGTTACCAATTCAGCCTCACACGCCAACGACGACGACGTCTGGGCTGAAAGTCGTGGCCACGTGGTCCAAGTCGTGACGACGTGGCGGAGAAGAAACAGGCGATCGTACCGGGATTGGAAAGATTGTCCACAAGTGGTCCCGACGACGGGCGAGGCACACATCGTTGCGGCTTGGTCACGGGGGTTTTGGGTCGTGCTTGGCACTGGTTTTCCTGACTGGGTGTTGTACGCCTGCGGACCAGTAGACGGGATCAAAGGTCGGGGAAAGGCAATGATGAATGGGGTCCCCGAAGCTGGAGGTCCGACAGCACCCCACCAGGTTCACGGGGCTGAC
>JABEUQ010000230.1 GCA_013044265.1 Acidimicrobiaceae bacterium
CCACCATTGGCAACATGTCACCGGAATACGGTGCGACCTGCGCCATCTTCCCGATTGACCGCGTCACCCTCGACTACCTGGCTTTCACCGGCCGGCCGGCGCAGCAATTGACCCTGGTCGAGGCCTACGCCAAGGCTCAGGGCATCTGGCACGACGCCGAGGCCCTCGAGCCCACCTACTCCGAGTACGTCGAGCTGGACCTTTCAACCGTTGAGCCCAGTCTGGCTGGACCCAAGCGCCCCCAAGATCGTGTTTCACTGTCGGGCGCACGCGGTGCTTTTCGTACGGCACTCGGGCGCGAGCCCAAAGATGTTCTGGGAACCGGTGCTGCAGAGCACCTGCGCGACGGGGCCGTCACTGTCGCGGCCATCACGTCGTGCACGAACACCTCGAACCCGTCGGTGCTCGTCGCGGCTGGTCTGGTCGCCAAAGCTGCCGTTGAGCGCGGCATCAGCGCCAAGCCGTGGGTCAAGACCTCACTCGCCCCCGGTAGTCGCGTCGTTATGGATTATCTCGAGCGCGCAAATCTCGTCGACGCCCTCGACCAGTTGGGCTTCTACCTCGCGGGGTACGGATGCACCACGTGCATTGGTAACACCGGACCCCTGCTCGATGGCGTTTCCGATGCCGTGAATGAGCACGACCTCTCGGTGGTCTCGGTCCTCTCGGGCAACCGCAATTTCGAGGGTCGCATCCACCCCGACGTGAAGCAGAATTTCTTGGCGTCACCGCCGCTGGTGGTGGCGTACGCCCTCGCCGGCACCATCGACATCGATCTCTCATCTGAGCCCTTGGGCACCGATCGTGACGGTCAACCAGTATTTCTCGCCGACCTGTGGCCGAGTGACGCTGACGTCGCGGCCGCGGTACGCGCGTCGGTCACCCCCGAGATGTTCGAAGAGCGCTACGCCAGCGCCTTCAGCGGCGACGAGAAGTGGCAGGCGGTGCCCGCCACCAATGCGGTCACCTACGCCTGGGACGACCGCTCGACGTACGTTAAGTTGCCCCCGTACTTCGAGGGTCTCACCATCGAACCTGGCATCGTCAGTGACCTCGAGAATGCACGCGTCCTCGCCAAGCTCGGCGACTCAGTCACCACTGACCACATCTCGCCGGCGGGGAATATTCGACCCAGTGTGCCCGCGGGGCGCTACTTGACCGACGGCGGTGTCGTACCAGCAGACTTCAACAGCTACGGCACTCGCCGCGGTAACCACGAAGTTATGGTGCGCGGAACCTTCGCCAACATCCGACTGCGTAACCAGCTGGCCCCCGGCACCGAGGGTGGCGTGACCATCAAGTTGCCCCAGGGAACCGAAATGTCGATCTTCGACGCGGCGATGGCCTACGCGGCCGAGGGTACCCCATTGATGATTCTCGGTGGCAAGGAGTACGGTAGTGGTTCAAGCCGTGACTGGGCCGCCAAGGGGACCAAGTTGCTCGGCGTCAAGGCCGTTCTGGTCGAGAGTTTCGAACGTATTCACCGATCCAACTTGGTGGGTATGGGTGTGCTCCCACTGCAATTTTTGCCGGGCGAGACTGCCGCGACGCACAACCTCGATGGCACCGAGACGTACTCGATCCACGGACTCGACCCGCTGAACCGCGGAGAGACCGTACCGCGGGTTACGGTGAGCGCAGTGCGCGAGAACGGCGACGTGGTGCACTTCGAGGCACGTCTGCGCATCGACACGCCTACCGAGGCTGACTACTACCGACACGGTGGTGTGCTCAACTTCGTCTTGCGACAGTTAGCCCAGGACTAACGCAACTTGAGAGCGTGGGTGACCGCGGAGTCCACGCTGTCGAAGCACCTTATATCTCGTAACGCTTGATCCTTTGCGCGGGCTAGGGCGCCGCGTACGGTAGCGCTGGCTCGCGCAAAGGACAGTGAAACATGATCATTATCTAGGTCGGTCGCAATCTGGCTCAACGTCGCGAGTGCGGTGAAATCAATATCAGAAATTGCCACCGCGTCGAGAACCACGTGACGTGTCTTGGGATACTTGCGCATGACGTCGTGCAACTCGCGACGAAAGACCCCAGCGTTGGCGAAGAAGAGATCTTCGTCGAAAAGGAGGGCGAGCACGTGATCCACGCGTTCGACTTCCTTGGCATCGTACGGCTCCCAACTAGTCGTGCCCCGGCGACGGCCCATCTCGACCATGCGTGGGCGTGCGGCATGCCACAATTGGGCCAAGATGGCCAGCGCCACCGCGATCGCCAATCCCACCTCGACCCCGAGGAATACCACCCCGACCCACGCCACAATGGCGAAGGTGAACTCGACACGACTGGTCTGCCAGACACTACGCAGACGCCCGATTTTTACAAGTCGCCCCGCGATGAATAGCAAGACCCCCGCCAGCGATGCCAAGGGCACCGTACGCGCCTCCCCGGCCAAGGGGGACAAGACCAGCGCGCCCAGTCCAGCGACGACCGCGACGAGTTTGGTGCGGCCGCCGGCGAGTGAAGCGACGGTGGTGCGCGCGGGCGATGCATCCACCGGTATGGTGCCGAGCAACCCCGTGGCCACGTTGGCTAGACCAACACCCAAGAAGTCGCGGCTCAGATCGTCAGCGACTCCAATCTCGTCGGCCGAGGAGCGCGCAGTCGCGGCACTCTGACTCATGATCACCACGACCATGGTCAGCGACGTCGTGAGTACCACACTCCAGTCGTGCGCCGAAAACCACGTCAAGCGCCACTGCGGCAAACCCACACTCACCGATCCGAGCAGCTCGACACCGTGCTGACTGAGTGAGAGACCCGCCGCGACAATGGCTCCCAGCGCGACCGCGGCCAGAGCCCAGGGTAAGCGAGGATTGATCATCTCACCAGTGACCATGATGGCTAGGGTCGCCAGAGCCAGCGCGAGCGACCACCCGCTCACGTGTCCGAGGTGGTGACTCAGCGACTCCAGACGCTGCAGTACCGAATCACCGCTCGATGCCACTCCCAAGACGTGAGGTAGCTGGTGCACCGCAATGATGACTCCGATGCCGGCCAAGAAGCCCGTGACGATGGGCACCGACATGAAATCCGCCAGCCAGCCAAGTCGAAACAACCCCACACCCACCAACATCAGCCCGGTAATTACCGAAGTGGCCGCCACGAGTCCGTAGTACTGAGAGGTATTAGGTAACGCGATTCGTAGCAGCGCCACCGCGAAGAGTGGCGCAATCGTGGAATCCGCCCCCACCGACATGATGGGGTTCGAACCGAAGACGACAAACACCAACGTCGCCGCAATGAAAGCAATCATTGCGGCGAACGCGGGCACCCCGGCTAGTTGCGACGTTGCGAGCTGCTCCGGGATTGCAATGGCCAGGAGCGCCACTCCGGCCAGCACTTGACCCGCGGCGTTTTTACGCGTGACCCCACTGAGGAGTTCCTTTATGCCGTAGTGCGGTGCCCGTTCGCCAATCGGTGTGCGCTGGTTGTGGTCGCTCGGCGACGATTTCGCCATGCGACTACCCTAAACCGCGTTACTCAGGCGGTGTTGACGACTCGGAAAGTTTCGCCGAAACGCCCCGGCGCCAGACCACCGGTTTCGGCACCGGTCGTGGCCCACGCACGCATCGTCTCTTCGAGGTCATCGCGATGGCCCACCTGGGAAACGTGCGACTTCAGAGCGGCAATCTTGGCTGGGAAGGTATCGGTGATATCCACGACGAGATTCGGGGTTAAGCCCCCCACCCAGACCGTCGCCACTGCGTGGGGGATGAAGCCCTCTTCCAGCAACTCAGGAAACGCGTGTGGATTACGCGCATCGGGATACACCGCGCGCAAAGTAGCTTCACCGGCCGCCATGTGATCTGGGTGTGAGGCGTAAATGCGCTCGAAGTTACGTTCGGGGTTTTGGGTAATCACGAGGTCTGGACGATGGGTGCGAATGACGCGCGAGATGGCCTTGCGCAACTCGAGCGTCGGCTCGACTTTTCCGTCGGGCCAACGAAGGAACGTCAGGTTGCTCACCCCTACGGCCGCCGCCGCCGCCGTTTGTTCCGCCTCACGGATCTGCGCGCGTTCATCTTTGGTGAGCGTCGAGGCATCACCCCCGGCATCGCCGGATGTGACGAGGCAATAGGCGACGTCGACACCGTGGCCAGTCAGCACTGCCATCGTGCCGGCCATACCGAAGTCAATGTCGTCAGGGTGCGCCACGACCACGAGTGCTCGGGTGAGTGAGGAGTCTGGTTGATACACGGGAAGTGCGGTATCGCTCACGAGGCGGCCATCTCCTTGGTCGGGTCCCAGTTCGCCAGATCCTTGAGGCGTGGGTCGTTAGAAAAAACTTCGACCACTGGTCGTTTCATCGCCAGGCGACGCATGATGACTTCGGCTTCAATTATCTGGTTCCACAACAACAGCGATACCACGACGCCGGTGGATCCCGCGCGCGCGGTGCGGCCCGAGCGGTGCAAGTAGGCCTTGTGATCCTCGGGTGGATCGAAGTGCATCACGCAATCCACACCGTCAATGTGTAACCCTCGCGCGGCCACGTCGGTCGCTACTAAAACCGCTAACTTGTCCGCGCTAAAGTCCGCCAGCGCCTTCTCGCGTTGACTCTGGCGAAGATCACCGTGAATAGCCGCGGCATCGACGCCCTCCTTCTCGAGCTGCTCCACCAGACGGTCGGCACCACGCTTCGTACGACAAAAGATGATTGTCTTGTCGAAAGAATTACAGATTGCTGCGGCCACCTTGATTCGGTCCATCTGGTGCACGGTCAAAAAGTGGTGCACCATCAGTGAGACCGTCTGGGAGTCACTCGCGACTTCGTGAAAGACTGGGTCGGTCAAATAGCGCTTGACCAGACGGTCAATGGCGCCGTCGAGCGTCGCCGAGAATAACAGCGTCTGATGAGGATGCTCAGCGATTCGTCGCAATACCCACTCAACTTGTGGCATGAAGCCCATGTCGGCCATACGGTCGGCTTCGTCGAGTACGAGAACGTCGAGCTTTTCGACGTTGAGCTCGCCGCGGTCACCCAGGTCGATGAGCCGTCCCGGCGTGGCAATGATGATGTCGCAACCCTTTCGTAGTGACTTCACCTGGCGTTCAATGTCGGCGCCACCATACACAGCGTTCACGTGCAGACCGAGGGCCGCCCCTAGGGGCTCCATCACCTCGTGCACCTGCACAGCGAGTTCCCGGGTGGGTAGTAGAACTAGTCCCCGCGGTCGTGCCGGACCGCCTTCACTTCGC
>JABEUQ010000231.1 GCA_013044265.1 Acidimicrobiaceae bacterium
CAGCGCTCAGTTCGAGGACGCTATTCTGCTCGACGTCGCTAACGCGGCCCTGGACGTCGTGAGCGCCAAGCGGCCCACCTTCTCTCGCGCCAACGTCCACGCCGAGGTGTTTCGCCAGATGCAGGGTGTGCGCTTCACCTTGCCGGCAGAACGTGTATTGACAGCCACTCGCGCCACCGACCTCGCCGTCGCCCAAGCGCTGCTGACCACCACTCCCAACCTGCACCACACGCCGCGCTACCTACGGCGGCCTGACGGCACCTCTAAGTTCGTAAGAACCGGCCACTTCCTCTACACCACGACAACGCTGCTCGACGCCGAGGCCCGGCTGCTCGACGCGGGCCAGCGCCTCGACGCGGCCGTAGTGAGTACTGCCACAGTGAGCGAAGTGACCAAGCAGCGACTCCCCGGAAGAACCTTCAAGCTCTCAATTGACCAGGCCCGCTGTGTGGAGCAGATCACGACCTCGGGTCGAGTGCTGGATCTTCTGGTGGGTCCAGCTGGCACCGGTAAGTCGACGACCATGGCGGGACTGCGCGCCGCGTGGGAACTCGAGCACGGTGCCGGCTCGGTCATCGGTCTCGCACCCTCGGCGGCGGCGGCCGAAGTCTTGGGTGACGACATGGGCATCGACACCGACAATCTCGCCAAGTGGCTCTACGAGCACCGCCAGCACGGTCAGCGCACTCGCGAACTGAGTGAGCTACGTGAGAAGGTCCGTCTCTTGGAACGCGAGGGGCGATACCTAAGTCCCGGGATGCGCGCGGGCATCACTCGACGCGAGGAGGCGCTGGCCCGCTGGTCCCTTCGCACCAACCAACTGGTGGTGGTTGACGAGGCCAGTCTCGCCTCGACGTTCGTACTCGATGAGCTCACGTCAGCCGCCCTCGATGCCAAGGCGAAGGTCGTCCTCGTCGGCGACGGGGCCCAACTCTCGAGCGTGGAGGCCGGAGGGATGTTCCGCACTCTGGTGCGTGACCACAAGGACGCTCCGGCGCTCTCGGACGTTCGTCGCTTCAAGTCAGCGTGGGAGAAGGAGGCCAGTCTCGACATTCGTGATGGCAGAAGTGCGGCCCTCGTTACCTACGCCACCCACGGCCGCATCAAGGACGGAACCCGCGACGAGATGCTCGACGCCCTCTACGAAGCGTGGAAAGAAGACTCGAGTTGTGGCCTGCACTCGTTGATGCTCGCCAGCGACACCGCGACGGTGAACGAACTCAACGCTCGCGCCCGTGGCGAGAGAATCGCCAGTGTCGCCGTCGTCGAGGAAGGAGTCGAGGTCGCGGGAGCCATGACCGCTGGCGTCAACGACCTCGTGGTGACCCGAGAGAACAACCGACGTCTCGTGGTGGAGACCGGGTGGGTCAAGAACGGCGACGTGTGGACCGTCGCGGCGACCCACTCAGACGGCTCGATGACCGTCACCCGGGTGAATGGACACGGTGCGGTCACCTTGCCAGCCACGTACGTGGCCGAGCACGTCGAGCTCGCCTACGCCACGACGGCGCACCGCGCCCAAGGGCGCACCGTGGACACCGCGCACGCCTTCGTCAGTCCCACGACCACTCGCGAGGTGCTGTACGTGGCACTGACAAGAGGATCAGGGTCCAACCATCTTTATGTCGACACCCACTACGACCCCGACCCGTCAACCGGCCACGACGAGCTGACCGAGATTCCGAGTGCCATTGAAGTACTCGCGGGCGTGCTGCGCCACGAGGGAGCCGACGTGTCGGCGACCGACATGATCCGTCGCTCCCAGACCCAGTCGATCGCCGCACTCGTCGCCGAGTACGACACCATTGTCGCTATGGCCGATGGCCCGCGCTGGGATGAAATACTTAGCGAGTCGGGACTCAGCGAAGTCGAGTTCGCCCAGGCCAAGGCTTCCCCCGCGTACGGTGCGCTGCTCGCCCAACTACGGGACGCCGAGAACCGTGGCTTCGACGTTGACGTCGAACTGCCGATGCTGGTCACGGGTCGATCGTTCGAGGATGCGGAGGACATCGCTAACGTCCTGCACCACCGTGTCGATCGCTACGTCGCCGGCGTCGGCTACCCCAGTCCGCGGGCGAGCGATCTCGTCGCCGGAATCTTTCCCCGGCCCAGCGGGATTGTCGATCTCGACGTGACTCTCGCACTCGACGATCGTGCCGACGCCATCGAGCGCAGAGCGCGAGAACTTGCCACAATCGCTATCGAGCGCGGTGACGTCTGGGTGAACGACTTCGGCGACGCTCCCGAAACGGCTCAGCTCTACGAGCGGTGGGCATTGGAAGTTGCCACCGGCGCGGCTTTCTTGAACCGCTGGGGTATTGAAAACCCCAACACCATCGTTAACGCTGACTCTGTTAACTACGAACAAGAGGTTCAGCACAATCGTGTACTTAGTGCAGCCCAAGTAGCCAGCGCACTCGCCGTGACCGACGCCGCGCCGACGCCGCGGGCGTACATGCCATCGGGAAACGATGTCATAGAGTCGACGCGCCAGGACTTCGGACCTCATCTATAGCACCTCCACGTCGTTGGCTCAACTCTGTTCTTCGCCGAGTGCGGCTGCAGCGACGTACGTGCGAACTGAGTTCGACCACTGACGCCGTATCACCACAGACGTCGCCACGTACCGAGATTTCTCCGATCTGCACTACGAGACGCGTGTTGACGCCAAGGAAGTTCTCCCGAGTTACGAAGCTCTTGGCCCAAAATCGACGTCGATGGCAATGCCGTCAGGACGAGACAGGGCGTCTGCCACGCCCACGATCGAGCTCGATTCACCACTGCGCAACGGGCAACGCCGGCCGAAGACTTCAACTTCGCCAACAGTCACGTTCACGTGATCACAGCTCAAAACACCAACGAGCTGCACCACGAACACAGTCGTCGGACGCGCGTAGAGTTCGACGGGCGAAGCGACCTATTCAGTGTGGCCGCGACATCACGCACGCCCGGTCTACCATTGAGCGCACCTCTATTTGGTCAGTGGATCACGGATACCGTCGTAATATCGAGGCTCGATTGCAACAAACCAATCTGGTCGCGCAACTCAGTGTGCACCATCGCGTCAAGAGCCAACACGAGCTCATCAAGCAAGAGTACGCGGTGTTCGATCGAGAGCGCCATGTCGAGAGTGACTCTCAGTTGCAGACCCCCGGACATTTGGTTAAGGACTTAACGACTTGATCGGCGAGGTCGACCAGCTTCAGGAATCCTCCCGCTTTCTTGCGTCATACCGTTGCGGAGTCTTTGCGCATACGCGGACCAAACGCCAAGTTGCTGAGAGCGGAAACTTCTGGCAGGACAATTGCAATCCGACTTGCGACCGTCAACCGCCTTGGAATATAAGGAGCGGAAACTTCTGGTTAGGAATTTACGCAATAAGCGCGTGTCATGGCGGTCGTTGATCCATATTCGAGATGTCGAATGGTGCTAAACCGAAGTCGGGTCGTCATTCCGAAGACCGCCAAATCATTCGATGGGGGGAATCAATGTCTCAAACAATTGATCAATCAATGGAGGGCCGATCATCGGGGCCAAAGATTGCCGATCCCGGCGCTTGGGCCGTGACAGCCTTCGCGACAACGTCCTTCATGCTGGGCATGTATAACGCTCACCTACTGAGTGCGGGGGGATCTGCAATCGTCATACCCGTAGCATTCTTCTTTGGTGGCGCTGTGCAAATTATTGTTGCGATCCTTGAGGTCGCGCGAGGAAACGTTTTCGGAGCAGTTGTCTTTGGAACCTATGGTCCATTCTGGGTCATTTATGGATTCATCGCGCAACACTACGCAGGGATCTTGGCTCCTGCCTCCGTCGGCAGCGCTGTAGCACTGTTTCTGGCGATGTTCGCCGTCCTAACGTTCTACTTCTTTATTGCGTCTCTCAAAACCGATATCGTTCTGGTCGCTGTCTTTGCATTAATTTTCATTGGCCTCGTCCTCTTAGCTATCGGTTCAGGTACGGCAAGAACGACCTACACAGAGGCGGGCGGCTGGGTAACACTCGCATTCGCGGTTCTCGCTTGGTATCACGCCGCGGGCGACGTCATCGCACACACTTTCGGGCGTACAGTCCTACCAATGGGAAAGTTGAAGTAGAAGTGTCAGCGCCGACATATGGTGGACCGGCTAAGGAGAGCAAAGTCAAAAGGTAGTAGCCGATGCAAAGGTTCTCTGGAGACTCACTGGAGTTTTATCTCGCTTCACACCATTCGAGTGGCTGAACGTGCGATTCATAAATGGGAGTGGTCCGTCGTCAAGAATCGTCGATGGTCGCTTTGTCGATACTCCACCTCTTTGCGCCCGCGGGGCACAGTGAGAAGTAACGGCCACCGTCGAAATCGAAGGAGGTTGCAGGTTCTACACTTCCTTCAAACACGAACTGAATGCGGCGAGGATTAGCCTTCTATTGCTATGGAACTTCATCAACGACAAAAGAGCCGATGCCATCCACGAGGTCCACTGGTGTTGCTCATTCTCGATGGTGTTGGAGAAGGGAACCATGGATATTTTGACTGTGTCTTTCAGGCGTCGACTCCAAATCTCGACTTACTCATGCGGAGCGGCTTAGCAACAAAACTCGACGCGAGCGGGCCAGCGGTCGGTCTTCTTGGCGCCAGCGATATGGGCAATTCCGAAGTGGGCCACAACACAATGGGAGCCGGGCGAGTCTTTGATCAAGGCGCCAAATTGATCGACGCGGCTTTCGAATCAGGAGACGTTTGGCTGAAAGCGTGGCCAAGTGTCATCAAGCAGATCAGAGATACATCCTCAGTACTTCACCTTGTGGGTCTTCTATCGCACGGCCGTATCCATTCAGATAGTGCTCACCTCTACCGAATACTGGAACAAGCCGAACTCGACCATGTTGGGGAAGTGAGAATCCACATCCTTCTCGACGGTCGTGATGTAGAAGACTTCACTGCCGATGAATACATCACTGAACTCGAGGGCAAGTTGGCCGATTGTCGTCGCCGTGGTTTGGATTACAAAATCGCGTCAGGCGGTGGTCGGATGGTAACAACGATGGACCGATACGGCGCAAATTGGGCAGTTGTTGAAGCTGGATGGCAAGCTCATGTACTTGGGACGGCGAGACCATTCCCGTCCGCACTCGAGGCAGTCAACGTTGCTAGAGCCGAAAATCAGAAGATCAGCGATCAAAACATTCCGGCCTTCACAGTTGTGGGGGATTCCGGTTTGCCACTGGGGGCAATAGCAGACGGAGATATCGTCCTCGTCTTCAACTTTCGAGGCGACCGCGTTATCGAGTTTTGCAACGCGCTCGTCAACGATTCATTCGTTCATTTTGACCGAATGAGGATGCCCAAGATTCTATTGGTTGCCATGACTCAATACGAAAGGGAATCCGGATTCCCCGAGACATATCTCGTAGAACCTCCCCGAATCCGAGACACCGTTAGTGAAATACTTTGCGAAGTAGGGATCAAACAGTTTGCCTGCGCAGAGACCCAGAAATTTGGACACGTAACCTACTTTTGGAATGGCAATAGGTCAGAAACCTTTGACGCTCTTTTGGAAATGTACGTCGAGATCCCTTCGGACACCATTCCATTCGATCAACGACCTTGGATGAAGAGCGCTGAGACAGCAGACACAATCATCCGAGAACTCCGCGAAGGAAATTCCGATTTCCTGCGCGCGAATTTTGCCGGAGGAGACATGGTCGGCCACACCGCGAATCTTCAAGCCACAGTCATTGCGATCGAAGCAATAGATCTTGCGGTAGGCCGCATAATGAATGTGATCGAAGAATTCTCCGGATGTCTCATTGTGACGGCCGATCACGGAAACGCCGAGGATATGGTTGAAACGGAAAATGGTGCAATCAAAGTGAGTCAGGATGGAGATCCAATTCTGAAGACATCGCATTCTGTCAACAAGGTCCCTTTTGTAATCATGGATTACGGACGACGACCAATCGCCATGAAAATGAACATCGGATCACCAGGTCTCGCAAACGTGGCTTCAACGATTGTAGAGCTACTCGGATATGTTCCTCCCGACGACTACGAACCCAGCCTTATAGAGATTGGGGCGATTGGACCGATTTTGTAAACACCCTTGACCCGTGACTTGGCGCACCTGATGGAGAACCCACCTTGACTGAAAGTACTCGCCGGGTAGTTGCGCGCGTAAAAGATTCAGGTCGGTTTCAAAGAACACTGTCGCCAATGACGTTGTTGTGGCTTGTGAGGCCACCTGACTGTCGTCCCTTTAGCCAAAAAGACTACCGGATCGACACGAAAACCTCTCTTTCCGCGGGTCGACTGACTGATATCTCCCGAATTACAAGGATGCTTTTGGAGTCGCCTGATAGGCGGTTATCGGCACCTTGAGCAGGTCGAGA
>JABEUQ010000232.1 GCA_013044265.1 Acidimicrobiaceae bacterium
GAACTCTCAGCGCCGTCGTGTCCGCCACGAGAATCTCAATCGTTGCTGGCTCCATCGGGGAGTCTCCTCACGTTGCGACAACGCTGCACGAGGACTTGATTCAGCGTGGTGGGACTTCAAAGTTGAGTCGAATGTGGAGCCTTCTCCCAGCTCCGCGCGCCGCGACAGTTCGTAATCCGGATGTCTCGACGTCACACAGAGGCGATGAACCCTCTCAGTCCAGAGGTCCTTCAACCATCCTCATCGCTGAGACTCGGGACGTGCGTCTCGCCGTGTTGTTGGTCCGCAACACTCTCCAAGCCGTCGAACGCAGCGAAGCGATCCCACGCTGTTTGAATAACCTTGTCCACCGCATTGGACTCGGGACTTCCGTCAATTGGAATTCGCATTTCGCTCATGGCACGTCTCTTTGGTTGATAAATATCACCAGGGTTCTGGAGCGATACTCAAGAGAATACTCGGCATCAAAATGGAACGCAATAGCGAATGCGCTGTCAACTGAGGTGTCGCCACGCGGACCCCTCGGTTGCAGTGACTCACTAGCGTGCCTTGCGGCGCTCAATGCGCCGTGCGGCGTGTGCGTCCATGACGTCTTGTGTCGAGGTGTGAGGTGGCATCAGCGGTGCGGTTTCCTCGTCTCCCTTCTTGCCCCAAATTTCCTGGGTGGGATGGCACGCGCGGTGCTAGTGTCGGTTCAGGACGTCCGGAACCCGCTTCCTTGCCACCTCTCAACTCGTTGGGTGGACAAGTTGAAGGAGAACCATGGGTCTTGCAGGAATGGTCCTGAGCGCAATTTCCGTGGCCGCCGGCGCAATCATGTACTGGGCCATTACGTATCGAGGACACGGCTTTCGGGTGTCGACAGTCGGCGTCATCATCATGGTGGTCGGCGCCGCTGGCTTTGTCGTGTCCACAATCGTCTTTGGCGTGTCACGCGGATCGGTCGGTTCGAGTCGTCACTCGCTGGATCGCCAGGTCGTTGGCTCTGAGGGTCGAACGAGCACGGTCCACGAACAGAGAAAGTAGGTATTTCCGGGTTGGCGTCGCGTCGCAGTGCCGCGACGGTCAATGGCGCAACCACACCAATCAAGTGAAGGAGGTCACGCATGTATATGGGAGGCGGAGTAGTCGTTGTCATTTTACTAGTCATCGTTATCATCCTCTTTCTTCGTCGATGAGTGATGCGCGTTCGACCTGATTTGACGAAAGGTTCGATAGCTCGCCACCTCTGGACGTGTCGCCAGCGGCGGCGAGGAAACACCCGAGTCGAGAGGTGAGATGACGATGAGAGAGACAGGAACCCGAGTCGGGTTGCCCAGGGCAACGCCGAACGGGCAACGGGTGAGGCGCTCGGCGACGATCAACTCGTCAGCGCCGGTAACTCGAATCACATGGGGGGCAAGTTCACGCAAGTCGCCCAAGGAGTCGGAGATGCAATTGAAAAGTGGGGTGCATCGCTTCACGTGGCTCCCTCGAAGTCACCCGTCGACAGAGGGGCGTACCGGGACCATCCCTGACGTCGGTGATCGCCCTTCGTCCTTGGCGCACAGCCGAGTGGACGAACTCACGAGAGCGATGGCGAGACTCTCCACGCCGACTGAGCGTCCCGCCGGTGCGTTCAAGCCCGTGATCGTCGGGGATTGCGTAATTGGTGGCGCGAGAATGCGCCACCATGAGACGATTCGCCCAGCGCGCGACACGGTATCCCGGTCGTGGCGTAGTGTTCGAACGGCCCGCTCGGTCGGAGAGTGGATGAAGTTCCACTATCCCCGTCGCCAGTCACGATGCCACGATGTAACGAACGCTCACTCGAGGCAGTAGGGCTACCGTGGAGTCGGAGCAAAGGAGTGGGGTAGAGGGATAGGAGTGTCGTGAGACTACGAAACGACGGAGGAAGGTGCGACGGGGTTCAACGGTGTGTTCGCGGGGCGCCGCTGGAGACCTGGCGTCAAGCCGGTGAGCAGACGAGCGAGCTGAGAATCCTCGGTGAGCGGGTGCGCGATGCGAAGTAGGGGTAGGCGAAGGGCGCTTGTCCCTCGAGGGTCACGACCGCTTGAGGGTGAGGGCGACGGCGCGATCGTCGCGACCCCGTCGTCCACTTTAAGCACTGAGCAGTTGAACGCGGCGAGCCCCTTGACGGGTCCCAGCCATCGGACCTTCGTGCCAATCGTGCGCAATACCCTGCGAGAACGTTGATATGGCCGAGAGTATCCGAGACGGCGTGGTCAAGCGACTCCCGCAGCACGTGGGCATCATTCCCGACGGCAATCGACGTTGGGCTCAAAGTCAAGGTCTCGAAAGACAGGACGGCTATCACTTCGGACTACAACCGGGTCTCGAGTTGTACAACGAGTGCCTGGCGTTAGGTATCCCGGAGATCACCTTCTACGGATTTACCGTCGACAATACGAAACGTCCGGCTGCTCAGATCGATGCCTTTCGCAACGCTTGCGTGACGGCCGTGACCGAGTTGGAGTCGAGGGACGCGGATCTATTGGTCGTGGGCAACACCCAGTCAGCGCTATTTCCGAGGGAACTCCTGCCCTTTACGCAACGGACCCGATTTGGTGAGGGTCGCATCAAGGTTAACTTCCTCGTGAACTACGGCTGGAACTGGGAC
>JABEUQ010000233.1 GCA_013044265.1 Acidimicrobiaceae bacterium
ATTCAATGCGAGAATATCGCATCTGATGCGATGGGCTCGGTAAACCCCTGATAGGGTCGACAACGGCGGCGCACCCTATTTATATGTCTCGCCGGACGCTCTCGGAGTCGGGCTCAATCGCCCTGTAAAGCCAGGCGAATGCGGCTCGCGTCGCTGTAGCAACGCGAGTGACGAGATCGCATTAGATGCAATTCGACACACTTCAACCTCGAGTGCCAGACGTGTGAACCAAGAATCAAAGACGAGCGAAGATGTAAGTGAATACATGCGATGCGCGGAAGGGAGGAAGTACGCGGACAGAGAAGTGAAGGCCAGTCCAGGAGGGAAAGTTAGGGCAAGTGTCGAAATTGGGAGGTTGAGATTGGTTGATTCAGAGGACGTCGCGGGGGCGGTTTGAAACAGCCAGCGCAACATGTATCAGGAGGGTTCTACGATCGAGAGGTGATCCGCATCCTGCACACGTCCGATCTTCAACTCGGAATGACTCGTCGATTCCTTGGTCACGAGGCGCAAGCAAGGTACACCGACGACCAGTTCGACGCTTTGCGAAGGTTGGCGAAGTTCGCGACCGAACATAACTGCGACGCCGTTGTCATCGCGGGCGATGTCTTCGATGCCGTTCTGCCGGATCGGAGAATCATCGCTCGGTCCATCGACGCCCTCGGATCGTTTGAAGTTCCCGTCTTCCTTCTTCCAGGGAATCACGACGCCGGTAGCCCCGAGTCGATCTGGACGACTGGGAATCTCTCATCGCGCTTGCCTCCGAATGTAACAGTGATCCGGGACTCGACGGTGCATTCCGTCAACGGCGGTCGCCTGGAGATTGTTGGTGCGCCATGGACGAGCCGTCGTCCTGATCGTGACCTCGTAGCCCTTGCGTTAGAGCACCTCGAACCGCCTTCGCATGAGGTGACGCGAATTCTCGTAGGACACGGTGGAGTTGACTCCATTAACCCCGATCCCGGAAACCTGAACTTGATTCGACTTGCTTCCCTCGAGTCCGCAATCAGCGAAGGTCTCATCCACTACGTCGCGCTAGGTGACCGACATTCTGCGCTGTCAATTGGAGTTGCCGGTCGAGTCTGGTACTCGGGCGCACCAGTGATGACTAGTTTTCGTGAGGACTTGGAGACCACGAATCGAGCGCTGGTGGTCACGTTCGATACTGACGTTGCGGTTGACCAAGTGGAAGTCGGTCAGTGGGAATTCCGACGCATAGAGATCGCTGCTTCAGGAGCGGACCTTGTCGAGGCCGTTGGAGCCGAGTTGGCGCGGCCAGGTGATCGCGCTCGAACTGCGATCAGGTTTGTACTCGAGGGAACCGTAAATTTGGCGGAACGGGCTGAACTCGATCAGATCCTCGACGAAGCGGGCGATCTCTATGCGTCGGTCCGACTATCGGAGGATCATTGTGATCTCGCCGTTCTGGTTGACGACGCCGACCTCACGACTCTGGCGATTGGCGGCTACGGGGATGACGCCGTCGCAGATCTCATCGCGATGTCGGCGCAGGGGGGTGACACCGGTGACGATGCGGTATTGGCGCTCCGCACCCTCTATCGCCTGCTTGAGGGGGCTCGATGAGGATTCACCGAATCACGATCAAGAACTTCCGTGGCGTAATTGACAACACTGTTGAGTTTGCGACACAAGGCGTCACGGTGCTCGTTGGGCCAAATGAGATTGGTAAGTCTTCGATACCCGAGGGCCTCGACGTCCTGCTTCGCTACTTTCACGACTCGAAGCGATCGGAGATTACTGACTTGAAGCCGGTGGGCAACGATGCGGGACCTGAGGTTGAAACGGATATTAGCCTTGGCAAGTATCGATTCGTGTACGCCAAGCGTTGGCTGAAGAACCCGATGACGACACTGACTTTCACCGAGCCCACGCACCAACAATTGACTGGGCGTGACGCTCACGACAAGGTGATCGAGCTTTTGGACAGCCATCTTGACAGACCACTCTTCGATGCACTCAGGTATGTCCAGGGGACCGCAGTTGGCCAGCACGGCATTGCCAAGTCGACCTCACTCATGGCAGCACTCGATCAGGCGACCAGTTCCCATTCGGCAGAGCCTGACGGTGGTACCGCCTTGATCGATGCCATCGAGACTGAGTACGAGCGCTACTTCACGCCCGGTGGCAAAGTCAAGGTGGAGCGCGCCCAGGTGGGGGAGCGCCTCGTCGCTGCACGGGCGAGCCTCGAGTCGTCGGAGCAGTCTTTAAGGGGTCTCGAAGTACTTGGCGCTGAGTTCGCTTCCCTCGTTGAGCGAATTAAGAAGGCTGAGGACCGTCTAGGGACGTGTCGGTTTGAGCGTGTAGAGATCGATGAAAAGCTCTCGGAGATTGCCGATATTGAGCGCGACCTGGCTGAGGCTGCAGCTGACTGTCGGCTTGCGGAGAGCGAGCTAGCGGGCATATTGCGTGATCAGTCGACCCGTACGGCGTTGATAAATGCCGAGCGGACGGCAAACGATGACGTGAATCGCCTCGAGGCGCAATACGCTGGCGTCGGCGAGACCTTGTCTTTGGCCGACGCAGCGCTGACCGGAGTTCTCGAAGAGATCGTTCGATGTGAACAGGCCAACCAGACGGCTTTGGACGCTGAGGCGGCGGCGAATCTGGAACTCCAACGACGAGATGCGCACGTGACTGTCGGGCTGCTCGGTCGTCGTCTCAAGGATTTCAACCAGGCCGACGAGCTTCGCGTGGCTGCCACGCGAGTTCTCCAGGTGAACGATGCCATCACGACTAAGACCAGAGGTGCTCTGGATCAGGCATTGACCAGGGTCACGCAGGCAGAAGCCGTCCGCACCGCAGGGCAGCCCACCGTAATCGTCGAGCCAAAGTCGGATCTAGCGGTCGATGTAGATGGCTTGAAGGAAACAATCGTTGGCGGTGGATCGAAGCGCTGGACGGTTGATGGTACTTGGACCGTTGCACTTGGTGTCATCGCGAAGGTAACAGTCTCTGCCCCGACCGACGACAATGTCGAAGAAGAGTTGGCAATCGCTCATGCCAATCTCACCCGAGTGGTTGATAAGTATGGACTTGACGTAAAAGATCCACGGAGTGACCTCGAGAGTCGACTCGCCGAAATTGCTGCGGCGAAACAAGACATTATTCACGTGGACGCGCGACGCGACGCAGCGCTCTTTGATCTCACACCAGAACAATTGAAGGCGAAGTACGAAAACGCCAAAGCGCTTGTTGCGGGGTTTGAAGATTCTGAGGCATCACTCGACGTGGAGGCGGCGAAGGCAGTTTTGGCTGAGGCCACCGCGGCAAGATCAGAAATAGCGCAGACTCTCGGAAGAATTACCGCTCAACGTCGAGGCCTCGATGAGCACGCAAATAGTCAACGCATCGAGTTGAGTCGACTGAGCGGGGAACATGCTCACGCTCAGCAAGCTCTCCAGCGCACTACTGACCTCTTGTCTCGAGCACGCGTGGCGAGGAGTGACGTCGACCTAAGTGCCGCTGTGGATTCTTCGAAAGAGGCATTGGTTGAAGCCAATGAGCATCAGCAAGCCTTGCAAGTACGTCGGGACGCTGCATCACCTGAAGTGGTCCGTGCGGCTGCCTCCAATCTTGAGGCGCGCGAGCGAAGGGTGCTCAATGAGCTCGACGCTGATCGGACACGTCGTGAGCAATTGACCGGCGAGCTTCGAGCGCTCGGCTCAAAGGATCTCCAAGCTGACTTCGACAGATTTCAGGGTGAGGTCGACACCTTCACCCGTGAATACGAGTCGCTCGAGCGGCGAGCTCGCGCCGCGCAGTTGCTTCGCAATACGTTCAACCGTCATCGCGAGACTGCGCGCGCGAATCGTGCTCGACCATACGCCGACGAGGTGAATCGCCTCGGTCGGTTCGTCTTCGGACCGACGGCCCATTTCGTGATCAATTCGTCCGATTTCACGGTCACTTCAAGGACGATGGATGGCACTACGGTCTCCTTTGACCAGATGTCCACCGGAGCAAAGGAGCAGATGTCGGTCGTTGCCACACTGGCCTGTGCCATCTTGGTAAATCCGGAAAGTCGAGATGGTGATGCTGGTGCTCCCGTAATTCTGGATGACGTATTGGGCTTTGCAGACCCAACGCGGCTCCGGCTACTTGGCCCCGTCTTTGCGGAAGCGGCCAGGTCAGCGCAAGTGATCCTTTTGACGGCGTCACCTGAGCGCTATGAGTCGATAGGAGCGGCAACCTTCATTCATTTCTAAGCCTTCGATCAACGGCCGTAGTCCGCAGCGCGCTAGGTACTGCACAACGCTTCTGCCCCTTTCGGCAATGCCTGCTGTTCTTCATAAGTTGAGTGAAGTGAAGTATTCGATTCAAAGTGCGAGTTCACTTCGAGCCGGCGACAAGTACAAACTCCGCCACCCGAAAGACCGTGACTGCGCAGCCGCCCATATACGATCAACTCAGCTAATTGGTGCTGTTATTCACGGGAACGCACCCGCTTTCCGCCTGTTACTGATTGGCATTTCACAGTCGACGGCACTGAGTTTCGATCCACCCACGCTGCGGGGACCGGTAACAATTCCTCTCGTCACATGCGTGAAATACCATGCAGATGTGCCCGGAATCTTCCTACTTGCAGGTATGGGGTTGCAGTTTCCCGCTGGCGCAGTAGTGGTGTCTCTCGGTGACGATGGCCTCGTGAAGATGGAGATCAATAAGGCGCTGGTCCGACTGGACCTCTGGCCAACGTGGCTTGAGATCGGGTGTCTCCACGCCGAGCAAGCATGGGTGGCCGGGGATCGACTTAATCCGGAGTTATCCGACAGCGAGAAGTACGCGACGTTGACTGACGAGCTGCAGGCTGGATTAGTAGCGGTGACGGCCCTCGCTTTCGCGGTCGACGGTTTCTACGACACACTACGACAGGAGCTGGGTGTCCATCCACACCAGACCACGTGGAGAAAGAAGCGTACTGCCCGTCATACCCAGGTCACAGAGACGTTCCGATTCCATTTGAAGCTAGGCCCGACCTTCTCTGGACAGCTCCGCACAGTTCTCAAGGAGTTATTTGAGTTCCGCAGTCGTGCGGTCCATCCGAATAGCAAGTTCGCCGATCTTAGCTATCGCCCTCAGATCGACAGCGGAGTGCATCCGCATCTGGTTACCTTCTCTGGCCCGCATGCTGTGCAATGCCGAGCTCTCGTACTGGAGTTGCTTGACCGGATAATTGCCCGGGCGGCCGAGCAATCCAGGCCCGGAGCGGACAAAGGTTGGCTGGATCGTGGCCGGGAGGAGTTAGATCGTTTATCGGCGTTGTATCGCCTTCCTGGGGACGATCTCCCTGCCTTCCCGCATGAAACCCCATCGTGAGTCCTATGTTCGTATGTGTCATCATCGCGGCATTCGATGGCCGAACTCCGACGTTCGAAGTCACCAATCCTGAATCCGCCAGTCGGAGATCGTGAACGTCGGTCCAGTGATTGAACCGTTGTTTTCAAGATCAATGGCGCCCCTTTAAGTCCTACACTTTGGTCATGCCGCACGCAGAAATGGTTGGAAGAAATGATCGACGACTTCCTTGGGCCATTCGCTATCGATATCCCCGTAACAGAATCCTTCGGTCGCTCTCATGGATATGGAGCAATCCGATCACAATGGCGATACCGAGTCAGATTGCCAATCGTCGCCAAGATCTTCGCGGTCCTGTCGACCGTATCAGACCACCCTTCTAGTTCCATTAGGTTGCACTCTTGTTGCTTTGAGCCAACTACCCGGTCGGGAAAGTCTGTCGGTTTAAGCTCTGGGCCCTGCGGCTGGGTTTAGTCCCGAATACCCATTTATTTTTACTGCGCGTACAAGCAAATCCCCACAATGTAAATCTCGCAAGAGGGGATTTCAGAACTTCGATCCCTTGACGTAGGGTGCCTTATGACAACTAAAAGACTCCCAATTGCGTTTGTGATCGTCGTCGCTTTGCTCGTTGGTTGGATTGGAGGCGAGAGTCTCTCTCAACCAGCGTCAGCTGCGCAGGCTTACGCGACACAGACTCAGATAGTCGCTCTACAAAAACAAATCTCTGCCCTCCAGGTCAATGTTCGGGACACGAATGCCAACCTCAAATCGTGGTCGACTTTGTTGTCGTCTGAGTTGGGCAAACTCGCAAACTACTCTCACGAACTCGCTGGCCAGATAGGCCAGAATAATTATGATTCAAATAGCATGATTGCTGCTGAAAACGCAATTAAGTGCATTGAGCAGGCGGGTGCCAGGAACGACCCCTATGGGTACTCTATATGCGGGTACTGAGTTGCCCTAATTTAACGCGTTGCTCGCCGTTAGAGTGACCATACTTACCGAGCGAAAAATCTGCGCACCACGCGCCCGAGACGCGTGGTAGCACTGCCAATCGGGTGCCTTGCATACTGGACGGTGCGGACGGGCTTCGGTGTCACTCTCCGCTTGATGGATCCAGCGGAACTGCGGATCGGGTGCATTGCGCGTCGAACCGGCCTGGGGAACAGTCCACGTCGAAAACTCATCTCGTGACTCCCTTCCTCGTCGTCACCATAGCGTGCGTGCGGCGATATTCAGTGGCTCTGGGGCCAGCGGCAGGTCCACGTATGAGCCCGGTTCAACAGTCGAAGGAAGGCGAGCAGGAAGAATGATCGATGCAGCCCGGTGGCTGTCGCCGAACATTTGATGATGCGAAAATGTTCGCCGAGCATCACTGGGTTGATCGTGCCCTCGTTGAGTGGTCTTTCACGAGTTTGAACGAGAAGATGAGCGCACGTCGATGGGGCATGTTGCATCCGTCGGTCAAGATGGGTAAATGTCCCCAGAGACGATGGATCAAGACGATGAACCGTGGACGACCCTGGCGGGTCCCGTCATCCTCGGACGATCGATTCTTCTTGCCAAGGGAGAACCCGTGCCATCGCCGTGGCGTGGAGTCGCACGAATCGAGCTCAATCAATCAACACTCAGCTCGCCGGCGACGTTGAGTGCCGTGCGCACGGCTTACCTGACGCGTACTCGAGTGGTCTACGAGATCGATGCTTCGATGAAGACGCCAAGTTGGGGGAGCGACGATCGTGAGGTGTGGCAAGTCCCGGTAAATGCCGACTTTGAGGGTGAGGCCACTTGGCGTTTGGCGAGAGCGAATTCAGTCGACGCTCGCGACATCACCAGGCCCGTCTGGCCGCTTCACGCGATGGCCATCGCCGCCGGCGCTCAATTGGTGGGTGGACGTCGAGCTGACGTGGTTCTGCCTGACGGAAAGATCGCGTGGTGCGATGGTGGTCCCACGCATTTGTGGAGTAGTTCCGAACCGGAACTCGAAGGTGCCGTGATAGTCCCGCGCATCTCTCTGGCCAAGGGTCTCTTGACGCCAGTGAGTGCGGTTCCCCCGACTGCCGTTTTGGCCCCTGACCAGTTGATCGCAGTCGCAGACCCCGCCGTGCGAGCCCGCATCATCGCGCCGGCGGGATCGGGAAAGACCCGGGTGCTGACCGAGCGGGCTCGCTACATGATCACCGCGGGGATTCCTACGAGTTCTCTCTTGTTGGTCGCGTTCAACAAGCGCGCCCAAGAGGAGATGCGTAGTCGGACGTCAGAGTTCCCAGGGTTGCAGATCCAGACCCTTAATGCGATGGCACTGTCGATTCTCAACGGAACGAACGGCTTCGAGAGTCGAGCCAATCGCTTGGTGACCATCAATGAGCGTGACGTTCGCGAGATCATCTCGACGTACGTCAAGTTTCCTCGCAAGACCAACACGGATCCCGCCGCGACGTGGATTGACGCGCTCACTGAGGTGCGACTCGGCCTGCGTTCTCCTCAGCTGGTCGAGCGCGACTACGGGGGTGACGTCGACGGTTTCGCCGACTTCTTTCCCATCTTTCGACGGCATCTCGCGGACCATCATCAAGTCGACTTCGATGAACAGATCTACCTTGCCTGTGAGGTACTGCTGCGTGAACCCAAGGCCCGACTCGCGGCCGAGAGACGGGCCGAAGTGCTGCTCGTTGACGAGTTCCAGGATCTCACACCCGCCCACATGCTCCTCTTGCGACTACTAGCGGGACCGTCTCTCTCCATCTTCGCCGTGGGCGATGATGACCAGACCATCTACGGTTTCTCCGGGGCCACACCCGAGTGGCTCGTGGAGTTCGAAGAACACGTTCCCGAGGCGGTCCATCACGCGCTTGAGGTCAACTACCGTTGCCCCGCTCCGGTGATAGCGGCTGCGGCCAACCTGGTCTCACACAACACGCTGAGGGTGCCGAAAGAGATTCGACCCGGACCGAACAACGTGGCGTCTCCTGGGGCACTGTCGGTGGCGAAGGTTGACGACCAAGTGCGACGCACCCTCGAGCACGTGGAG
>JABEUQ010000234.1 GCA_013044265.1 Acidimicrobiaceae bacterium
AGCGCTGTTCGGAGCGCCATTACAAGTGATGACTCAACGATAAGCCCGCTACGCCTGAATGAAGTGGACCCTCGCCAGATGGGGACCTGAACAGTAACCAGAAATGTACTTGAGGTCGTCGATTCCGATAGCGAATGGAAGCACGTTTTGGGATCGGAGGAATGAAATGCCCTCAGCCAGGTACTCACCCGACATCGACCCAACATGACCGACCGTGATCCGATCACAGACTTCGCTGAGCGGGACCAATGGCCAATCTTGTTTCAACCCAGCAACTCCGTGACGTTCGCCGCAATCCGATCCTGAAGCTCGGCTGCTTCAGTGTTGAGCTTCTCCAACTCTTCATCAAGCTCCTCAAGGCGTGCTCGGAAGTCGATGCCGTCATCCTCTGCCTCAGCCACGCCGACGTACCGGCCAGGGTTGAGACTCCAGCCCTGCTTCTCGATCTGCTCCAGCGTCGCCACTGCGCACAGCCCCGGAACATCTGCATAGGTGTAGTCGGGGAACGAAGTCACAATCATCTCGGCAGAACCTTGCTCTGCCTCGAACGCTTCGCCTCGATAGAGCCGAGCGATGTTGGCTAGGAATTCAATCTGCTCAGGCGTCCAGTCCCGGTGTGCCCGGTCAATCTGACGAAAGACCTTTCGGGCATCAATAAAAAGCACGGTGTCTTCGCGCGCAGTGCCCCGCTTCGCCTTATCGAAGAACCACAGGGTCACGGGCAGCGTCACGGTGTAAAAGAAGTTCGGCCCGACCGCCACAATGACGTCGACGCCCTTGTCGAGGAGCAACTTCTTTCGAATCTCCATCTCAGAACCGCCGGCGTCAGCGGCCGAGTTCGCCATGACGAAGCCGGCCCGGCCAGTCTTATTGAGCGCCGAGTAGAAGGCCTGAATCCAGATGTAGTTGCCGTTGTCGGGCTTCGGGAGCCCCATGGGAAATCGCTTGTCGCCTTCGAGTTTGACCTTGTCGATCTTGTTGACGTTGAACGGAGGATTCGCCATGACGTAGTCAAACTGGCCGGGCGAGTCGAAGGGATCCTCGTAGTAGGTGTTGGACTGCTTGATCTGGCCTTCGAGGCCGTGCACGGCCAGGTTCATCTTGCAGAGCCGCACCGTCTCGTCGACGCGCTCCTGGCCGTGGATCGAGAGTCTCCCGGTCTTGCCGCTGCGGTGCTCGTCAACGAACCGGGCGCTCTGGACGAACATGCCGCCCGAGCCGCACGCGGGGTCGAGGATCTTTCCGTTGAAGGGCTCCATGATCTCAACGATCAGCTGAACGATCGGCGTGGGCGTGAAGTACTCGCCACCTTTGGAACCCTCGGCCACGGCGAACTTGCCGAGGAAGTACTCGTAGACCTTCCCGAAGGCGTCGCCGGTGATTTGGCCGAGGATTGAGTTGACTGAGCGCAGCAGACTTACCAGCGTGTCGTTAGTGAGCGATTGGTACGTGCGCGGCAGGACGCCCTCGAGCGCGGGGTTCTCCCTCTCGATCGCGGCCATAGCGTCGTTTATGGCCTTACCGAGGTTGGCACCTTCTTCCAGCTTCAAGAGGTTGGCGAACCTGGCTTCGTTAGGCAGGTATAGGACTTTCTGCGCTTGATAGTCGGCTTTGCCAATTCCCTTTCGGCCCGTGCCACTGCCCGCCAGTTTGGCCTCAATCTGCGTGAAGCGGTTATCAGCGTATTTCAAGAAGATCAGGCCCATGACCGGCGTGGAGTACTCACCGGCCTTTAAGTCCGAGTTCGCGCGAAGTTGATCGGCCGTCTCCCAAAGGCGACCGGCGATGTCGTAGATATCGATGGCAGCGGTACTCGTTTCGGCGCTCATTCAGTGATTCTTGCACTTCAAGGCTGAGCATCGCGCTGTACCCAGGTCAAAGTCTTTGGGATTTCCAGGCCGATTCGGGCCTCTCATCCGGAACGACTCGACACGTCGGCCCGCGCCCACCTGGTTGGCGTCGTCGCTATCTCGGTCCATGTGCGGATGATCAATGCGTTGTACGCCCACGTCTGGGGCTCGGATCGTCACCCCTAGCGTCATGGTCGGTTCGTGGCTAACGAATGGCGTCGGCGCGTCGAGGAAGTGAATCATCCTGTGTATTCCGGAGTCTCCGACTATCCCGTCGGCGGATTCAAGGAGATGTTCGACGGGACGGGGGAAGGGACGACTAAAGAGCCTTCGTCAGTATTCAATATCACGGAATCGGCGATCTCGACGGTTCCCGTACGAACTCGCTTGGCAACCGATGTCGCACCCGACGTCGAGCCGAGCCAATCGGGGTACGGCGAAAAGTGATTGTGGCGACTGTTAGTTGTTATTACCTGCCGGACGCCGCCGCAAGTTCTCGGGGTGGGCAAGAAGTCGCAAGAGGTAGAGGTATGCGAGGTCAGGCAACTCCGGCGGGATGTGGCCCTCGTGTGAAGCCAGGAGGGCGCGAGTCCGAGCATTCTTGTAGGTGTCGCCCTTGGGATCACCTCTAAAACTATGGCCCGCATTCCTCAGAATTCTCAAGTACTCGCGAGTCGCCTTTTCGAGGGGTATAACCTCATCACCGTTCTTACCGGGAACCCTCAACCCGTTCTCTACGATGCGGGAAGGAAGAAAGAAGCCCTCCTGAAACTCCTCAAGCGCGGCGACAGCAGCTTTAGCCCTAGGAAGCAGTACGTCTCCAGTTCTTTCATCCATCGCTCCTTCAACCTCGGACAGCGCTTGTCTCGCCTTCGTTAGCATGCACATCTCGTCGAAATCAGGCTTCCGAATTCCCGCAATGGTGTCTAGAGCATCAAACAGAAGTCCCTTTCGTACATGAACATCACGATCATGAATTGAAAGTGACTGCACTGTTCGAAATGCTTGCTCAAGCGAAAGTACGTCTTCGAAATGCGAAGACACGTCGTACTCACCATCCTCGGTGCTGTAATGACACGGGTCCGTCATCTCTGTGAACAGTTGATTCAGATGGCTCACCCACCATTGCAGCGCAGCCTCGAGACTGGCGGGATCTAACACTGGCAGGGGGCGGCGTAAAGGACCTCCCCGAGGGGTAAAGAGTTGAAGAAGTTCAGAGGCTTCGCCGCGACGACCAATAATCGGCCGTCCAAAGGTGAAAACAATGACGCCGCCACTGCGCCCAGAGGAATCAGCCCACACCCAGGGACTTAATGAGAGGAATAGGGGTGCCAAGTACGCACCAAGCCCAATCGCAGAATCGCTGAAGAGCTCAGCCCCTGACCTAAACATTGCGCCAGGCGTCGCATTATCTGGACGAGAGGTCAATAACCTCGGGTCATCCTTGACTCGAAGTAGTAGTCGAATTGCAGCCATTCGAAAACTGAGTGCTGGCTCAACGGTAATTTGAAAGACTGCAGCATCGGGCAACACTGGGAGCAGAACATCGTTCATGGTCGATTCGATCATGCCCGCAAGCTCCTCGCCTTTCGCCGATACGACCGACAACCCGACGCAATACATCGCTGCACTGAAATCACCAGGACGCTCTTCAAGAATTCGCGAAACCTCGTCTCGAATAACTTGGGATTCGAGGCCCGGATAACTTCCCCGCGATGCCGCTAACTCCCTAAGAGCAAGGTTCTCTCTAAGTCCGGAAATGCTGCCAGCATTCGCAAGAAGATCAACACGGACAAGACTTGCTGGTATCTCTAGTCCCCGCTCTTCAAGATGAACTTCCCATACGCGAGTCTCACCTTGAACTGCCGTCATTGTCCACCGGGTCATCTCACCAAAGGTCGCAGGGTTGTCGCCATTCAGCCAATCGGGTAGGCGTATGAGTACGTGGTCAGGAGGCACCTAGTAAGTATTAGCCCAAGGGTGTCACACTCGAGCCGACAGACCTCGGCCTCCAGGAAGCACTTCCCAGCACAACCTCAGCACAACATTGGTGACGAATTGCCGTGATCTGTGGGGTACAACCGGGAATCCCAGAGCCCTTAGAAATAGGCACTTTCCCAGTATTCCCTTGCCTTTTATGGGTTTCTGGGGGAGCCGTTCAGGCATGAGTATTCGGTTTAGGAAACCGCCGCTCTCTCCATACTGAGCTACGGGAGCATTACCCATTGCTCCATTCTTGCTCCACTCTTTGGAGCAATTGGGACATCGCGCCGGGATTCATCAATCCTACAGGCTCAAACTTTTGCGCATGGAGTTCCCTCTGTGCCAACCTCGAGTGAGACAGTCTGCACCGACCAATCACTGAGCTAAGAGGGCGGAGAAGGAATCTCTCCAATGACCATGACAACGACCACC
>JABEUQ010000235.1 GCA_013044265.1 Acidimicrobiaceae bacterium
CGCGTCCCAGAGGCTGGTGCGCTTCGCGTCGAGCAGCGGGCAGCGCAGCACTTCAACACTAAACGGGTCGTCACGGGTGATGGTAAGCGTGACGAGGTTCCGCTTCGCCGGGTTCGCCACGCAGCGAACCTGGCGCACCCCGAGCGACGCCGCGAGGACCGCTTCGACCTTCACGAGGTCGTCGATGGATGTGCCGCGCCAGAGCCCGAGCTCCACCCGGTCACCGAACGTGGTGCGCGTGATCTTCACGATGCGAGGCCGCTTCTCGCTCAGCACTCCGGGCAGCGAGTGGAACGCCGCTTCGAGGTGTCGACGCACGCTCGCTCGGTGCAACAGCCGCCCGAGGAATCGGCGAAGTGGACCGACGCAGAGGGTCGTCGTTACGAGTGCGACCGGAGCGGCGATGGCGAGGAACAGACCGAAGCGCACGTAGAGCCAGAGCCCAAGTCCGGCGGGTGGAGCGAACAGCACGAGTTCGACGCGCCAGACAGCGAGCTGGCGCAGCAGTTCATCAAGCATTTCATCGGTCATCGAACGTGAGTTGGTGGGAGGGTTCATTGGAAGTTCCTTTCGAGAACGCGAAGGTGCCCCGAGAGAGAGTTCTCTCGGGGCACGTCCTTAGGCCGCGACTGGCGCCTTGGTTGTCGTGGACAGGACCTCAACCTTGTCGGCGCGAAAGCTCACGCCGTGACGGTCGCCCATCTGCCAGGTCGTCGCCACGAGACCAGTGACCTTCACCTGGGCGCCAAGCGTGAGGTTTTTGGGCTCGCCCGCCACCTTCACGACGAGGATGTCGGCCCCTTCACCGCCAATCGCGACGACGCTGACGGCGAAGATGGCCTTGCCGTCGGCGTCGACGCGCTGTTGCTTTGAGTCGAAGTCGATCACCGGCTCGGCGATCGAAACCGCGAGGAAGTCGAGGCTGCTGGTGTCAATGGGTAGTTTCATGTTCGTTCCTTCGTATGTTGTCGGCACAATCTGTGGCGACGACACGAAGGTAAAGAACTCGGGGTTGCGAAAAGGCGAAAACAGTCAAAGTCACAGCAGGATTGTGAGTGATTGTTAGTTGCCATCGAGGGTCGCCAGCAGGCGCGTGGAGCTACGTCAACGCTGGCGCGGAGAACTCGTCGAGCTTCAGCCGTAGAGGCGTTGCTTGAGTTTGCGCAGGGCAGGGCTGCGACGTCGCCCCAACTGGTCTTCGACTTCTTCGATGATCATCATCACGAGTCCCAAGTTCCTGAGTTCCTCCGGTGCGATCTCTTCGATGTGCAGCAGCGTGTCGATCGTGCGCTCAGGCGACTTGACCAGAAGATTGGCTCGCGCGATGTCGATCAAGAAGCGAGCCTGACGTTCAGGTGAGAGCGTTCGCGCAGGAACGGCTTTGGCGCGGTCCAGGGCCTCTTGTCCGTTGCCCAGTTCGACCGAGATCGCCACGGCGTGCATGGCCACGTTGGTTGGACCGAACTCGGTGCCGTACTCGTTTCGGTCTTCACCCAACTGACGAGCCAGTGTCTGGGCCGTCTTGAGCGACTTCTGCGCGGACGCGGTGTCGTGGTCGCGCGCGAGCAAGACCCCGGTCAGCAGCGCGCACGCTCCCACCAGTGAAATCAGTCCTGGATCGTGCGAGGATTTCACGTCCTTCGCCATGACCAAGGCCCGCTTCAAGACGTGCACCGCCAGTTTCTGATCCTTGGCGTCGAGCATGGTGCGCGCCATGCGTAGTTGACCCGCCAGGATCAGGCAGCGATCCCCGCAGCGTTCCCCGGCGGTGATGGCCCGATCGGCGGCGACCCAGGCAGCACCGTGGTCGTCGACCTTGACGAGCATGGCGGCGGCGACCTGGTAGACATCGGCGAGACAGGTAAGGCTCCGAATTGCGTCGACGTCACTCGTCGATCGACTGGCGGCCTCGGCGACGGGAATGAGCGCCGCGAGTACGTGGCCGAGTTCTTGGTAGGAAGAGGCATGCACCAACGCCCAGGCGTGGTCCGTCTGAGCCTCTAACTCTTCCAGAGTGACGGTGGTCGACACCGCCGCCGCGTTGGGCACGAGTGACTCGGGGTTCGGGAATCCGGCGATCGCTACGCGCACCATCTCCACGTAGTCACGCTCACGCAGGTTCTTCGCGGCGTCGGGAACCCCGGTCGCGCGCACGAACTCGATCAGCGGGGCGCCCAGCGCCAGGGCGAGGCGCCCGAGGTGGTTGATGTCCCTGACCTCGATCTCTCCCTGCTCCACCTGGGCGACCCAGCTCGTGGACATGCCGATCTCATCGTGGAGCCGCTCTTGGGTCCACTGCCTCTCACGCCGGTACTGCTTGACGAGCGTGCCTACGACGTTGACCTCGTCAGCGGTGTCACTTCGCACGCAGTTCTCCGTTTATCACGCCCGATAACGTCGCCAGCGGCCAGACTTCGGGTGGACCGGCCAGGTGCTGGCCGCGCTCTTGGAGAAATCGAATCGTGTGGACCTGGGCTTCGTGGAACTCGAAGGCGTCGTCGCTCTGGTAACACTCGTAGAACACGCGCTCATGGGGACGCTCGGAACGTTGATGGTTCAGATAGACGAGGGTGCCCGGCTCGTGACGCGCAATCTGGGCCAGCGTGTCA
>JABEUQ010000036.1 GCA_013044265.1 Acidimicrobiaceae bacterium
TAAATTCTCCGATGCCCCAAGAATGCACACACGTTCTGTAGCATCAAGGCAGAGCGTTTTGAGGGGATAAATGCGAAGCACAATGCAAGACGCACCGTTGCTGATACGCGACATCGTGCGACACGGTCAATGGATGTACGCCGACAAGAGAGTCTTCACCGCGACTCCCTCTGGAATGCTCAGCGCCACCTTCGCTGATGTCGCTCAGCGAGCCGAGAAACTGGCCTCGGCCCTGGCTCGACTCGGCGTCCAACGAGATGACCGCGTCGCCACACTGATGTGGAATAACCAAACCCACATGGAGGTCTACCTCGCGGTACCCAGTATGGGCGCGATTCTTCACACCCTCAATGTCCGACTCTTCCCGGAGCAGTTGGCCTTCATCATCAACCACGCCTCCGACAAGGTCATCATCGTGGACCCCAACCTGGTGCCACTGCTGGCGGGGATCAAAGAACACATCCCCGGAGTCGAGCACATCATCGTGAACGGCCCCGCCGGCGATGTCCCCTTCGAAGTGATCGACTACGAAGAATTCATCACGGCAGAAGGACCGGGTTTCGATTGGCCCGACCTTGATGAGAAGGATGCCGCGGTGATGTGCTACACATCCGGGACTACGGGTGACCCCAAGGGGGTGGTCTACTCACACCGCTCCACGTGGTTGCACTCAATGGCTTCGACGAGTGCCAATTCGATCGCTTTAAGTGATCGTGATCGTTGCCTACTGGTCGTACCCATGTTCCACGTCAACGCCTGGGGTGCTGTCTACACGGCTTTCATGGCCGGGACTGAACTCATCATGCCCCAGATGTTCCTCCAGGGTGAACCGCTGCTCAACATGATCATGGACTTGCGCCCGACGCTCGCCCTTGGAGTGCCGACAATTTGGAATGATCTCCTGCGCGCTGCGGGTGGACGCAGCGACGCTGACCTCACGAGCCTGCGGATCATCCTGGCTGGTGGCGCGGCTGTCCCGCGTTTCATGATTGAAGCATTCCGAGAGCGTCACGGAGTTGACGTCCTCCAGGGCTGGGGCATGACCGAGACAAGCCCGCTGGTTGCGGTATCAACACCACCTATGGGCGTGAGCCGCGAGCACGAGATTGACTACCGCGTGAAGGCCGGGCGCGTCATGGCCGGGGTAGAAGTGAGGCTGACGAACGACGAAGGTGAGGTCCTCGCACGCGATGGGGTCGCCGTAGGAGAATTCGAACTCCGCGGTCCCTGGATCACCGCTGGGTACTTTGGTGCCGAAGCTCCCGAATTGTTCCGCGACGGCTGGTTGCGAACCGGCGACATCGGCACGCTTGATCCCCATGGGTACATGGTCATCACCGACCGAGCCAAGGACATGATCAAGTCGGGCGGCGAATGGATCAGTTCTGTCGAACTCGAAACTACGGTCCAAGGCCACGAGGGAGTCTTCGAGGCTGCCGTGGTGGCCATTCCAGATGATCGTTGGCAGGAACGTCCACTTTGCGTCGTCGTACGAACTCCCGAATCCGACGTGAGCGCGCACGAGTTACGAGAATACCTCAGTACCTTTGTTGCCAAGTGGTGGTTACCGGAGCACTGGAGTTTCGTCGAGAGCCTGCCAAAAACTAGCGTAGGGAAATTTGATAAGCGAGCACTGCGACGGCTCTTCGCAGAAGGTCAACTCCAGGTCGAGACTCTATGAGCGAATCACTCGCGCGCTTGGCCGACGAAGTTGGGGCGCTCGAACATCGGGTGTCGGACGTGATATTCGACGCCGTGCGCGCTCAATTACGTGATGACGAGGCCGACGAAGCTCGCGAACTCGAACGACGACTGGCCAAGGTGCGTCGCAGTTTGCAAAAGGCTGAGGGACTACTACGTGGCTACGATCGCGACTGATCCCAGGAGTTGATCTCATTGATGACTCGACGAAGTGTGGCGTAACTGCGACCATTGAAGTCGAAACGCACCGTAGTTCCGCGTGAGCCGGTGCCCGTGGTGAAATTCAACGAGGCGAACTGGTTCGACAATCTCGCAAATTCCTCGTCACTCGGCGAGAAACGTACATCGATCACGGCCTCACCCTGGCCGGTCACACAACCGAGATAGTTCCGATAGAAGTTGGTAATCTCATGCACCGCATCGTTGACGTTGTCACAGAGGTAATAGGTCACGTCGTCACCAGGAGAGAGATACGCTCCGCCCAGGACCTCATCGGCCATGAAATCGCGCCACGCACTCCAAAAAGTGCCCCCGGGGCGGTCGACGAGTATCACGGGTACCGGATCAGTCTTGCCCGTGTGCAGCAATGTCAGAATCTCGAAGAGTTCGTCCATGGTACCTACGCCACCCGGGAACGCGACGAAGGCCTGCGACGAACGCGTCATGATCACCTTGCGCGTGAAGAAGTAGGAGGTGGCGATGTGTCGGTGCTCAACATCGACATAAGCATTTGTGCCGTGCTCGAAGGGCAATTCGATATTCACACCAATGGTCTTCTCGCGACCGGCCCCCTTAGAGGAAGCCTCCATAATGCCCGGTCCCGCCCCAGTGATCGTCAGCCAACCACGGGTCGCCAGTTCCGCACTCAAGTCACTGGCTAAAACGTAGAGCTCAGAGTCGGGCTTCGTGCGTGCCGAACCAAAGACCGTAGCCTTAGGCGTACCGCGAAATGGTTGGAACAACCGAGATCCTTCGAGTAACTCTTCCAGCGCGGTGACGGCACTTTGGAGATCACCCAGATTGCTCTCGTACTGCGCCAGACTCAACGCCCGAGTTACCAGTGCCCGAATTGCCGCCACGTGCTCCGGAGCGGCGACCGTGCCCGACGTTGCTTCAGCGACGAATCTTTCAATGACGTCTGGGGTCACGCGAATGCCTGGTAGAGCGTGGTGCGTTGCCGCAATGGTCGAGCCAGTGGCCTCACCAATTCTTTGAGCATCTCGACGTCCATGGCCTGACCGTGGACGGCGCCGGCGGCACGAGAAATATTCTCGTCCATCAAGGTCCCCCCGAGGTCATTCGCACCAGCCTGGAGAATGCGCCGTGAACCCTCGACACCCATCTTGACCCAACTGACTTGAATGTTATTGATCAGTGTCGCGTAGTGCAAACGCGGCACCGCGTGCATCAACACTGCCTCGCGAAAGGTAGGTCCCTTACGTGATCTGCCACGCAAGAATAGGGGTGTCGCCATGTGGACAAAGGGAAGTGGCACAAATTCAGTAAAGCCGCCCGTTTCCTTCTGTAGATCACGGGTGCGAATCAGGTGTGTCGCCCATGAGTGGGGCCTCTCCACCGCACCGAACATGATGGTGATGTTCGAATGGAGCCCAACCGAGTGGGCCGCACGGTGTACCTCGAGCCACTGGTCCGACGACAATTTATCGGGGCAAAGAATCTTGCGAATCGAGTCATCGAGAATCTCCGCCGCCGTACCGGGTAGCGTTTTGAGACCAGCCTCCTTGAGTCGAGTCAAGTACGTCGTCAAGTCCACGTCGCTACGACGAGCGCCTTCGAATACTTCGAGAGCACTAAAGGCGTGGATGTGAATCGACGGGGACCCCGCCTTCACTGCTGCGACCACGTCAATGTAATAGTCTCCGTCGAAGTTGGGATGGATACCACCCTGCAAGCACACCTCGGTCGCCCCGAGATCGGCTGCTTCGCGCACACGGTCACTGATTTCCTCGAGGGTCAATAAGTAGGGATCACCGCGTAAGTTGAGCGAGAGGGGACCCTTGGAGAAGGCGCAGAACCGGCACTTGAAGGTACACACGTTGGTGTAGTTGATGTTGCGATTCATCACGAAGCTGATGGGTTCGCCCACGAGATCACGACGCACTTGATCGGCCGATTCGACGACATCGTTGAAGTCGCGACCGCGCGCCTCAAACAATGTCACCAGTTCACCGTGCTCGAATTGGTATCCCGGTTCGTAGCGGTTCAGAATCTGCGCCACCGCGCTCGAACGTGCATGACCCCTAGGTGCAAGTGGGGGAGTGGCGTCAGCCCCGGAAAACCATTCGTCTTGACGAGCGAGACCGCTGGCGTCACTCTGAGCCAAGACGTGCGGGCGAACGGCATCGTCAAGGAATCCATCGGAGTGAATGTGTCCGGGGTACACCGTAAGACGTGCAGCGAGCACGAAGCCCTTTTCATCACATTGCTCAGCGAGCGTCTCGATAGCGGGCCAGGCGCGCTCGGGATTGACGTGGTCCTTCGTAACTGCTGAGATGCCACCGAAGTCATCAATGCCGAACGCGATCAATTTGGTGGGATCATCACTCAAATTAGGGGGTGCTTGCAGGTGAATATCGTCAGGCAGAATCAACCGCGCCGCAGCGATCGTCCAAAAGAACTCCTCCTCCGTGGCGGCGGGGGCATTGGCCATGGCGGTGCGCTCCTTGGGCAAAAAGTTCTGAATAATCACCTCTTGGACATGGCCGAATCGCGCGTGACTCACAGCGATCGCTTCTAAGGTGTCGAGACGTTCCTGCCGTGTTTCACCAATACCCACTAACAAACCCGTAGTGAAGGGAATACACAGTTCACCAGCCAGGTCCAACGTCGCCAAACGACGCGCGGGTTCCTTGTCTGGAGAGAGTCGGTGCGCGGCGAGCTGAGCCAGGCTCTCGAGCATCATTCCCTGCGACGCTGACACGGGACGAAGTTGACGCAATTCGAAATCGTAAAGTGCGCCAGCGTTGATATGTGGCAGCAGGCCAGTGGATTCAAGCACCATCTGCGCAGCATTGGCGACGTAGTCAATGGTGGAACGATATCCACGAGCGGCGAGCCAGCGCGCAGCTTCATCGTAACGAAGTTCAGGACGTTCACCCAAGGTGAAGAGTGCCTCACTGGCCCCGGCTTCGCGTCCTCGAACAGCGACCTCCATCACTTCATCGAGACTCATGTAGGGCGCAGCAACCCGCGCCGGAGCCTGGGCGAAAGTGCAGTACCCGCATCGATCACGACAGAGGTGGGTCAGAGGGATGAAGACTTTAGGCGAATACGTCAATACCTGGCCGTACGCTGCACGAGCTCGAGCAAAGGCGGCTTCGGCTAGTTCATCGAGGGTCAACTCTCGGATCTCCTGCACGGCGGACACGGAAGCGGGAATCGTCATAAGTTCGATACTACGAGGTGTGTCATAAAGTGGTGGACACGTTCCTCGCGTCATTGACTGGGAAGCGGGGACTCGATGTCTCTTCGAGACCATCGCGCGAACGCCACCAACCGCCTAAGCCGTGTGCACATCGAGGAAACCTGAGACACACCCGAAGCCGTGGCGCGCATTGGACGGTGCCACTCACCGACGAAGCGGTCAGGCTTCACCGGGGGGAGCCGTCGGGTCAATGCTCACTCCGTGCGCGTCGCGATCGATCAGGGAATCATCTCTCTTGGCACTGGTGCGAACGGTGTTGCGACAACACCGTGGCGGGCCTTGGGCGAGTTCAAGGTGGCTAACTTGCCCTCTAGAACCATGTGGGACCAAAGGACCGCTAGCGAGCACAACCCCGCCTCGCCCAATTGCATCGCGAAGTCGTCGATACCAGAAGATATCTGGCCCACCCGGCATCTACAACACTCGTGGACCGAGGCTCGGACCTCGCGCACGGTTGACGTCAACACGCACCAACGAGTCCTAGAAGCACCACTCAGGGTGATCGAACCAGTCACTGGCGCGACGCCAACTTACCCCCTAGTGCGAACTACGTCGTCATCGAGATAATGGTGCCAAAGTTCCGCGGTCCACTTGACCTATTTCTTGTCGAGCTTCGAAGAAACGATGGTGAGGAGCTCTTCGTAGGAGTTCACAAAAGATTCGACACCTTCGCGCTCGAGCTGCTCGGTCACCTTCGACAAAGAGATACTCGTCGGTAGCAGGTCTAGTAGCGCGGCGGTAGCACTGAGTGATCCAGGGGTGGCCAGCAACGACCTCTCGAAGTGCCCATGATCGAGGGCGGCCTCCAGAGTGGCGTCGGGCATAGTGTTGACGGTCTCGTCAGCCACGATGGAATTCACGTAGAGCAAATCGTCATATTCCGGATTCTTCGGCGATGTCGAAGCCCACAGGGGACGCTGAACCTGCGCACCCGACTGCAGCAATCTCGCGACGCGAGGGTCCACCATCCAACGCAAATACGTCTCGTACGCCGCCGCCACTTGAGCATTGGCAATATGACCACGCAGGACGTCATCCTCGTCGAGAAGCTTGTCGATCGCGGCGTCGACACGCGAAACGAAGAACGAAGCGACACTGGCGATGCCCGCGAGATCACGTCCCGCCTCGTGCGCTGCTTCGAGTCCCGCACACCAGGCCTGCAGAACCTCGTCGTAACGTTCCAGTGAGAAGATCAACGTGACGTTCACATTGATTCCTTCACTCAGGACACGGGTAATGGCCGGTAGCCCCTCGCGAGTCGCAGGGATCTTGATCATCACGTTAGATCGGTCTACTTGGTGCCAGAGTTTCTTGGCCGCATCGATCGTTCCCTCGGTGTCACGCGCCAATCGCGGCGACACCTCTAATGAAACGTAGCCGTCGGCGTAACGGCGACGTCCTCGTGCGAACTCGTCGCGACTGGACGCGTGCAGCATCCCCAACACGTCGCAGGCATCGCGCACGTCAGCGCTCGCTAAGCGTTCAAAAATTGTCTCGGCATCTTCAGAGGCGGCGTCGGCGAGCAAACCATCGTACGCGCTAGAAGTAGCGAAAGCCTTAGCGAAGATCGCAGGATTCGACGTGACGCCGCGAGCTCCATTGGCGACGAGCGCGGCCAAAGTTCCGTCCTCGAGCCAGTCTCGGCGTATGTTGTCGATCCATGGACTCTGACCGAATTCGTCAAAGAGTGTGTGCAGTGTCGTCATTGTCAAACCCCAACTCGAGATGTCACGAAGTCCACGAGGGCCTCGGCGTTGATATGGAAATACTCAAAGGCGTACGAGCCAGGCGCCGAAAGTCCGAAACTATCGATTCCTAGTGCGTCGTCGACGTAGCGATGCCAGCCTAGGGTCGCCCCGGCTTCGAGAGACACCGATGGAATGTCACGGCGAAGAACCCTCGCACGGTATTCGCCGTCTTGCTCTTCGAAACAGGTCCAACACGGCAGAGCTACGACTCGCGTAGCGATGCCCTGCTCAGCGAGTCGCTCACTCGCGGCCAAACAGAATTGCACCTCTGAACCCGTACCCACCAGCGTGTAGGCAGCGTCGGCGTCCTCACGGAGCACGTAACCGCCAAATCGAGCTCCCTGCATCGAGGCGAGAGCATCGTCGCCATTCAGGACCGCTACGTCTTGACGAGTGAGGACGAGTGCCGTGGTCGCAGGGCAAGGATCACGAAGGAACCCTTCCACGAGGTTCAGCGTCTCGTTGGCGTCACTCGGACGCACGACGTGCAGTCGGGGCATGGCGCGCAGGGCAGCCAGATGCTCGACCGGCTGATGGGTCGGGCCATCTTCACCCACTCCGACTGAGTCGTGGGTAAAGACGAAGAGGACCCCGGCGTGACTCAGGGCGGCCAAACGGATTGCCGGGCGGGCGTAGTCCGAGAAGACAAAGAACGTGGAGCCGGCGGGTCGTATTCCACCGTGTAGCGCCTGGCCGACCATGACTGCGCCCATGGCAAACTCACGGATACCGTAATGAATCTGTCGCCCGCCAGGATTCTCGTGGCTCTGGGCCACGCTGTGCTTCAAGATCACACCGGTATTGTCCGTCAGGTCCGCCGAGCCAGCACTCAAACCGGGGGTGCTGACGGCCCAGGTATCCATGGCACGCTGCATTGCCTTTCGCGTGGCCACCGAAGTACCACCCTCATAGGATTCTGCGACGATCGGATCCACTAAACGTCCCGCGGCGACGAGCTGGGTCAGTAACCTTTCGCCACGTTCACCTGCGCTCACAACTCGTTCATGCCAGGAGCCGGCGTGGTCGCCGTGGCTCAAGACCTGATCACGATTGAGCCCGGGGAGGTCGGCGTCGAGCGCGAAGGGTTCGTCGTCGATGCCCAAGATCTCCTTGACCTCAGTAATGGCGGCACGCGAAAATGGCGAACCGTGTGCTTCACGGCGGTCCATCATCGTGGGCGAAGGGAATCCAATGTGCGAACGAACAACAATCAATGTTGGACGATTCGTTTCGACAATGGCTGCACGAGTCGCCGCTTCGATCGCATCGAGATCATTGGCCTGCTCACGCAAATTGATCACGTGCCATCCATAGGCGGCAAAACGCGCGGGCGCATCGTCGCGCAGCGCCAATTCGGTCGAGCCGTCAATCGTGATGTGGTTGTCATCGTAGAAGACGGTCAACCGATCTAAGCCCAGTGAACCCGCCAAAGATGCCGCTTCATGACTGATCCCCTCCTCGAGACAACCATCGCCCGCGACTACCCAGGTACGGTGATCAACGAGGTCCGGGCCAAAGTCTTCGCGCAACATTCTCTCGGCGATCGCCATTCCGACACCATTGGCGATTCCTTGACCGAGGGGACCCGTGGTCACTTCAACGGTAGGGGTGACCCCATTCTCGGGGTGACCGGGGGTTCGCGAGTGTGGTTGACGAAAAGCTTTAAGGTCGCTCACGCTCAACTCGTAGCCGAAGAAGTGGGCAAGTCCGTACTGCAGGATCGAAGCGTGACCACAACTCAGAATGAAGCGGTCGCGATCCGCCCAAGTCGGATTGCTCGGATCGTGTCGCAACACTCGTGAGAACAGAGTGGTCGCCAGGGGTGCCAGGGCCATTGCCGTTCCACTGTGGCCCGAATTCGCCGCCGCTGGTGCATCCATTGCCAGCGCGATGATATTGCGGATAGTTCGCCCTTCGAGCTCACTCGCCCCAGAAAATAACTCGTCGCTCATGACCTGAAGGTTAGTGAACCTTGGCACGTGACTCGTGTCACAACCGCGCCGAAATAGATGCCCACGCCAAGTCAGTGAGTAGTCTGGGGGAGTGAGGACTCCCTCGTGGCGCAAGTTATTTAAGGGTGCATCGATTCAACGCGACCTCGAAGAGGTTCGTGACCTGTTCATTCGCTACTTCAAAGAGCAAACGATCCAGCCCCTCAAGGATCTCGGTCGCTTCGTAGCATTTGGGGCGCTCGGCAGTATTTTCGTCGGTTTCGGACTCGTCGTGGGACTTCTGGGTGTCCTGCGGATGTTCCAGTGGCTCTTTCCCGTGCTTGACGGCACTCTGTCGTGGATTCCCTACCTAATCGTCGTGATCCTGGCACTGGCAGTCGGTGCCCTAGTCGTCCAACGAATCTTCGCAGGGACGTCGCGTCGGATGAAGGACGACCGTTGAGAGCCAAGAGTCCGACTCGCCAGCAGCTCGAGAATTCGGTACGAGCCCTTTTGCCCCAAACGAGTGATATCCCAGCACGTATCCGCAACGCGAAATCATCTACCACCGGAGTCGGTCTAGGCGGTCTGGTCACGGGCTACGCATTGGGGTGGCTGCGCGGACGACGCTCGCGGCGTAAGTGATGTTCGCACTCCTGTGGCGCACGGCGATTCTCGGCGCGCTGCGTCGATCCTGGGCACAGCGCTCGGGGGTGTGGCTCGCCCTCGCGGGGGCCCTAGTGTTATTGCGACGTCTCGACCGAGCCGCACGTCGTCGTCAACAGCACTGACCCTAGGAGAATGATGAGTTCAGCCGCAGAGCTGCGCGTTGGCGAACGAGTGATGTTGACCGACGCCAAGGACCGTCAATATCTGATAACTCTCAAGCCCGGCAACGCCTTTCACACCCATACCGGGATCCTCCAGCATGACGACGTGATTGGGGCCCTCGAGGGTTCGGTGGTGCGTGGCAGCACAGATCGAGGGTTCCTAGTTTTGCGCCCCACTCTCTCGGACGTGGTGCTCAAAATGCCCCGCGGGGCGCAGGTGATTTATCCCAAAGACCTGGGAACGATTCTTATGCAAGCCGATATCGGCCCGGGAATGAGGGTGCTCGAAGCTGGGGTTGGTTCCGGAGCCCTCTCTATGACGTTGCTTCGTGCGGGCGCTCACATCACCGCCTACGAGATTCGCGAGGACTTTGCCGCTCAGGCCCGCAAGAACGTGGTGGACATGTTGGGCGAGGAGATTGACTACGACATTCACATCCGCGATGTGACCCTCGGGATTGACGAGCGTGACTTGGACCGAGTGATCCTCGACATGCCCGAACCTTGGCTCGTCGTACCCCATGCAGCTCAAGCCCTGCGCCCAGGTGGGATTTTCTTGGCGTACTTGCCAACGATTAACCAAACGCAGTTGGTGCGCGAAGCGCTAAAGATGAATTCATTCGGCGTGGAAGAGACTGTTGAAATCTTGCGCCGAACTTGGCATATCGATGGCCGTAGCGTACGACCCGACCATCGTATGGTGGCCCACACCGGGTTCTTGACCTCGGCGCGACGACTGGTGAAGGCGACTAATTAGTCAGTTCAGCCACGCTCGATGAAGATGCATTCTCCCGGGCATTCTTCGGACGCTTCAATGACGGCGTCTTCGAGATCGGGAGCCACCGTGGCGAGACCGGCTGCACCGCCAGGCGAGGACAATGCGACGCCATCTTGCTTGACGTAGGCCAGTCCATCGTCGAGCAATGTGAAGACCGAAGGACAGATTTCCTCGCACAGACCGTCGCCGGTGCACAAGTCCTGATCAATCCATACCTTCATCTTCGTGGGCCTTTCGTTACCATTTGGTCTCCGCTCACTTTAGCGGATAGCCCACTAATCAGAACTATGACGAGCGCAACACTCTCACTAAGGTTGCTCTATGGAGCATTCGAACCCGTTTGGCGAGTATCGCGATGATGACAATTCCCGTGATGAATACGACGCGACGTCGTTCAACGTCGAGTCACTGGATCAGTCGCTGCACCGAATTGAATTACTCGAGCAAAAGCTCGTCGAGTCACGACTGCAGCTTACTCAGTCCCGCTCGAACAATGAAAAGTTAGCGATCACTATTCAACAGACGCGTGATCAAATTGCTGCCCTCCGTGACGAAGTTGAGAAATTGACGCAACCACCGGCGGTCTACGGCACATTTATTGAGTTCAATCCCGACGGCTCCGCGGATATCTTCGCGTCGGGTAGAAAGATGCGCGTCTCGGTTCACCCGGGCCTCGACCCCGGTCAAGTCGAACGCGGTCACGAAGTGGTGTTGAACGAGTCATTCGCAATTATCGGTATTCGCAACCCCGACGGACAAGGTGAAGTCGTCAGCGTCAAGGAAGTTCTCGATGAGCGTCGCGTGTTGGTTTATGGTCGAGCTGACGAAGAACGCGTAGTCGAGATGGCCGACGCATTGCGCGACGTCAAACTTCGCAGCGGCGACGCCGTCTTGTTGGATCCCCGGTCGGGACTACTGGTCGAAAAACTCGTGCGCCAAGAGGCTGAGGAGTTGATTCTGGAGGAAGTGCCCGACGTCAGTTACGCCGACGTGGGTGGACTCGATGCACAAATCGAATCAATCACCGACGCCGTAGAACTGCCGTATCTGCACCGCGCCCTCTTCAATGACTATGAGCTTCCCGCGCCCAAGGGCATCTTGCTCTACGGCCCTCCCGGATGTGGCAAGACCCTCATCGCTAAAGCCGTCGCCAACTCGCTCAGCCAGAAGGTCGCCGAAATGACCGGTAATCGCAACGTGCGTTCGTATTTCCTCAACATCAAGGGACCCGAACTCCTGAACAAGTACGTTGGTGAAACCGAGCGCCAGATTCGCGTCGTCTTCCAACGTGCGCGAGAAAAAGCCGAGGAGGGAGTGCCCGTCATCGTCTTCTTCGATGAGATGGACTCGCTCTTTCGCACTCGGGGCACCGGGATCTCGTCTGACATGGAGTCGACCATCGTGCCTCAGTTACTCGCCGAGATTGACGGGGTGGAATCATTGCGAGATGTCATCGTGATCGGAGCCACAAACCGTGAGGATCTCATTGACCCCGCGATCCTGCGGCCTGGACGACTCGACGTCAAGATCAAGATTGAACGACCCAACGAGAATGGGGCGGCCCAAATCTTCGAACGCTATCTCCACCGCAACCTACCCCTGGACCCCGACGAGATCCGAGTGAATGGGGGAGGTGACCGCGACAAGGCCCTGAGGGCAATGATCGAAGAGACGGTCACCAATATGTACCGTATCGACGACGACAACCGCTTCCTAGAAGTGACCTACCAGGGTGGCGACAAGGAGATCCTCTATTTCAAGGACTTCGCCTCGGGTGCCATGATCGAGAACATCGTGCGTCGAGCCAAGAAGCTTGCGGTGAAGCGAGAAATCGCCGGTAAGGGTCGCGGTCTCAAGACCCAAGACCTCCTCGCTTCGATCCGCGAGGAGTACCACGAGAACGAGGACCTTCCCAACACGACGAACCCTGATGATTGGGCGAGAATTTCGGGCAAGAAGGGTGAGCGGATTGTGTTCATTCGTACTCTGATCAATCGGGAGAAGGCGGAGGTGGCCGGGGGACGCTCGATCCAACACGTCGGTACTGGTCAATACCTCTAAGCATGGCGATAGCAAAGATTCTGGGAATCGAAACGGAGTACGGCGTCGCTGGGGGGCCGGACTTTGACCCCACCACGGCGTCGAGCATCATTGTCAACGCCTACGCCCAACAGGGCCGGACCCGCATCACCTGGGACTTCAATGATGAATCACCCGGTACTGACGCTCGCGGCATTCTCGGTCTTGGTGCGCTTGCACCGATGATTGAGACGCACTTAGCCAACACGGTGCTCACGAACGGAGCGCGTTTATACGTCGACCACGCGCACCCGGAATACTCCTCGCCCGAGTGCGATACACCGGCTCAGGCCACGCTCTACGATCAGGCGGGCGAGGAAGTCATGCGCCGCGCTCTGCAGGTGGCCAACGAGACGTTGCCCCCGGAACTGGCGATCTCTCTATACAAAAATAATTCTGACGGCAAGGGTAATTCCTACGGTACCCACGAGAACTATCTCGTTTCACGCAAGGTAGATTTTTCCGACGTCGTGCGGGCGATGGTGCCCCATTTTGTCTCACGTCAAGTCATCGTCGGTGCCGGCAAGGTGGGCACTGAGACCAAGATCGGCGAAGCCTCTCGTGCGGACTTTCAGCTCAGTGCCCGGGCAGAGTTTTTCGAAGAGATCGTTGGGCTCGAGACGACTCTCAAACGACCCATCATCAATACTCGCGACGAACCTCACAGCGACGCTGAACGATTCCGACGCCTTCACGTCATCTGTGGTGACGCCAATATGAGTCCCGTCGCCACCTTCGTGAAACTCGGATCAACCGCCTTATTACTAGCCGCCCTCGAGGACGGCGGCGCGAGCCAATTTCCGACCCCGCCAACTCGGCCAGTGCGCGCCATCCACGAATTCTCCTTCGACACTACTCTGCGTCACGCCGTGGCCGACGACTCTGGGCTGACTCGAAGCGCGTGGGACTACCAAGACGAACTGTGGTTACTCGCCCATCGCTACGTCGAACGACATGGGGGAGCGGCGGTCGCGTCGCCCGAAGAAACACGCCAGATCCTGGAACAGTGGCGAGAAATGCTCGACGGTGTCCGCGACCATCCAGATGACGTAGCCGACCGCGTTGACTGGGTCGCCAAGAAACGAATTGTTGAGGGGTTCCAGTCCCGTTACGATTTGCCCTCGCGTGATGCCAAACTGCGGGCCATCGATTTGCAGTACCACGACGTGCGCCGAGACAAATCCTTGGCACAACGGGTCGGGTTACGACAAATGGCTTCTGACGAGGATATTCGTAACGGTGTCCTTCGCGCGCCCGAAGGCACCCGCGCGTATTTTCGTGGCGAGTGTGTTACGCGTTTTCCCGACGATATCGTCTCGGCCAATTGGGACTCCATTGTCTTTGACGTCGGCCATGGCCCCCTACAACGCATCCCCATGATGGACCCGACGCGTGGGACGCGAGAGTTGACTGGATCCCTCTTCGAGCAGAATTCGACAGCGATTGCGCTCGTGGCCGCTCTCAACGGGTAGAACTAGTACGTGACTGAACAAGAACGAATCCAGAAGCAGCGCACCGAACGCACCCACGAAGAGAGCGAGGACGTCTCGATTGTGGCGAAGAAAGGCGAGCAGCTCAAGGGCGAGCTGGACGACCTACTCGACGAGATAGATGCTGTTCTCGAGGAAAATGCGGAGGAGTTCGTACGTAACTACGTTCAAAAGGGCGGCCAATAATGGGTCTGCCGCTTTTTGACGCTCAGAGTGACCCGGGACCTTCGTTCGTCCGCTTTGCCGAAATGACCGGCTTGACGTTGCCGCCCAGCACGTCAGACCTTTCCGCACATGCGACCACGGTGGTTGCGGTGCGCTTCGCCGAGGGAGTGGTCATGGTCGCGGACCGCCAGGCCACCTCGTACTACGTGGCCAATCGCGATGTGCGAAAGATCGAGGCCGCCGATCGTTTCACCGCCCTCGCCATCTCGGGGTCTGCGGCACGAGGTTTGGAATTCATTCGACTCGCTCAGCTCTCTTTCGAGCACTACGAGAAGATGACGGACTCGTCGTTAAGTCTCGAAGGTAAGGCCAACTACCTCTCACCGCTCATCCAGCGAAATAACCTGACCACGACGCTCGTCGTACTGCCCCTGCTCGCGGGTTGGGATCTCGCCCACCAGACCGGGCGAATCTTCGAATATGACGGCGCGGGTGGATGCTACGAGCGACAGGACTTTTCGGTCATTGGATCGGGTTCGCCCTTCGCTGATTCGACCCTGCGACTGGGCTTTCGTACGGGCATGTCTCGTGACGAAGCCCTGGCCCTGGCGGCATTGGCCATCTACGAGGCAGCTGACAACGACCCGAGCACGGGGGGACCAGACTTCGTGCGCAGTATCTTTCCCATGATGGTGACCTTGACGTCCGACGGTTTTCGCGAACTCGAACACGCCACGGCGGCCGAGACCTTCCGATTGATCAATGACCGACGTGCAGAGTCGGGTGGCGTTGCTGGAGGAGCCCTGCGATGAGCAACTACTTCTACGTCGCACCCGAACAACTCATCAAGGACCGTGCCGAGTTCGCCCAGAAGGGAATTGCCCGAGGGCGTTCCATCGTGGCTGCCATCTATGACGTGGGCGTGCTCATGGTGGCCGAGAACCCTTCGGCCTCGCTCTACAAGATTTCAGAGATCTATGACCGTATCGCTTTCGCTGGCGTGGGTAAGTACAACGAGTTCGACCGATTGCGCGAGGCGGGAATCCGCTGGGCCGACGGCACGGGCTACACCTACTCCCGTGAAGATGTCGACGCGCGCGCACTCGCAAACTTCTACGCCCACCACCTGGGTGACATGTTCACCGAGGGTCAAAAGCCACTTGAGGTTGAAATCATGGTGGCGCAATTAGGCAATAAGTTTCGACCGACCAAGTTATACCGCATTGCCTACGAAGGCACCATTTCCGACGAAGCAGATTTTGCGGTACTTGGGGGTGACGCCGAGACGATCAAGGGGCGTTTCGCCGATCTCGAGGTTGGACACCTATCTCTCTCGCAGACACTCAAGAACGCAGTATCCGCATTGGCCGGCCCCGATCGGCATTTGCCGGTCGAGGATCTCGAAGTAGGGGTGCTCGAAGATCAAGGTGATCGTCGAACCTTCTCACGTCTCAGCGACGAGCAGATTGCTCTACTACTGACTTGAACCGGAACTAGCGTCTAGTCATGTTGCGTCGAATCTACGGTATCGAGACCGAATATGGAGTGACGTACTCACTTCGTGGCCAACGGCGACTGAGCCCCGACGAAGTCTCACGATTCTTGTTTCGCAAGGTGGTGGCATGGGGCCGCTCGAGCAATGTTTTTCTAGAGAATGGAAGTCGGCTGTACCTCGACGTCGGTAGCCACCCCGAGTACGCAACCGCCGAGTGCGACACTTTGAAGGACGTTGTCGCTCAAGACAAGGCCGGAGAAGCCATCTTGCGCGAATTGGTCTCACACGCCCAGCAGCAACTCGATGACGAGGGTGTTCGCGGCGATATCTTCCTCTTCAAGAACAACACGGATTCCTCAGGAAACTCTTATGGTTGTCACGAGAACTACTGCATCGAACGAATCGAGGATCTCACGCGATTGGAGCAAGTCTTCATTCCCTTCCTCGTCACTCGACAGATCTTCGCAGGTGCCGGCAAGGTCGTCACCAACGCCAAGGGCACCACTTTTGCCATGAGTCAACGCGCCGAGCACATGTGGGAGTCCATCTCCTCAGCCACCACCCGCTCGCGGCCAATCATCAACACTCGTGATGAGCCCCACGCTGACCCCGAAAAATATCGCCGCCTTCACGTCATCGTGGGGGACTCCAACATGAGTGAGTACGCAACCTTCATGAAAATGGGCACTGCCGCAGTGGTGCTGGCAATGATCGAAGATCGCACGACGATACTTCGCGACTACAACATGGTCTCACCCATTAACGCACTGCGTGACGTCTCCTACGATCTCTGGAGCAAAGAACCCATTCGCCTGGTGTCGGGACGCGACATGACCGCGTTCGAGCTTCAAGAGGACTTGTGTGAGCGTGCCGAGCAGTTTGTGCTGACCCGAGAGGTTCCCGCAGATCAAGCGCGAGCGGTCCAGATGTGGCGCGAATGCATCGAGCAATATCGTTCGGACCCAATGGGTCTCGCTGACCGGGTGGACTGGATTGCCAAATTGCAGATCATCGAGCGCGAGCGCGAACGCTCCGGTGTGCCCCTCAGCGATCCCAAGATCGCACTCATCGACCTGCTCTATCACGACACCAACGTGGACCGCGGCCTCTACTATCGACGCCAAGCCCGAGGACACTATCAGCGCATTGTGAGCAACGAAGAGGTGACCAGAGCCTCTCAGACTGCGCCAACCACGACACGTGCGCACATGCGTGGCACCTTTATCCGTGAAGCAAAGAAGTGGCACCGTGATTACACCGTGGACTGGGTCCATCTCAAACTCAATGACGAGATGCAACGCACAGTTTTACTCAAAGATCCATTTCGCAGCAACGACGAGAGGTTTCAAAAACTACTGATTTCTCTCGAGCGACGCCCCAAGGATCAATAGCCGTTGCAGCCGACCGGCTAATGGGCGCCGGCGATGACACTCGCGTGGTGGGGGAGAGCAGTGACGACCAGGTGGGTAGAGCGTGTCTCCTGTGTGGCGACAGCACCGAGTGCAGTGACCCGCTTCATCAAGTCGTGCTCTACGCAAATGACTTGACCGACATCCAGGGCGAGGCATCGACACCGCGGCCCTTGCCTGCTCTCAACGAGCACCGTGCGCGTGCGCGACCTGTGCATCGTCATCGACACGATGCCGATTTCTACTTTTCGAGGACTCGGCGAAAACCCAGTTGTTGGTAGAGACTAACGCTGGGATTTGTCGAAGTAACGACCAGTCGAAGCTCTGACTCCCCGCGCTCCCCAAGGAGCACCGCGCTGCTGTGAATGAGATGACCACCAATACCTCGACGCTGATATTCGGGAATGGTTACGGCGAAGGCCAGTAGTGGGCGGTCCTTCCAAGAAGTGACGAGACACGCCGCAACCACGAACCCATCAACTTCCGCAACCAGGCTGGATGGCCAGTCGAACTCTCCGTATGCCCCGTCCATTGTCTTTTGGAGTTCGTTGATTGCGTCGAGCTGAGTCTCTCCCTCATCATCGACCGTGCCCTGATACGCACGGTGAAAGACCCTCGCGAGATCAGTTATGTCATCGCGAGCGACTGCACGGACTGTCATCGAGGCTGAGGCACTGTGCGGTATCGGGATTGTGCCCAGCGTCAGCGACATCACAACGGTGTCTCTCACGATGCCAACTCTCGTACTTCCATCCATCCATCCTCCTACGTGCTGTGATGATGGTGTGAGAGACACCGTGTCGCCTCGACGGCGTTGGGCTGACTCTCAATGGTCTGGTCGGTGCTGGTACTGACCGAGAGTTGGGACGCACTCTCCTGGTGGCCGGTGGCGTTGCCGGTTTGGGATTTGCTCTGGGGTCCTCCACTTCCTCGTCGGCGTTCGAGGGTGAGTGCGCAGGTACCACCCTTATCGATGCAGAACTCTCTCGTCCTTTGAAACCGTACGGTCATCGGTGTACCAGCATCTTGCAAAATAATGCCGGTCATTCGTGATACCTTCGCGGTTCATGTTGAGCAGCGTCAGATGCGACCGATCACCTCGAGCGGTGCGTCAATGACACCTCAGGCCCGTGCAGGTTAGAGAGTTGCCCTCCACAGACAGCTCTTCGAGTTAGTCCAGACAGGTGTTGTCGTCTTGGTGCCAAGCGCGGAACTTCATAGCCATACCGAGCGAGGTCATTACTGGGCCGTGTCATCACAACTGACGGCAGTCACTTGCGGTGACACGGGTACCCCCCAAATATATATTTGACGTAAGAACTCGACGAGGAGCGACTCGACGGGCGCGGAATTCGACTTTTCGAGATTGACTCTGCTACGCGACGAGTAACCTTGACTAGTGAGTGAAATCGAGGCTGAGGCGATGACGGATGAGCCCAGCACCCCTCCGACACACTCGGCGCCCACTAAGAGGTTGCGTCACCTGATCTTCGAGTGGGTCATAATTTTGCTCGCAGCCCTCGTGGTGTCCGTCGGGCTTCGTACCTTTGCCCTTCAGACGTTCTACATCCCCTCGGGATCCATGGAGCCGACGTTGCTGGTTGGAGACCGCATCATCGTCGACAAGCTCGCCGTGGACTGGGGAACCATTAATCGCGGTGACATCCTGGTATTCAAATCTCCACCCACTGAGAACTGCGGCGGAGCCCCGGTCGCCGACCTTGTCAAGCGCGTCATTGGTCTGCCCGGAGACCGGCTCTACTCCATTGGCAATACGATTTACGTCAATGGCCAGGCTCTCAAGGAGAACTGGCCCCACAGCGAACCCCTTGGAAACGCCATTGCCACGGCGGCGAACCCTGTCATCGTGAGCCCAAATCACTACTTCATGATGGGTGACAATCACGCTGATTCCTGTGATAGCCGCATGTGGGGAACAATCACTCACTCGGAGATTATCGGAAAGGCGTTCTTGCGCGTCTGGCCCGTTACTCGGATTGGCTCGCTGTAGTTCGACGGCTTTTGCGGGCCGTACACTTAGGTCATGCTCAGTCTCAGCCCGATGAAAATTATCATCATCGTGGCCGTAGTGGTCATGCTGCTGGGGCCCGACAAGCTACCCGAAGTTGCCCACAAAATCGGGTCGACGTGGCAATCCCTGCGTCGTTTCCAGCAACGAGTCGAGGACGAAGTGAGGGGGTCTCTGCCAGACCTTCCCAGCACCAGTGACCTGGCGCGCATGGCTCGCAACCCCGTCACCGTACTGAACCAGCTCGCGGATCGGACAAATTCGACACCGCCACCGGAGGAAGATCTCGTCACTGATTCCTCCACGGAGAAACCACTTTTGCCCCCCCTAGTGATCCCGCCCAGACAAGTCCCTCCATCACCCTCCACTGGCCCCATCAGTGCCGATCCGTCGTTGAACTAGTGATGAGCAGGACGCGTGAAGCCACCCACGGCATGACACTGGTACAGCATTTCGCCGAAGCTCGACGCCGATTTCTCATCAGTTTCGCCCTCACTTTGGCGCTGGCCGTGGTCTCCTTCGTCATCTATCCGACTCTTCTCTCGATCATGCAACATCCCTATTGCCAAGTTGATCCCAAGCATTGCAACTTCCTCGTGACCAACCCTCTCGACGGGCTGACTCTGCGCGTCAAGATCTCACTCTTTGGTGGCCTCCTTTTCAGTGCTCCTTTCTGGCTCTGGCACACGTGGCGCTTCGTGACGCCGGGTCTCAAGGCGACCGAACGCCGTTACGCCATTCCCTTCGTTCTGGGGACGCTCGTCTTCTTCTTTGGTGGTGTCGTCGTGGCCTACCTCGTCTTCAAGAAAACGATCCAGTTCCTCGTCGCCATCGGTGGAAACTCACTCACTACCTACTACAACCCGAATCAATACTTGACCCTCTTCGTACTCATGATGCTGCTCTTCGGCATCACCTTTGAATTTCCAGTCGTGCTGATCGCCCTAGAACTCGCGCGCGTGGTCACGCCTCGCCAGTTACTCAAAGCCTGGCGATACTCGACGATTGCCATTGTGGTCTTCGCGGGAGTCATCACGCCATCGAGCGACCCATTCTCGATGTTCGCGCTCATGATTCCACTCGAAGTCTTTTACTTCCTGGCCATAGGCGTTGGAAAGTTACTCAAACGATGAGTCAGCACTATCGGCAGCGTTTCACAGAAGCCCAGGGCTTTGGCCTCGACCGATTCCAAGATGAGGCACTCGACGCGGTAGACGCCGACGTCAACGTGCTCGTGAGTGCCCCGACTGGTTCGGGCAAAACCCTGATCGCCAACTACGCCATCGGACGAACGTTGGAACGCGGTCAGCGCGCTTTTTATACGACCCCCTTGAAGGCACTCTCCAACCAGAAGTACGCCGAGCTCTGCGAGATCTACGGCGACGATCGGGTGGGCCTCTTGACGGGCGACACCTCACTTAACCGGCTGGCGGACGTCGTGGTGATGACCACCGAAGTCTTGCGCAATATGCTCTTGACCGACTCCGATCAGCTCTTGAAGCTCGGTCTGGTCGTTCTGGATGAAGTCCACTATCTACAGGATCCCTTTCGCGGGGGAGTCTGGGAGGAAGTACTTATCCTCACGCCCTCGGCCGTTCGCTTCGTCGCGCTGTCAGCCACCATAGGAAATGCCGACTTCGTCGGTAAATGGTTCGGAGAAGTCCGTGGCGAAACCACCGTCATCACTGAGAGCACTCGACCGATCACGCTTCATCAACACCTCGCCGTCGTTCGCCGCGGGCAACCCCACGCCGAAATACTCGAGCTACTCGATGGAGAACGACTCTCCGAGGACGCGCGCCGAATTGACAACGCCATGAAGGCGACGCGCCGGTTCCGACCAGGTCCGCGCTGGCAGGGACCCAAGTCGACCGCTCCCGCCGCACCCTTTCGCGCCCCCCGGCGCAGCGAGCTACTGCAATCGCTGGAGCGAGAGGACTTGTTACCCGTCATTGTCTTCATTTTCTCGCGCTCCGCCTGTGACGATGCAGTGCGTCAGTGTCGTCGCGACGGTCTTCTATTCACCACACCCGAACAGCGTCGAGAGATCGAACAGATCGCCGAGGCGCGACTGCTCGATTTCTCCGATGATGATCTACACGCGCTGGAGTACACCGACTTCATTGATTCATTACGTCGGGGCCTCGCGGCGCACCATGCTGGAATGGTGCCCGCCTTTCGTGAGATCGTCGAGACGTGTTTCATCAAGAACTTGCTCGCTGTGGTATTTGCTACTGAGACTCTCGCCCTCGGGGTGAACATGCCGGCACGCTCGGTAGCCCTCGAGAAGTTCTCCAAGTACTCCGACGCCGGACGACGATTCTTGACCAGTGGGGAATACGCCCAAATGACTGGGCGCGCGGGCCGGCGCGGCCTCGACGACGAAGGGCACGCCATCGTGTGCTTCGCCCAGGAGGCAGCCCTGATCGACGTGGGGCGAGTAGCCATTGCGCACCCCTCGGAGTTGCATTCTTCTTTTCGCCCCACCTACAACTTCACCGCCAACCTGATCAACCACTTCGAGATCGAAACGGCCCTCGAAGTGGTCCAACGCTCCTACGCCCAGTTCGAGACTGATCATCGGCCCTCGGGCTCTCGCCGGTCACTGGGCGACCAGATGAGCGCTCGCCACCACGTTCTCGAAGAGCTCGGCTACGCCGAGGGCTGGCGGCTCACCGAGCAAGGTCAACTGCTGCGCTCGATCTACCACGAGTGCGACCTTTTAATTGCCGAGTGCGTGGCCGCAGGTATTTTCAACGACCTCGAACCCGCCCAACTGGCGGGTCTGCTCTCGAGTTTTGTCTTCGAAACGAAACGCGGTGCCCGCACCAATAAACACCCCCAGACCCCGGTGAAGCGCAAGAAGAGCCTGCACGATCGGCTCGGACCTGAACGTCGGCTGAATTTGAGTGAACGAATGCACGAAATCTCCGTACTCTCAGCCACCGTGCGCGAAGTGGAAGAGCGCTACCGGGTCCCTCACTCCAAGGAACCTGACGGCAAACTCGCTCCGGTCATCGCCGCCTGGGCGCGCGGCGTCACGCTGGGTACGGTCCTCGACCTCGCCGACGTGGAGATTGGCCCCACTTCACCAGGGGATTTCGTACGCAACGCCAAGCAGGTGGCGGACCTGTGCGAGCAGCTCTCACGCCTCAGTCACCTCGGTGAGGTTGCCACTACCGCGCGCGAAGCACGCGAAACGGTGCTGCGGTCGGTGGTAGCGGGTGCTTCGACCGTCCACCCACGCGGCTGAATTGCCACCTAGTCTTTTTGTTTCATGCACCCCTACGTTGTCGAACAGTTCACCGACGCCGAGGTGGCCGTTTTGCGCCGGTACTTCACTAACTTGGATGGCCCCGTTTTTGCCCTGGTCAACCTCCCTGATGTCGTGAAAGGCGCCCTCTTCGCGCGCTATTCACGTTCGTCAAAAAGTCTGCGGCGCCTGTTCTTGGACGAATTCGTGGGCGATCTCGACATGACGGGTGACATCAGTGTGGATGCAACGGTCGGTCTAGACCGGGCCGACGACCTCTACCAGAAGATTTTTTACGAATACGGTGATGATTCAGTGGCCCAGCTCGGGGGAGTGCACCTGGCCTGTGAGCAAGCCAGCAACATCTTGACCAAGGTTCTCGAACGCGGACGTCTCATGAGTTATCTCGAGCAGTCAACGCGGTATCTGGGTTACGACCGACGATTAGAGAATGGTCTCTATCGCTACTACCGCGACCACGACGTTCTCGAGTCGAAGTTCGGAGCGCGCTACGTCGGCGAGATGGACCGAATGTTCGATACCTACCAACAACTGCTACCCCAAATGACGGAGTTCTTGTCCAAAAAATTTCCTAAGACCCCCGAGGACACAGACTTCGTGTACCGTCAGGCAATTCGCGCCAAGGCTCTCGACGCCGTGCGCGGACTCCTGCCGGCCAGCGCCCTTTCCAATCTAGGAATATACGCCTCCGGTCAGGCCTACGAGGCCTTGCTACTGCGCATGCGCGCGCACCCCCTGCCTGAAGTGCGCCAGTACTCACAAATGATGCTCGAGGAACTGCGAAAGGTCATTCCAAGTTTCCTCAAGCGTATCGACGTCCCCGAGCGAGGTCTCGCCTGGTCCCACTACCTCGAAGAGTCACGCGGTGCTACCCGTGAGATCATGACGTCGCTCTTCGATGATCTACAGACAGTGGAACCCGATGAACATGTCCGTCTCCTCGCATTCGACCCCGAGGGTGAAACCCGCGTTCTCGAGGCCATTGTCTTCGCCAACACCTCACTGAGCCATCACGACGTTGCCCAGCGGGTGGCATCTCTCGATGAGACGCGGCGTGACGCTCTGATGACGGCCTACGTGGGCGAGCGGCACAATCGAAGGCACCGACCCGGTCGCGCCTTCGAACGAACGGACTACCGCTTTGAACTGGTCACCGACTACGGGGCATTTCGCGACTTGCAGCGACACCGTCTCCTCACCATTGAATGGCAGCCCCTCACGGTGGACCTCGGCTACGACGTGCCCGAAATCATTGTCGAAGCAGGCTTAGCCCCGGTCTACGAGGAGTCCCTGGCCCGCTCGGCGGAGTTCTACTACGACTTACGTAGTGAATTCCCCGATCAGGCCCAGTACGCAGTGGCCCTAGCCTTCCGTATCCGCTACGTGATGCAAATGAACGCACGCGAAGCGATGCATCTGATCGAATTGCGCTCAGGTCCCCAGGGACACCCTAGTTATCGGCGCGTCGCGCACGAGATGGTCCGCCTGATTCGCGAAGAGGCTGGTCACCAGCGAATTGCCGACTCAATGTCGTACGTGGACTACTCCGAGACCGACCTCGAACGCCTCGAAGCAGAGCGCGCGGCCGAAAGAAATCGGGCAAAAAGAGATTATTAAGCAAAAATAATGCTGAAATGACCCAAACCCCGTCAAAAAGGCTCTACACTGCCAGCGCTACAGAGAAGGAAGTCTATGAGCATTGATGGCGACAACGATGAAGTATTCGACGAGGAAGAACTTGCCGAGGGCTTTGACGAAGAGGTCTTAACCGAAGACATCGACATTATCGACGACGGTGACGACTTGGATTTGGACGTGATCGTCGAAGATGACGCCGGTACCGATGACGAGGTAGTGGACCCCGACGACGACGTCGACGAAGAGGCTCCCGTTCTGACTGCGGTTGCGGATGAGGACGATGATCTCACCGATGACGCTGACGTCGAATTAGCCCTTGACGAGGTTTTAGCCGAGACCATTCGACGCACGACCACGCCAGAGGATGACGACGACGGGCCCATTGAAGTGGACCCTCTGGTCGACCCACTTGAAGCGATACTTCCTAAGCAAGATGACGAGTTTCGTTGCAAGTCGTGTCGACTGCTCAAAAAAATGAGCCAATTGGCCGACCCAGACAAATCTCTTTGTCGCGACTGCGTCTAGGGCAATCCTGAGAACCATGACCGTCAGCGGCTCGGAGCTCCTCGTGAGACAGGCCACCAGCGGTGATCGCCTCGACCACGTGATTGAGGCAGCCCACGCCCGCGTCATTCGTGCGCGTGGGGGACCAGACCTGCTCGAACAGCTCTGGGGGAGCGAGATCGGGCTCGACCAGGTTCGCGACGCACTCGAATGCTGCGCGGCTGCAGGAGACGTATGGGTGGCTCTCGAGGGGGACCAGATCATCGCAGGAGCGCTGGTGCGTGGACGTTGCGTGCAGGCAATCTGGGTTCAACCGGATAGTCGCCGGCGTCGCGTCGCTTCGTCCATCTTGCAACACGTGCTGAATTCCGAATTCGCCCCCGTGGATGCTTGGGCATTGCCCGGAGATCGCGCGACGAAGTCGCTCTACGAATCAGTGGGTTGGAAAGCGCGTCTGTTGACTATGCGCGGCGCGTAGCGGGTCGGCCGGTGGCCGGTCGGCGCGGAGCACGCGTGGGTGGCGGTGGTGGCGGGACCTTCATTCCCAGAAGCTTTGCGAACTCAGGAATAGCTCCCGCGTTCTTCACCGCCACAGCCTTGGCAGACTCGTCGGCCGGGATACCCACTGGCTTCACGTTGCGGCGGATCGAAGTCTCCACGGTCAAGTTAACCAACTCAATCCAGGAGGCCACATCGAGCTCAGCGGTCAGGGCAGCCGAGACTGCTGCGACAAGTCCGGTCGCCGTCTCCGAAGAGATCCGTGTCGACATGTCGGGAGGGCGAGCCACGAGACGTAGCGCCTCGGCGACGTTGTTTGACTTCATCGCGGCGTCCAACTTCTCAGTCCACTGCGTGCGCAGAATCTCAAGACGAGCCGTCAATGCACCCTGAAGCTCCTTGAGCTGGGTACGTGCTTCATCATCCAGTGACGTTGTTTTGGCCGAAGTCACCACCGCACGCAAGTCGCGCAGGCGAAGCTCTTTACCGGCACCTAAAGCACCCGCAGCTCGGTCTTTCCACATCGCGAGTGTCGTCTTGGGTAACAAGTCTTCAGCGATCCGATCAATCGTGACCGGGTCAATCGTGGGGCGCCCTTGAGCGGTGGCGTTCTTATTCTGCTCAGCCACCGCGGAGCGCACCGACGGCATGCCGCCACGCAACAACTGCTCGGCAACCGGAAGCTGCTCCGGCGACAGTGAGGCTAAGAAAGCATTTCGAAAAGTGGTCGTGACCGGAGGTGCACCGGGAGGTCCGCTGCGTTCACGGTTTGGCCGGCCAGTGCGGTCGCCCTGGGGTCGTTCGCTACGTGGGCGTTCGCTCCGTGGTCCACGTTCGCCGACAGGTCGCTCAGGTCGCTCGCCACTCGGTCGGTCGGGACGTGGTCCGCGGTCACTCGAACGCTCCTTGGCGCCAGGACGTGCGCCACGCTTGGCGCCGTCTCGACGTCCTTCGCCACGCTCACCACGATCGTCACCGTCGCGACGCGGACCACGGCCCTTGGAGGCATAGGTCACTGTCACATCAGGAACAGACTTCTCCGAGACGATGAGCTCGAGGCGTTCCTTGCGAGGATCGAGGGGAGAGGCGGTCTTGGGCGGCATGACCGAAAGTACTTCCATGCCCTCCATGAACTGCTCGACATCGGCGCGATAGATGGAGCCCACGACGGGTCCACCCGGCACCAGAGATGCTTGCAGCACGCCCTTGGGCAGTTTCGCTCCCGCGGCACGCCACGTAGCGACGTCTCCGTTGAGGCTGGTGATTTCGATCTCAATGCGACGAGACATAGGAGAACAATCTAGTCGTTTTCTCACAGCGAAAATGTCGAGTGCCCTTCGAAGGTGAACACGACTAAATCTCTAGCATGGTGAGATGAGCGAAAACATCGAACACAACGCTGCGTCTGAAGCGTGGGTGTCCCCCGCTTCGTCGCCATCAGAAACTGATAATGGCAGCGAGTCCGAACCCGCACCCGGAATTGACGACGCACAGTTTCCGCCACTGATCAAGGCGAAGTCCTCACAACTCGAACCCGCACCCGGAATTGATGACGCGCAGTCGGGCGAACAGGACAGAATGCCGAATTATCAGGATATTCGCGCAGCTGATGAGGCACCCCCAGCCACTGGATGGTCGGAATCGTCCTCCTTTGGCGTGCCTTCGAGCGCCGTTGAACCGGATCCGATTCTGCATTCGTTGGCGTCGTCACGGTCGATCAAGTCGCCCTGGACCAGTCGTGTCACGTTGCTTCTCGTGGCGGCCCTCGTTGGGGGTGTCGCTGGACACTTCACCGCGCGCATCAGCACCACAAATACCAACCTCCCCGTTGTCACTAATGCCGCGGCTCCGGCATCCTCGAGCACCAATGGTGGGCTCACCATCCCTCAACTCGTAGTGAAAGTACAACCTTCGGTCGTTTCGATTGACGTGAAGGGCCAGGGGACTGAGGATCAAGGTACGGGCATGATCATCTCGAGCGATGGCCTGGTGCTCACCAATAACCACGTCATCGCCGCATCGATCCCCAGTGGCACGATCACAGTCACTCGTACCGGATCCACTCAGCCACTTCCGGCGACACTCATCGGCACGAATCCCGTCGATGATGTCGCCCTCATTCGCATCAGCGGCGCGTCGAATCTGCCGGCCGTCACCTTTGGCAATTCCAATGCACTCGTCGTTGGTGACAGCGTGGTAGCGATTGGCAACGCCCTCGGCCTCGCTGCGGGCACTCCAACAGTGACCAACGGCATTGTTTCGGCGCTCGGTCGCACCGTCACCGCATCGTCCACATCAACCTCAGAGACGCTCAACAACATGATCCAGACCGACGCAGCCATCAACCCCGGAAATTCTGGCGGCCCACTACTCGACGCCCAGGGCGACGTCGTTGGAATGAACACGGCGGTCGCGGGCACTCTGCCCGACGGCACGAGTGCACAGAACATCGGCTTCGCGATTCCCGTCGCCACCATCGAATCGCTACTGAAGTCTCTCCAAGCCGGGCAGAGCGTCGTGAATCACGGCGCCTTCATGGGAGTTGACATTTCCTCGATGAATCCGACCCTGCAGGCGGAATACAACTTCACCGTCAATAGCGGCGCAGTTGTCATGAGCGTCGTGCCGGGCTCTGGGGCCGCCAATGCGGGGATTAAACAAGGTGACATCATCGTGGCAATCAATGGCACAGCCATTACAAGCGCACAGGATGTCTCCAGCGTGATCTCCTCGGCGCATCCGGGTGACACCATCAAGGTGAAGTTGATACGGGGGAGCCAAAGCATCACAACGCCCGTCATCCTGGGGACAGCACCAGCGGGCTAGGAAGTGCCACCTTCACGTCGTTTCTTGAGGAAATCCTTCGTAGCATTGCATTAATCGTGGTCTTGGAGTAGGTGGTGGCGAGCGTATACGTAATCGCATTAATCGTCATCGGTGCGATCGTGTTGGCAGTCTTTCAATCTCGGCGCGCGAAGAGTCGCTTGGGTCAGACCAGGAGCGTCGGCCGGGACCAGACCTTCGCTCATTCGCCCGTGCTCCAAGACATGGCCCAGCCCCAAGGCAATCGCGCTGACACCATGAATTACATAGCGGCTCACGTCGTCGCCGATGTCGTGTCCAGCTCCGTTGATCAGCCAAACGGCGCGGTGCAAGAGTACGACATGCTCGACCCTCACTACGTCAAGAAGCCCGAGCAGCCCAGCTGAACCCCGAGCGGTGGCGCGTGTCTCCTCGGAGGCCTCAAGGAATATGGAAGAAATGAGCCCACCAGCGTGGCCAGCGTCGTCTGCCGGAATCCCCTACAGAACGCCGATAATGTACGTTATGTAAAGTAGAGCGAGCATCATTGCATCCGGTCCACGATCCGATTCGCCTCTTTCCGTTATAGATACGTGAGCGTTAGTGAATCAGTTCGGTCTCATTGGGAAGCACTTCAGCGAGAGCCTGATCAAACGTTGCGAGCAAACAGCCCCGACTAGCGGCGAGTGCCGCGAGATAGGCGTCGGTGACCTGGCGATGGCCAACGACATGTCGGAGGTCCGTTGCCGTGTACGAGATTGAATCCGGCCAAAAAGCGCATCGCGGTGAACCGTAGAGGACTGATAAGACTCCCACCGCGACGGTGTGACTCTCGCCCGCGCGCACAAGGAATCGGACAAGGGCTCCCTCCACGATCGGGCAAAGCGCAATCTCATCGACTTCGGCGGCCCAGCGCACCGCTGTGTCGTGGTGCTCGTGATCGGAGATCACGAGAGCGATCAGCGCGTTGGCATCCAGCAGATAGGTGACGCTCATTCGTCGTCCA
>JABEUQ010000236.1 GCA_013044265.1 Acidimicrobiaceae bacterium
CTGGGCGTGTCACTCGCCGACTCGCTGAAGCAACAAGGCATCACCGACGTCGTCGTGCCGTTCTCTAACCTGATTGTCTTCTTAGTGCTCGCGGCATTCCTGGGTCTAGTAGCGGCCACGTGGCCCGCACGTCGGGCGGCGAAACTCAACATCCTCGACGCAATTGCGGTCGACTAGATGAAGCGACCGCAATGGTTTTTCGCGGCAAGGCCTTTCGTTGATTTGCCGATGAATATGCTCACTTCCCGAGAGAACTGGGCCTGGCGCCCGATTTCCTGACCTACTGCGACCTGTCGTGCGGTCCCGAGGGGACGCGGCTTTCCCTGGACGAGCCTGAGATCACTTCGCGTGGCAGACTATGCGCATGCAACGCCGCCAATTCAACGTCGCTCAACGATTGGTCGTGGTGTTCGGGCTCGGGGCAGTGCTTTATCTCGTCGGTGGCTGGGCGACTTCCCTCGACTCGTTTTCCGGCTGGGTTGGTTACGCACCGCTGCGCCAGGGTTCCGCGGCGTATGGGACGACGACATTCATTGGTGGATTTCATCCGTGGGTACGCTTCATCATCTGGCTTGTGTTGATTGCGGTCTGGGTTGGCTTATCTCTGACGCTGCTCCGTTCGCCGCCGCTCGCCGATACGAGCGACGAATCTTCGTAGAGATTTGCGGTCACGCGTCGCTGGTCCAGGACTGGCACGACGCGGCGTGGTGACCAACGATCAGTCCCGCGGTGCAAAACCTGACGACGGTCGACGTTTGACGTCGGTCGACATGGATCATGTTGCGCGAACCACCGACACGGCTCAGCAATCCGCTGATCCTCATTGGGCCCCGATCGACGTTGTTCGCATGCGGGGACCAGCGATAAGAACTATCGCGTCACTTCAGTGAGTACACCACGGTCACCTGCACATTGACCGACTGACTACCGGCCTCGATGGGCACCGAGCCGAGGCCCGCCGCGGTCGAGCCCGAAGTCTTGTAGAACACGGGGGGCGACGAGACGTTCTCCTGGTCGGTGATGTGCACGATCGATCCGACACTGGCGCCGCCCGCTTGGGCGACCTGGGACGCTTCGAGGTAGGCGTTGTCCATCGCGGCAATGCGCGCCTTTTTCAAGAGCTGGGACTGATTGGAGATGGAAAAGGACAGGCCGTTCAATTGGACACCATTACCAGCGGCTCGAGCGGCGGCGTCAATGGCGGCACCAGCCTTGTTGATCGAATGCATCGTCACGTCGAGGTTATTGGATGCGGTGAAACCGGTGACGTTGCCCCTGTTGTTGTAATTCGCGTAGATGTTGAGACCCGAGCTCTGAAGATCACTCGCGGCGACGCCACTGGCCCTCAAGCTGGCAACGAGGCCGCGAACCCTCGTGTTGGTTTCACTCAACGCGTCGGCCGCACTCGCGGCGGCCGTGCTCACGCCAATTTGAAAACTCACGGTGTCGGGGGTGCCTTTGACGGTGCCCGAACCGGTGACCGTGATCGTTGAGGGCGACTTGGACGACGTTGGCCGACCGAGGGCGACGCTCGAGAGTACGACGCTGAGCAGCGCGAGCGCCACGAACGCGATCAGCAGTATCGCCAAGCCCCCTCGTGGTACGCCTCGGGTTTGGAAGGGTGTCGACGGGGATGAGGACTCGGGACTGGGGTGTGTGTTGCTCGGGCTATCACTCGTGCGCTCTCCTTGGTACCTCGTAGTTGTGATCGGTCGCCCAGTATTTCGGTGTGCGTACCGTGACGATCGTGTCCCCACTGTAGGGCGACGCATTCGATGACCAGCAACACCCTCTGAAACGCCACTGGCCGTGTGGACGTGGATGTCACACCTGGTTGACTACTGTCTGACTCAGTCATACAATTACGCCATGGACGAGCGAACGTACAACATAGTTGGCGCACTGGCGATCGCACTTCATGACCAGATCATGGGTGCGGTAGAAAAGGGGACTGATTTTTCGGCCAGTGCATCGGCGGCTCTCGTCAACCTGCTGGCCTTTCCCAACGAGACGATTGACACCCTTAGTGGTCCAATTGGACTGACGGGTTCAGGTACCGTCCGACTCGTAGATCGACTGGTGGCGGCGGAACTGGTCGAGCGGCGAGTTTCAGACCGTGATCGGCGATCAGTCGAACTCGTGTTGACCAACAAAGGGCGAAAAGTGGCGCAACGGGCACTGAACGGGCGGCGGGCGGCCATCGCCAAGGCACTCAGCGTACTGACACAAGATGAGAAAAATTCATTCAGCCGGGCGGCGGAAAAAGTGCTGGCCGCACTCACCGGAGATCGACATCGCGCTGACCTCATCTGTCGTCTCTGTGACTACCAGTTCTGCCCTCAAGAAATATGCCCGGTGGAGCAAGCGGTCGAGTAATGTCCACTCGTCGAATGTTCGTCTTGGTTCTCGCCGCAATTTGCTGGGGCTGCACTGCCGCGGCGTCAAAGTTTGCACTCGCAGGATTCGGCCCGATGACGCTACTCGTTACCGAACTCAGCATTGCCGTGCTCATCATGTGGCTGGCGCTGCTGATTCGCAGATGGCGCACAGGTCCAATATCCATGAAGTCGCAACCTGGCTACGTTCTCCTTGGGCTCTTGGAGCCGGGCATAGCGTACGCGTTGCTCACGTTTGGGCTGCTCTTCACCAACGCCGCCAATGCTTCTCTGCTGGGCGGTTTTGAAGGAGTCGCCGTGGTCCTCTTGGCCGTCGCATCCAGGACCGAGAAATTGAACCAACGGACGACAGTAGCGCTGGCGCTCTCTCTCGTGGGTGTGATACTCATCGGCGGTGCCAGCTTCAGTGCCCGGGCGACGTGGGGTGACCTTTTGGTGCTTGGGGGCGTCACCGCGGCGGCGTTTTACGTCGTCCTGGTCAGTCGTTACAGTGCGGACACGGACTCCATGGTCTTATCAGCGTGGCAGTTTACGTACGGACTACTGTTCGCGCTCCCGTTCGTGGCTTGGCGATGGATGACGCGATCAGAAGCACTACCAATTCACGCCACGCACTCGCAGTGGCTCGCGCTCATCATTGCCGGGGGGATCGGTCTCGCAGCAAGCTTTTTGTTGTACAACTCCGTCGTCACAAAGCTTCCAGTCACTATCACGGGCATGACGCTCAACCTGATACCAGTTTTTGGTCTAGTGGCCGCCGTGTTGGTGTTGAAAGAGACGGCAACACCTATTCAAGTGCTCGGTGGAATGTGCATTCTCATCGGGGTCAGCACTTCTTCCCTTGGCCGGTCAACTGCGAGAACGGCGAAGCTCATTGAGCGTGCCCAACTTGCGAGTGATGATCCAAAGATTCTTGGTCGCGAGGCTTCGCTTGTTCACCCGGTACCCAGTCAATCCCTTGACGCGATTCAACGCATCACATCAGCAACGGAGGAACCCACATGACGGCTATCTTCGCAACATCAACATCATTCGAATATCCGGTTCAAACTCTTGCGGACGTCGTCAGAGCGGTCCCCACACACGCCGAGTCCGTCAGTTTTGGGCGTGATATCGACAATGCCAACAGCGTCCTGCTTGCCCCCGATCGAAGTGAGGAAGAGAAGCGATCGGTGCTGAGCATCTGGATCGGGCGTTGGCAGCCGTGTCTGTTTGCTCGCATGGCGGCCCACTGTTCTCGGGGACTGGAGTTCGATCTGTGCTGGATCCACGAGTGGGAGATGGATCGAGGTCGTGAATACGTGACCGCAATAATTCAATCTGAAAGGCGACGATGGAAAGGCCGCGCGGAGCGCGGAGCAAGCAGCGGCTCCCTGACCTTTTCATAATGCGGTCCGGCCAGTTGTCCACCTCGCTTCGACCCCGGCCTCTCAATCGGACCCGGGAGTTTCACTACCGGGGATCTTGGCGTCTCCCCGGACCGGATTTTCACCGGCTGGCTGACGAGAGTTATCGCTCGGTTACGTCATGATCACTCCTTTGCAGTCGTAGTCATTGCGCCCGAGCAACTGGACGCACGTGGATC
>JABEUQ010000237.1 GCA_013044265.1 Acidimicrobiaceae bacterium
AATCAACAACATGTCGCCGATCGAATGGGAACTACAATTCGCTCAACGTCAACTCCAAGCCGCATAAACAATGTGTCCGGAATTTGGGGGGAAGGCCACCCCGGGGAGCGGCCCTCCATCGGGGTCGATGTTCGCGATGACGGTGAACTCCCGGTCCCCGTCACGTCCGTCCAGGCTGAGGACCCCCTGGAGACCGGCCCGCACAGCACCTCCGACTCCGGCGCTCGACACCCCGCCAGGACCGGAGGACGCGTTGCCGTTCGCCCCCGTGAGCGAGTGCCCGTCAGCCCCCGACACGGAGTGCCCGTGGTCGCCGGTGATGGAGGTCCCGTGGTCGCCGGAGAAGCACGTCCCGTAGGGACCGGCGATGGCTCGTTCCCCGTCCCCGACGATGACAATGTCGTTGGTGTCCATACCCACCACCATGCGGCGAACGTCCTCTTCGCTCACGCCCTGGCCCGACCTTCGGCCAGTGACGCCGCGGCGGACCAGAGGTCGTCCGCGTAGTCGGGGAACTTGTCGAGCGTGGTACAGACCCGGTAGCGATCGTCGTCGTCCACGTCGCCGAAGGGGTTGAACAGTCCGTCGACGGTTCGTCCCTCGTCGAGGTACATCCGAGCACACGCCAGCGCTCCACCGCTTTCGAGGTTTCCCGTCGCGATTCACCCGAGTGAGCGAACTTACATTTGTGTAGTTAGTTTATCTTCCAAATTTTGGAGTCTTCCTGTACTCTTACGTTTATGGCGGCGCTCCAAGAAGAATTTGACTATTACGTCGAACATCAGGCTGAACTGGTTGAGCGATACCTGAACAAGTTCATTGTGATCAGAGGCCAGGTGGTTGATGGCGCATTTGACTCAGCAGTTGAGGCTTACAAAGACGCTCTGACAAAATACGAAGCCGGGACTTTCATGATTCAACATGTGACACCAGGCAAGGAAAGTTACTCGCAGACGTACTTTTCCAACGTCGCAATTTAGAGATGACAGCTTTCAGGGCTCTGACCCTTTCGGGCGGCGGCAACCTGCGAGTCCTCACCTCTGTCGTAAAGGTGTTCACACCAGTATTGGACAAGTCCATTGGCCCGAACAAGCAAACGGCTGATCTCATCGGAATCTGGGACACCGGTGCTTCCGGCACCATGATCACGCAGCGCGTGGTTGACGAACTTGAGATAAAGCCAATCGGCAGGACGGAAGTCCACCATGCTCAGGGATCGGACGAGAGCCCCGTCTTTCTCGTTGATCTCCAACTGCCAATGAAGGTCGTGATTCAGGGCCTCACCGTGACCCTCGGAAAACTCCCACCGGGGGTCGATGTCTTGATAGGGATGGATGTAATTGGGACAGGCGATTTCGCGGTCACAAACGTTGGTGGAATGACCACTATGTCTTTCCGGGTTCCGTCTCAGGTCAAAATCGATTATGTGGCGGAGTCTCATGCGATTAACCAGGTACAAGCCAAGGCCGCTCAGGGGAATCGTGCGCAGCGGCGTGCGAACAAGAGAGGTAGTCACTAAAGACTCGCCGTATGGCATGTTGCCCGTGTCACACGGTAATGCGATGATGAATTCGTGACAACTCGAATTGAGAACCTTGATGCTTCCAACTAAAGTTCGCGCGACTGTCGACAGGGCTTGGGACTCGCTTTGGTCCAGTGGTGCCTCTAATCCCCTGCTCTGTGTTGATTATCTGACGGCAGTCCTCTTCACCCGGTTCGCAGGAAATGGATCCTCGGTGGCACTGGACTCCGCAATTCACGCGGGCGACGTTGAGAGCGTTGTCAAGATTCTGAGTTCGACGATGGTCGAAACAGAGCCGAGTGATGGGCTGATTACTCCCAAGGCTATGTGGTCGGACCTGGAGAGGCTGTCATCGATTCTGAAAATCATTGACTGCCTTGAGGTCGAGGATAGGAATCGTGACGTTTTGGGCGATGTGTATGAGTACGTGCTTAGCAAGATGAGCACAGCGGGCCACTATGGCCAATTTAGAACACCGCGTCACTTGATTCGTTTCGTGGCGGAGGCAGTGGCGCCAAAAGATGACGACCTGGTTCTTGATCCCGCCTGCGGTACTGGTGGTTTCTTAATTGCAGCAGCAGAACTCGCGAAGAATAATCGGTTGCTTCGGCTTGTGGGGGAGGAGATTGATCCAACGATCTCGAAGCTGGCTCGAACAAATGTGCTATTGCACGGTCTTGAGAACGCAACCATCTCGACTAGCGATTCACTCTCTGGAGAAGGAGTTTTGGCGGACGTGATTTTGGCGAATCCTCCTTTCGCAGGAACAGTGGCAGCGGGTCGATCCGATCGGTTCACGGTGAGGACGAACAAGACTGAACTTCTCTTCCTGGAACTGATGATGGATCGCTTAGCCCAAGGTGGTCGCGCTGGAGTTGTCGTTCCGTGGGGAGTCTTGACCTCCCCCGCAGTCGCGGCCACAGAAATCAGGAAGCGGCTTGTGAATGACTTCCGCCTCAAATCTGTGGTCGAGCTCCCTTCAGGAGTCTTCAGACCTTATACAGGCGTTCGCACTGCAATGTTGTTCTGGAGTAATGAGTCCCCTGCCCATGACGTGCTTATGATCCGAATTGAGAATGATGGATTTAGTCTCGATGATCGCCGAGAGCCAATCGCTGGAGGCGAGTTGTCGAGTGCGTTGGCGCTGCTGCGAGGAAAATCAAAAGCGAGCAATGGCCTCTTGGCCAAGAGAGTACGCATTTCTGAGATCGCTGCCAGTGGTTGGAGAATTGGACCGTCAGCCTACGTAGACCACCGTCCCCACGTCGGTGGTCAAATTGACCGCGCAGATGCTTTGGTGTTGCGCGTGTCAGACAAGATAAAGACGATGGCAGCTAGTGCGGCAAAGTTGAACAAGTTGATCAATTCGGATAATTCGAGCCAGACTGTGGCGCGCTTGCGTGTAAGCGAATTTGTGGATGTGATCAAGCGATCTGTTCAACCTGAGTCCATCGGCGACGACGATCGATACGTCGGACTGGAACACATTTCATCCGAATCTGGCTTGTGGAGATCAGTCCCAGCTGGCGCCGCGAAACTTCGCTCTGCAAAATACAGATTTATGCCGGGTGACATCCTCTACGGAAAACTGCGGCCGAATTTGAGAAAGTGTGTTGTAGTCGACACTTTCGGAGTTTGCAGTACCGACATAATCGTCCTACGACCTAAGGAAGAAGAGTCAGCCCATTTCATTGCACAACAAATGAGGAGCGAGGCATTTGCCATGAGAGCGATGCAAATGGTTGGTGGAGCAAACCTTCCCAGGATTCACCCGAGAGATTTCCTTGAAATTCAACTATCGATTCCGAAGAGTCTCGATGAGGCGCGACGACGGTCAAAGGTGGCCGAGTTGACACAACAGTTATCGCTGAACGCTGCTGAACTCAGTGAGCAGATGCGTGTGCTCAATCAAAGCTTGACTCAAGAACCCTGAGTCAGATCAATACTTCTGAGCAGTTCGCGGTAGCCGCTCTCCGCGGCGGAGATCTGCTTTCGGAGTTCAGCGGATCGCAGGCCTTTCGGAGGCTTGCCGATTACTTGCTCGAATAGTTCGCCCCATTCCGCTGTCGAGTAGGCGTTCAATTCTTCTGCGGGCAAATGCCTGTGGATGAAACTGGTTCTCCTCGGGTTTGTGTGGGTGAATTCTGAGCATCAGGCGAAACTCGTCGTTGGTAGTTCGATGGTGAGTCCACCACAGCACAGATAGACCATGGC
>JABEUQ010000238.1 GCA_013044265.1 Acidimicrobiaceae bacterium
GCGATCCGTTCGCGCTTGACGCACCTGGTGAACTGAGACGCAGTTAACGCTTCGCGCGACGTCGGCGCGACGGGGCGAGGTAGCCAATACTCGACACGAAGAATGGCACGACGTAGTTGATGGCGATGCGGATCCACACCGCGGCGTTGACGTGTCCTGAGATGAGCACCGAGCCCTGGTTCACGCCCGACAAGAGAGTCCCCACCACGGCCGACACGGCGGCGGCCGTGCGCAAGGTGTAGCCACGAAGAATGAGAACTAGGCCCTCGAAGGGCGAATTCCACGTCGGCACGGGTCGCCGCTCGGTGTCGTTCGCCGACCCCATCAAATCCACCGCTGCGCGATCGAGGTGACGAGGGACAGCCGGTCGAGGATGAGCAGGTAACCCAGAACCATGAGCATCGACGCGCTGAGCACGGTAACGGCACGCCCGTGGTGGCGCAGCCAGGCGAGCGGCGCGCGGAGCCGGTCGAAGAAAAGTGCGACGGCGAGAAATGGCGCGCCGAGTCCGAACGAATAGACGCTGAGCAGTACCGCGGCCGACCCAACGCGGTCCTGCTGAGTCGAGAGCGCAAGGACCGAGGCGAGGATCGGGCCGACGCAGGGCGTCCAACCGAAGGCGAAGGCCGCGCCGGCGACGGGGGCGGCGAAGGGCCCCAGGCGCCCCAGGCGCGGGTGGGCGCGCCATTCACGGTAGAGACCGGGCGAATTCGACAGCAGCGTGGCAAACATGAACAGGCTCATCAAGACGATGACGAGCCCCGATACTCTGGTCAATAGGGTCTGCTGACGCACCACCGAACGGCCGAGTGCACTGGCCGAGAGCCCGAGAAGCACGAAGACTGTGCCGAAGCCCAGGACGAACAAGGCGGTGTCTCGTGTGACGCGCCCGAGGTGGCGCTTGGTCGTCGTCGAGGTCGCGGCGACCAACCCCGTCGCACCCGTGGCTCCGGCGGTCCGGGTGGCGTCGAGACCGGCCACGATTGAGAGATAGGCCGGCACCAGCGGCAGTACGCACGGCGACGAGAACGACGCCACGCCACCGGCGAAAGCGGCGAGGAGACTGACGTTGGATAGTGACACAGCTCAGGTCGGCAGCGTGACGCCATAGATCTGGCGCACGGTGCTGGCCAGGAACGTGCTGTCGAATCCGCCCACGTGGGTCGTGATCAGGTGTCCCCGCGCGTCGTAGAACGCGGTCATCGGCATGGAACCAGTCCCGCCCAACGCCTGGTAGAGACCGTCACCCTGCCCTCCACCGACATCGCTCGCGACTGCGCTGACGTGCGAGGCGAGCTGGTACTGCTGGGCGAAGGACGAGCCGTTGCCGGTCTCGAGGGCGTTGACCTCGACAACGGCGACCTTGCCCTTCAGCGCGACGGCGTCGGAGGCGAAGACGGGGAGTTCGCCGGCGCACACGGTGCACCACGAGGCGAAGAAGTTCACGATCACGGGGTGCCCCTTGAACGAGGCGAGCGAAACCTCGCCCGAAGCGCCAAGTCGGGGAAGGCGCCACCCCTCGGTGGTCGTGCGGTACTGCGCACTCGACGAAGTGTGGAAGAAGGTGAGCGAGATCGCCGCGGCGAGTGCAACGGCACCGAGCGCGCCCGCGATTATCCGTTGGATCGAACGGCGCCGCCGGGCCCGCGCGGCATTTGACAGCGATCGGTCCTTGGTCGTGTTTGGCCGCGGCACGGGTGCGGGAGCGTTCGGCGGACCGGGCTCGCGGCGTGTCGGCGTCGACCTTCGACTCTTGCTCATCGATATTCCCCTGTCTCGATACTCGTAGCGCGACGGGCGGGACACGCCACGTAAACGTGGCGCCACCCGCGACGCGCATCGAGCAACCCATTTCGAAGGTGGTCTATTCCAATATCTCGATCACCTGGTTACGTCGAGCCGTGCACAACCTGAGCACACCGGTGGCGACGACTGGTTAGCGAATGCATGGAATACGGGTCGCCCGTCGGGGTTCTACAGGTGAGGCGATCGCCTCTCAACACCAGTGGAACTGACGCGACGCATCGTTCGTCAAGAGAGATAGAGGTTCTATGAGTACCCAGACCGCCAGTCGAGCATTCAATCCCACGAGTCGATCCGGCAATGCATCGCTTGTGGTGCGCGCCCTTGCCGTGCCCGGCGCCCTCTGGGGCGCCATGGGAGGCATGGTGTTGGCACTAACCATGATGATCGTCATGGGAGCGGCCCACATGGGCTTCGCCAGCGCAATCAACATCGGCATGCCCGCCTTCGTCTTCACGATCACGCCACCATTGCAGATGCTGCCGAGCCTGATGCTCGGCATGGGGATCAACCTGCCCTCGTCGGCCATGGCCCAACTCACGATGGCGATCCACAGCGGCCATATAAGTTCGGCCATGGCCAGTCAGTTGGGCGCGATGCTGAGCTCGATGCACGTGCCTATGGCCAAGGTGCAGATGATGGGATTGATCATGACCGGTCACGCCACCAACGCAACGGTGACCTCACTGATGTCGTCGATGACGCCGTCGGCCCGGGCCGCGGTGATGTCGGCGATGCCGCTCAACGCCGGTCACATGGCGGTCGGCCTGGTGCTGCACTTCGCGTTCTCGATGTTCCTCGGACTGGCCTTCTTCGCGATCCTCGGCGCATTCGCCTGGATGGCTCCGCCGGCGCTGCGTACGCGCATGATGTTCGTAGGCGCTGGCGTCATCGGCGGGGCCGTGGTCTATCTGGTGATGCGCTTCGGCCTCCTGCCGTCGACCAATCCTCTGATGGGCTTCGTTCCCCAAATAGCCTTCTTCGTCTCGCACCTGTTGTTCGGGCTGGTGGTCGGCATGGGCTTCGCCCTCGCCTACGAACGTTGCTCGCTCGAAAGCGCCATGCCCGTGCGCTGATTCTGCGAAGTCGGTCCCGTCTCGTGCGAATCCTCCCCGCACGAGACGGGACCGCTGGCGTTCGTGGTGGCGACGCCCTGCGAATTGTTCAAGCGTCGAAAAGGCGCGTCGTTCCCGGGTTAGCTCCGCCTACGAACGATGTTCACCAGTTCCTTGATCGTCCACGCAAGCCGACCTCCCGGACCGGTGGCGCAGTCAGGCAGGCCGGTTGGTCCCATCGCGCAGTCTGATTCATCGAGTGACTTCTCAACTAGCGGACGAGTTGATCGGCGCAGATGGAGGTGGTGTGCCGACATCGTGTCCTTCCGCCTCAACCGCATCAGCCGGTGGCTACATCCACTGTAGGTGCCACCGGGCCAGCGCGGCTCCGTCTAGGTTGCCCCAGAGTCGATGAGTGACCGTGGAATATCCGACGACGAAATGGGTTGCCAAGGTATGTACAAAGAGACCCTCCCGATCACCGTGTACTGGCGCCCAGGCTGTACCTCGTGCGAGCGGCTGCGCCGCGGACTCGACGCCGCCGGGGTCGAGACGGACGAGATCAACATCTGGCAGGACGAACGAGCCGCCAACGCCGTTCGCATGGTTGCCAACGGCAACGAGACCGTCCCAACAGTGACGATCGGCTCGACGGTAATGGTCGACCCGCCGGTCAAGTCGGTGCTCGATGAGATTCGTCGCCAGGACCCAACACGGACGTTTCCTCGTGACGTGCGGCCAGGCGCGACATCCCCAACTCGTCGTGAGCCTCTCGAGGTGATTCAGCGGTTCCTGATCGTCCTGTTCATCCTGTTGAGCTTTCTCGCCGAGAGCTCTGGCCGGGCCGCTCTGAGCTGGGCTATCGACGGAGTCAATGTTTTGGTCTACTTCGCAGTGAAGGCGATCCGCAACACCCGCGCGACCCCGACCCCAGAGTGATCGACATCGAGACTGGTTGCGACCGTTACCTCGGACAAGATGCAAACCGAATCCGGATTCCTAAGCTCACTTCATTGCAGGTTTGAAAGAGCAGCAAAAGGTGCCTGATCGATCGGACATTGAAAATGCCGTTCAATCTGGTGAAACGTTGTGATTTTGACAACGAGTGGGCGCTGGGGGACTCGAACCCTCGACCTCAGCCGTGTGAAGGCTGCGCTCTAACCAACTGAGCTAAGCGCCCCGCCGTCTGAGTCTATCGAATTCC
>JABEUQ010000239.1 GCA_013044265.1 Acidimicrobiaceae bacterium
AGCAGAAGTACATCGAGATGCCCTTTGACTTTGTCTGTTCCCATACATAGAAACTCTAGGTATCTTGATACTTGAAGTCAACAGCGTTGCTCGTCCCGATATTGGAGTGAAAAAATCGAGGGGGTTTCGTGAGTGTCGGCGACGCAAGAAAACTGGAGAGCTCTAGAAAGGCGAATTTGACGTCGTGCGACAAGGATTGCGGTTCGTGGCTCGGTGCATCACCTGATCAACAAGGGTGTAAGGGGGTTCGAACATAGTCGCGCTACCTCCACTCGTTGTCAAAATCACAACGTCGATCGTGGTCAACACGCATTATTGATTCCCGATCAATCGAACAGCCTGAGACGCTTGTTCGAACCCGAGGCGGCTGAGACAGATACAGTTTCAAATCGCGTTAACCAGATCCGAGGTAGACCCGATGGTGAGCTGCTCTCCAAAGCCGTGAAGAGCCTACGTGATTCTCGCAAGTCAAGCAAGAACCTAGAACCAAGAACCAAGAAGTTAGCCGCTTCGAAGCTCCATAGGATTTGAGTATGAGAACAGATCAGATGAACGGGGAATCATGAGCGACACCTTCAGCAAAGAGGAAAAGGCAGCCATGAGGGCGGCGTTAGCCGAAGCGAAGGCCACCAAGGTGGGCGCCGATCTGGAGGCTGCATGTCTTGCCGCGATTTCCGAGATGTCCGGTTCGGACAAGGAATTGGCGGAAACGTTGCACGCGCTGGTCAAAAAGCACACCACGTTGGGAGCAAAGACGTGGTACGGCATGCCCGCGTACACGAACCCCGACGGCAAGGTGGTGTTGTTCTTCCAGAGCGCCGCCAAGTTTAAGGTCCGCTATGCCACCATCGGCTTTCAAGAGTCCGCGAATATCGACGAGGGAAATTTCTGGCCGACGTCGTACGCAGTCCTCAAACTGACCGCCGCCGACAAGGAGCGGTTAGTGGAGCTGCTGAAGAGGGCCGTCAGTTAGTCATCGCTCCTCGCTCCCCGGTATTCTGGAAGCGCGTTCGCACCCGACTCGGCGCTACGGATGACCCCGTGGAGAGGCGCGTGCTATTGAGCATCGTATCCGATCGTCGCTTCGGTGCGTTTTCGCATAAGCAGGTCTCGGTCGGTGCTCACCGTCGCAATTGCTGAATTCGCTCGTCTCAGAAATGTTGGTACAGGGAAACCCGAGGAGTTAAACGTCGCTGCGCCCTCCTCTCGTTGTCACAACGTCAATCCTGGTCGATACGCATCATTGGGTTCCGATCGCTCGAACCGACTTAGAGGCTTGTAGGAACCCCGGGCCGTCGAACCAGTTGCAGTCTGAGGTCATTCTCATTAGCGAGGAGTACATAGAAAATGGGAGTTTCCCTAACTGCACAGGGTTCGATCAAACCGTGCCCAGGGCGACACTTAGGCTTCCGGGTGTCTCAATTGGGCCGTACGGTTGACACGACTTGCCTGATGAATAGGGGCGCACAAGGGTTCGAACATAGTCTCGTTACCTCCACTCGTTGTAGTCACATTTACAACGTCAATCCTGATCACAACAATATTCCTCCTTCCAATCGCTCGACGACGGGGAGACTCTTGTTCGAACCCCTGAAGCTCAGCGGCCGTCTCTGACGAACTGTGTCAACCCAACGTGGGGGCAATGCCACTCTCCGAGGTCAGGATGTCAACTGGAGGTGCGGCAGTTACAGCGAGTTTTGGCAAGAGTCAGACCTGCGGGCGTGAACGATTTCTTTATGGACCCTCAAGTAACTCACTTAGTACTGCGGTGTAGGCGTTAAATGCCTTGAGACCCTGCGGGGTGAGCGTGACCGTGGTACGTGACGAAGCACCTATGCCTGTCTTTTTAGTTTCGAGGTACCCGGCGTCCTCCAACTTGCGCAAGTGAGTGATGAGGTTTCCGGGCGTCAACGCGATCTGGGTTTGTAGGCGAGTGAATGAGAGCGCATCGCCGTCTGGGAGGGCCGCGAGCGTGGCCATGATGCGCAGCCGTGCAGGGACGTGAATCAGAGGATCAAGCTCCTTCGTCGTCACGAGTGCGCCGTTACGCCCGGTACCGCGATAATCGGATGGCGGCAAAGACGACGAGTGCGACGGAAAGTGCGATGCCGGAGACCAGCCATGCTGTGACCGGTCCAGCGTACGCGCCACCAGTGCCGACGGCGAACAAAGCGATGCCGAGGGCCATGGTGGCGCGCTCTACACGCAGCACCCCCATGGTCACAAAGATCGCGCCGGCGAAGAAGAAGGGCGCGCTGGCCGGGTAGATGCCGTAGACGATGGCGTGGCTCGCGCCGGCGTGATACAGAGCTCCTTGCAATACGAAGTCAGCAATCAGGATGATTTCAAAACCGGCGTTGTACCTGCGCTGCCGCTGAGAAGGGCCACCGCTGACGCCCCTGAGTGCGCGGCGAACGACCGCACTTACCACAATGATCCACACCCCGATGCACCCGTAGAAGATTGCTAGAGCCCCGCCGCTCGGACCAACGTACGGAGACTGAACGCGCACTGATCACCAGAGCGTGCCATACGCGAACAAGAAGACCACTGCTCCGATTAGCAGGAGAAACGGGGGCCAGACGTCGAACAGTCGTTGAGCTCGCCTTTTGGTTGCCCTGAGAATCGCCGTCGCCTGTTCGAGGTCGCCACCTTCGTCGGTGAACGAGATTTCCCCGGTGTGAGGTTCTTCGTTCTTTTCGCTACTTTGTGAAGCAGAGTTAATCGACTTTGTGGTGCAAAGTCAATAGCGATATGGAGGATCTTTCGAGAATACTTAGTTCCCGCAAGAGCACCACTTGAGAGTGATGTGAATCAAGTTGAAGACAGGAACGCATTTCTGGTACTGCCGTCGTGAGTCGGCCCGAGCGCGGCATCGCTCCTCTACGCCTCGAGCGAGGATGCTGGCGCTCGTGGAAGCTACCAGCCTCGTGATTACAGAGTTGGGTGATCCGGGGCTAGCGGACTCGTGTTGAGCGCCGCGACGAGTCCCGATTGGTCCTCGGCGCTCACGATGAGCCGACGAATCGGGGCTCGGAGTGGTCCCAGCCACACCCACTTCTGTCGATCCAACGTGATCTCGACCAGTCCGGTACCGGCGCCATTGACAAGAGCGGTTCGTGGCCAGTAATTCACTCCGCGGAGAACGCTAATTCTAAAGGCACCACGCAGTTCATCTCTGTTCAGTGGCCTCGCAGAAGTCACCACCTCACGAGGGATCGTCGCGTGAAATGCCCACCCCAGGCGAACGTCGACCGTTGAAGCACTCATCGTCACCCGCGGGCTTTTCGACCCGCGCCGAACGCTGTCATGATGGTGCGACTAGGTGGGTCGACGCTGATCGGGAACGTCCTCTCGTTAATCATGATCCCTCCTCGAGATAGCCCCAGACGCATCCAGAGCGCGTGCTTAATCAAATTGACGGCCTCTCCCAGTCGGGGCCGTTGCTGACTCTCGTCGGCGCCGGCCATCAGCACCGCGAGGATCTCCTGTTCGTGCTCGCGCAGGAACGCACGCGGGTAGCAGGCCAACAGCCGCCCGTAGCGTCGCTCGAGGCCCGCGGAGCCTGTCATGTGAGCAGCCCTACCACCGGCTTCAAGCGCGATATCGCGACGTGAGCGTTGGACTGCAACCGGATGGCCTCGATGGCGAGCAATGCTCCGCCTGAAGGCGTCAGCCGGTAGTAACGGCGCAGCCGGCTATCCACAATCTCCTCCCGGTCAACCTCGATCAGCTTGTCCGCGCGCAGACGCTCAAGCGCCGCGTACAAGGTGCCGGCCTTCAGCTGAACTCGGCCAGCTGAGATCGCCTTTACGTCGGTGATGATCCCGTAGCCGTGCTGGCTGCCTGCAGCCAGAGCCGTCAGGATCATGAATGTCGCCTCTTGCATCGGCCGCTTCGCCATGCTGGGCAGTATATACAGTTGAACTACCTACATTCAAGCCACCCGTCACGTCGCGAGGTGCCAGCCCGCTCGACCGGATCGACATAGTCCACGCTAGAGGCAGAACTCGGCTCGTTTCTGCTCGCAACTGAACTGGGAGAATCACTCCGGATTACACCTGCCTCTTTTGAGAGTGAGGGCCAATTGAATTGATCTTCAGGTGATGGGGGTGGAGGCTGTTCCAACTGAGGCAGCATCTCACCTGATGAACAGGGCCGCAAGGGGTTCGAACATAGGCATCCTGTCGATGCCATTGTGCAACGCAAAATGCTATACTTATTGCATGGCACAATTGGTTACTCGCATTGACGAACGACTCGCAAGCGATGTCGACGATCTCGTGAGAGACGGCGTCGTCACCAGTCGCTCCGAAGCGGTGCGCATGGGGCTCGAACAGCTCATCGACCGCCACCGAAGGCAACGGGTTGGAGAGCAAATCACCGAAGCCTACCGACGTTCACCTCAGACTGTTCATGAGACGACCGGCCTCGACGAGGCGACGAGGGCGCTCGTCGAAGAGGAGCCGTGGTGACCACACCCCGACAAGGCGAGATTTGGTGGGCTGAGGTCGAGGCTGCTCGTCGGCCCGTCCTCGTCGTGACCCGATCGGAGGCCGTAGAAGTTCTCTCCGGGATCGTCGTCGCGCCCGTCACTCGAACCATCCGCCAAATACCAACCGAAATCCCACTCGGTGAACCAGAAGGGCTTCGAGAAGATTGCGTCGCTTCGTTCGACAACCTCCAAAGGATCCGTCGAAGCGCGTTGACCGAAAAGGCTGGCGACCTCGGCCTGCGGAGAGACGAGATCTGTCTAGCGGTTAAAGCGATGACTAATTGCTGAGCAGTTCAGCGCTGTCGCTCCGAAAAGAACCATCCGGCGCGACCGTCACATGCTCTGATGGACATACCGATTCAAGGTGCCCTGATTCGAGAGGCCGGGAGAGGAAGAGGGTTTGAACAAAGTCCCGTTACTTTCACTCACGTCGCAAGAGTCACAACGTCATACCTGGACGAAGTAGGTCTCACGTAAGTTGTCGCAAACACCCTTGAAATCCTCTCGCTGCCTGCGTATTGTGTATCAGCATGAAGAAGATCTTGCACGGCTACCTGCAGACCGCCCGCGCCGCCGCCGTCTGGAAGTTGGACGGCCTCTCGGAGTACGACATACGTCGCCCTCTCGTTGCGAGCGGGACCAACCTCCTCGGAATCGTCAAGCACTTGACGTGCGTCGAGCTTGGCTACTTCGGTCCCGTCTTTGGTCGAACCATGGGCCAGCCCAATCTTTGGTTCGAGGACGGCGTTGAGGACAACGCTGACTTCTTCGCTCGAGCGAACGAAGCGAGGGATGACATTGTCGAGAGCTATCGCAAAGCGTGCGAGACTTCGGACGCAACTATCGATGCGCTGGACCTCGAAACGGCGGGCTCTGTGCCGTGGTGGGGCGATCATCCCGTCACGCTCCATCACGTACTCGTTCACGTCATCGCCGAGACCTTCCGGCACGCCGGGCACTCTGATCTTGGGCGAGAACTCATTGATGGTTCCATCGGCTACGCCGCGGACGACAGCAACGTCGCTGAACATGATAGCGCTTGGTGGCGCGCGTACCACGACCGGGTTGAACTCGAAGCTCGTCAAGCGTCGAGTTGAGCTTGAATCTTCTGCCCAGGTTCAAAGATTGGGTTCGAGTTATGGCACTTTGACACCTTTCTATTACCTGGGCGTCTATTATCTGGGCTGCCCAGCGCGGCAAAGGCGACGCTGCGTTTTACCTTATGAACGCGGGTGCATGGGGGTTCGAAACTAGTCCCGCTACCTCCACCAAAGTATCCGTATGAGAACCCTGCACCTTGTCGGTGTCGGTCAACGTGTCGCTCAATCCGCCTATCGGGATGTGCCTGAGGGCGGTTTTTTCTATGTCAAGAGAGTGGTGGACCCTTGCTGGAATGAGGCGTGAAAGCAAGCTGTCGAAGGGCTCGTTGTAGTCAACTCGGACGGTTTGTTCTCGTGTCTCATCATCTTCGTCAATGTAGATCTTG
>JABEUQ010000037.1 GCA_013044265.1 Acidimicrobiaceae bacterium
ATGATTATGAAGATATCTGTGTTTTCAACTACGTTTTTTTAAATATTTGACTGAATATCCATAATCATGAATAAATAGGTTAGATAGGAGCCTCCATTGACTCTAAAGGTGGAAACTATCCATAAACATGAGAATGCTGGGGAACCCTCGCCGTAAGTCTTATGTTCCTTACGCATCAAGTCTAGGAGGCGGTTCTGAATGGTCCACTCAGGTGACCCATCAAACCCCTCTGTGGTGACAACTACGTGCGACTCGACATCCACCATTCGCACCGCGAGCGAATACATAGCATTAGTTTTGTAACTCATGTTATTCGTGAGTTTCCAATATGGTGATGTGCAGGAGATTTGAATGACCCGTCAACTCGAATTGATCGATACTCTCCTCTCAGAAGGCCGAGACGAGTTCACGTTCGACGACGCCCGCTCCCGCCTCAAGGTGTCCACCGAGGCGACGGCGAACCTCCTCGTGCGACTTATCAATCAGGGTCTGGTCAACAAACTGACCAGAGGTCATTACGCAGTCCGTCCTTTAGGTGCGCTGGGCACGTCATTGGCGACACACGACCTCGCCGCGGCCGTGGGGGCCGCGTTCGCGGGCCGCGAACACCGGATTGCCTACCTGAGCGCCTTGAGCGAACTTGGAGTGTTGAGCGATCCAGTGCGGACAATTTACGTCGCGTGCACCACACAGGTTCGCTTCGCAGCCATCGGCCGCAGGCCACTGCGAGTCGTAATGGAGAAGCCAGCGACAATTCACGTGGGTGCTGACGCCATCAAGAACTCGTGGCGATCGTCGCTGGAACGAGCCTTATTCGAATGTGCTCTACGCGTGGACCTCGTCGGAGGAGCAGAACGTCTTGGTGACGCTGTCGCTGCGGGATTACGAGATGCTGATGCAGTCCGGATTGCACACTTAGCGAAGAGTTTCGGCGCACGCGGCCTAGCCGCCGAGCGACGCCTCGCCTCGATTGCCACGTCTCTCAATTTGCCGCTTACACTCGACCCCGAGGTGAGCGAACGGCAACCACTGATCCGCTTGGACCCCAGAGATGACCGAATCGCGTGGACGGACGCACGATTTCGAGTCGCGTGGAACATGACAATTGACGAGTTGAGCGCAGTCGTGGGGAACTAGTCATGCTGACACGTCACGATCACGCGTCGGGCGGACGACGGCGGCGTTGACGCGTTGGTGGCCGAACGCGGCTACGTCATTTCTCGCATCGTGGCCCAACTCCACCGGTCGAAGCCGACAGATGCTGGACAACTGGTCTTCAAGGGTGGAACGGCCCTTCGTCTGGTGTGCATCGGTGACTATCGTCACTCCGCGGACCTGGACTACACCATCATTGGCACCAGTGTTGACGCAGCCACTACCTCAATGGCTGGGGTATTAGATGCCGCTCGCGACCATGCAAGGTTCCCGCTTCTCGAACTCTCCGATGAGGGAGATCGGATTGCCTACGTCAGGCCTTTGGGGCCGGCAAGCCGCGTCTTCTCAAATTGGATATTTCCGAGACCGAAGTGGTGGCTACGGTGGAGCAGCACACGATTCTCGACGGCGTCTGGTCGGATCTCCCCGATGCTGTCGCGTTCGCCGTCTACTCCGTCGACGAGATCGCGGCAGAGAAACTGCGCTGCGTGATCCAGCGTGTGCAATGTCGAGATCTCTACGACATCTTTCGGCTCGTAGAGGACGTGGGGGTGACCCTCGGTGAGGTGCGCCCGCTGCTCGAGCACAAGGCGATGGCAAAGGGTCTAGATCCTGGCGCGTTCGCTGACAAATTCGCCGATCGGGTCGATCGATACGAAGGCCGATGGGGTCGAGAGATGTCCGACCATCTTGCCGATCCACCGCGATTCGACGAGGTGGTGCGTGTTGTTCGTCGGCACTTGCGAACCGCAGGACTTCTATCGAACTGAACACGCACCTCCGCTACGACCCTCAGGAGCAGCCTCGACACCCCTTCGAATTGCTCCAATCCTGCTCCAATGTTTCGCGATATGGATGCGTTGTGAGCCACTCACAGCCAGCGAAATGCCGTATTTCCCAGCCTTTGCCATTCTCTGCCACATGAAATGTCGGATTAGGACCATCGCTCTATCCATACTGAGCTACGGGAGCATCACCCCTCGCTCCATGCTTGCTCCAATCTTTGGAACATCCGAGATGTTGCACTGGGGAACCTCAATCTTACATGCGCTATGTTGACGCGTCAGGGTCGACTGTCCAGAATCCAAGTTTGAACGGTCGGGCCGAAGACCCAGGACATTCACGCTTTCGTCCCAACGGTCGCAGTAGTTGCGGGTTCGCAAGAATTTGCCGGCAAGGGTTTCTTCGAGAGTCTACGGATTACCGAGGCCGGTTCAGACCAGTGCATGAGCTCACGGGTTCCCAGTTACGCACGTTCAACTTGGAACGCGTTGAGGTGTTCTACAACCGCGAACGACACCAGGCGATTCCCGGCTACCAGACGCCCGCCGAGGATTACGCGACGGCCTTGGGATGCCCCGCGTGGGGCATCCCAATTTTGTTTCATAATCTACGCTGACGGGAACAGTCGAGGTGGACATCATTAGTAGTAATGACGTCGACCGCCAACCATGTGTCCCATTGTTCCCATGAGCCACAACACGATGCCAATGATCAAGACGATCACGCCGACCGACCACAGGATCGGAACGCCAAGAAGGAATCCGACCAACATAAGAACCGCTCCAATAATGACCATGGTCTAACTCCTCTGCTCGTGCAGTTCAGTGGTGTCGCCCATCTCATTCTTCGTCGTGCGCTCGACGGTACTCGATGACGTCGCAGGAGAGCGGCGCGACATTATGAAGACAATCATCGACACCACGAATCCGGCTGCACCGGCGATCATCAAGATGACCCCCACAGTCGAGAGACGAAACCCACTGTTTTGGGCCGCGTTCTGGGCCGTCAACGCCCAATACATAAGGGTGTGGCTCTCCTAGAGTGACGCCCGCCGTTCCCTGATCTCGACACCCTGAAGGGGTCGAAGCTCGCAGCATCCACCACCTTCTTGATACAGTGG
>JABEUQ010000038.1 GCA_013044265.1 Acidimicrobiaceae bacterium
TAATCTTCCCCAACTGAGGAATCGACACCACTGCTTCACAACGCTTGCGCGTCAACGGGGCTAGGCCTTTCTCTTCACTCCCAACGACGAGAGCCACCGGGACCGATCCGAGATCGAGGTCGTAAATGGAATCCTTGGATTCCCCAGCGAGGCCCACCGTCAAAACGCCCGCTTTATTTAGTTGTTCAATTGCGGTAGGAATGCCTCCAACGTCACAAAAGGTTAGGTACTCGATCGCACCTGCGGCTGTCTTCGTCACGGTGGGGGAGATTCTTGCTGAGCGATGGCGGGGTACTACGACACCAGTAACACCGGCACCGTCGGCGCTTCGAAGCATCGCACCGAGATTTCGAGGGTCCGTAACGCCGTCGCACACCAACAAGAAGGGATGAGAGTGTTCCAGTAGTGTCTCGAGACTTACAGTCTCGAGACGTGAGGCAATCGCCATGACACCCTGGTGGCCTTCAGTACGTGCCTCGCGGTCGAGACGTGCCATGGAGATAACCTGCAGCGGCACCCGTTGGCGTTGGGCTTCACGCTCTATGGCATCGAGGGTGTCCGATGGATCTTGAGCATCGGCCACGAAGATCTTCTGGACCTGACGGCGACGTGCCTTGAGGAGCTCGAGAACCGCGTGACGTCCCTCTACTTGTTCTCCTCCGAGACCTTCCTTTTCCCGACTCGGCGCTCGACGTGGTCCACCCACTTGGCCGCCAGTCATGGGACGCCCTCCCTGGCGCGAAGGTCGACCTTGGGGGCCTCGACGGGGTGCGGGACGCGGGCTCATGATAGTTCCTCCAATAGAGCAACCGCCGTGGCGGCGATACCCTCGACTCGGCCAAGAGCCCCAAGGCCCTCGGCAGTAGTGGCCTTAACGGACACGACGCAACCCAGCACAACCGACAACTCCTCGGACATGGCCGCCATGTACGGAGACATCTTTGGTCGCTCGGCAATGATCGTGACGTCTGCGGATATGGGACGAAACCCGGCCAGAGCAACCCGATGAAGGGCTTCGATCAGCATGGTGCGTGACGCGACTCCCGCGAACTGGGGATCACTATCGGGAAAATGTCGACCAATGTCACCTAAGTTGGCGCCGCCCAGCAAAGCGTCAATCAGGGCGTGAGTGGCGACGTCGGCGTCCGAGTGCCCGGCCAGACCGGTGGCGCCATCGATGCGCACCAAACCCAAGCGCAGTTCTCTTGTCGTATCGTCGCTGAAGCGGTGTACATCGATGCCATGACCAATTCTCATTCGTCGCCCTCCAGAGCCGCGACCATACGAGCCAAGTCGGCCGGCTCGGTGATCTTGAAATTGTTCATCTCACCCGTGACAATCACTACTGTGCCGCCCACCGCTTCGACGAGGGCCGCGTCATCAGTGGCTTCAACGTTGGCCGCGTGGGCGCGCTCTAGTACGTCTCGGCGAAAAGCTTGGGGAGTCTGGACCGTGACGAGCTCGCTGCGGTCCAGCGTCTCCACCACTACCGTTCGACCCTCACGCCGTACGGCACGTTTGACGGTGTCGGTGACTTGTAATCCAGGAATCGCTCCTTCGGCGCCGGACCGGATCGCCGCAACCACCGCATCGAAAAGCGCTTTCGAGGCCAGGGGTCGCGCGGCATCATGCACCACGACCACCTCACACGCCGGCAGTGTCGCGAGACCCGCGCGCACGGAGGCTGCCCGGCTCTCACCGCCAATGACCACCACGTCAGCGCCTTCTCCCGCGCCACGATATCCCTCGGGGACCACGAGCACCACGAACTCTGCGACCGAACGCGTGGCGTTCACCGAACGCGCAGCCACACTCGTGTCACCCAGGGACGAGAACTGTTTCGGTCCGCCAAAGCGAACCCCGCGGCCGGCCGCCACGACAATGGCGGCGACCAACACGACTACGGCAGCACTGAGGCGAGCTTTTCCTCCGCCGCGTCAGTGTCCACGTTGAGAGCGAAGGTGAGCTCGGAGACCAGAATCTGGCGCGCGCGCGTCAACATGCGCTTCTCACCCGCTGAAAGACCCTTGTCCTTGTCGCGGATCGACAGGTTCCGTACAACTTCGGCAACTTGGTAGATATCGCCCGAACGCAACTTCTCCGAGTGATTCTTGAAACGACGCGACCAGTTAGTGGGCATGCGCGCTTCCTTCTTGCGCAAGACCGCGAAGACCTCTTCAACTTCTTCGTCGTTGATCACTTCGCGCAACCCCACAGATTCCGCATTAGCGACGGGGACCATCAAAATCAGGTCGGTGTAAGCGACTTTGAGCTTCAGGTAGTCCTGCTTGACGTCGAAGGCAGTCATCTTCTCGATCTTTTCGACCGTGCAAGCCCCGTGATGAGGGTAAACGAGACGATCGCCTTTCTTGTACTTGTGAGTAGCCATGACTCGGGTTCTCCTCAAAGAAAGAGCGCGCAATTGCGCAATAGGGGATTAGATATTCTACCAAACTTTTTGCCACACGTGTCAGATAAGGCCACCTGACCAGTATCGAAGTGCCATTATGTCGAGATTGATCCCCATCTCAAAGGAATACCGTGACCCGCGCAGCCCTCGAATCCTTCCCTCGCATTCCCCTCACTTTCGGACGTTCTCCCCTGCAACGTCTCGACCGCTTGAGCGAGCACCTCGGTGGTGACGTCGAGATATGGGCCAAGCGCGAAGACGTGAACTCGGCCCTGGCCTTTGGCGGCAACAAGACACGAAAGCTCGAATATCTAGCCGCGGAGGCACTCGCACAAGGGTGCGACACCCTCGTCTCGATCGGTGGGGTGCAGTCCAACCACACCCGTCAAGTCGCCGCGGTCGCGGCTCACTTGGGGCTCAAGTGCGTCCTGGTCCAAGAGCACTGGGTGGACTGGAACGAGCCGCACTACGAAACTACGGGGAACATCCTGCTCTCTCGCTTGATGGGCGCCGACGTCCGTCTCGACCCAGCCACTTTTGACATTGGCATCCGCCCCTCGTGGGAACAGGCCCTCGCCGACGTCGAGTCGCGCGGTGGCACACCATACGCTATCCCCGCGGGTGCTTCCGATCACCCCCTGGGCGGCCACGGATTTGCCGGGTGGGCCTTCGAGGTCGAGGACCAGGAGACCGAGATCGGGTTACGTTTCGACAACGTCATCGTCTGCTCAGTGACGGGTTCGACCCAAGCGGGCATGATCGCTGGTTTCGCACACTCCGGTCGCGCTCAGGACGTCATCGGTATCGACGCCTCGGCCACGGTCGAACAGACGTGGGGACAGATCAAGCGCATCGCTCAACGCACTGCGCACGCCATCGCACTGGGACGCGAAATCACCGACGATGAGATTGTGTTGCTCGATCGCTGGCACGCCGGCGTCTACGGCGTCGCCGACGAGAAGACCATCGAAGCGATCAGACTCGTCGCTCGCCTCGAGGGCATGATTGTCGATCCGGTCTACGAAGGCAAGTCCATGGCGGGACTCATCGACTTGGTGCGCGAAGGTGCATTCGAACCCGGTTCGAAGATCCTCTACGCCCACCTCGGCGGCCAACCAGCGATCAACGCGTACACCAACGCCTTCGCGATCTAGCCCTCGCGCGCTGCGCCCACCGCCTCAGCGAGCGACGCACAGCGTCGCACGCGAACACCGACGACTTCGTCGAGTTCACCCGCGGTGGGCACGATCACCACGGTGGCGCCCAATCGCTGGGCTTCACGCACGCGCCGAGTCAGTCCACTCACTGCCCGTAGTTCTCCCGCGAGACCGACTTCGCCCACGGCGACCAGCGAACGCGGTATCGAAAAACCCACCGCCGCCGAAGCGACCGCCAGGGCTAGAGCCAGGTCTACACCCGGTTCGGTCGCGGCCAGTCCCCCGGCCGTCGCGGCGAAAACGTCGGCGGCGCTCACGTCAATGTCACAGCGCGCCTCCAGCACTGCCAGCATCAACGACAGTCGTTGCGAAGACACCTGATGCGCCACGCGACGCGGCGAACCTGAACTCGACGCCACGAGCGCCTGCACTTCGACGAGGAACGAGCGTGAGCCATCGTTGGTTACGGTGAAGACCACTCCGGGCACGGCGTCGACGTCGTGACCCAGGACCATCGCCGTCTCGGGTAGATCACGCAAACCTTCGTTCACCATCTCGAGTAGCCCCACTTCGCCGGTGGGCCCGAAGCGATGCTTCATCGCCCGCACGACGCGTAAGGTCCCGTAGCGGTCACCTTCGATTCGCACCACCGTGTCCACGAGGTGCTCGAGTGCACGCGGGCCCGCTAGTTCGCCGTCCTTGGTCACGTGTCCCACCAAGATCAGCGCAGTGCCCGTCGCTTTGGCCAGGGCACAGAGTCGTTCCGCGGCGTTACGTACCTGGGTGACCGATCCCGCCACGCTCGCGAGGCCCTCGTCGCTCATGGCCGAAATCGAGTCAATGACGCAGACTTGAGGTCGGCGTTCCTCAATGAGCGAGAGCGCGGTCGCCACCGCCGTCGTCGTGGCGACTTCGAGACCTTCGGGTACCGGGCCGAGGCGTCGAGCACGTTGGGCCACTTGAGGAGCCGATTCCTCGGCGCCGATCAGCAGTACCGACGCTCCTGTGCTCGCCAGCGACCGCAAACTCATCAGCGCCAGAGTGGACTTGCCCACGCCCGGCTCACCGAAGAGCAGCGTGGTCGAACCCGCGAGCAGTCCGCCACCCAATACCCGATCCAGTTCCGAGACACCGGTGGAGAGTCGTTGTTCATGATCACCATCGATGGTGTGCAGAGCCACAGTGGTGGCGCCCATCGACGTCGACGCCACGCGCGAAGTGACCTTCTCCTCATCCAGTGAATTCCACGCTGAGCAACCCGGACAACGACCCACCCAACGTGGCGTCGTCGTGCCACATTCTCGACAGACGTGCACGGAGTGGGTCTTCATCCGACCAACTCTAGAGACGACGTGTGACGACTACGCGGTGGGTGTGGTGTCCTCGAAGTCGACTGAGGGCGGCAGGCCCTCAACACCTTCGAAGCTCAGGGACGGACCATCGGGTCCCTCGACCACGTCGACGACGATGGTCTGGGGGGCGTGGAACTCCTTGAACAGGATCTTCTCACTCAGGACATCTTCGACGTAGGTCTGGATGGCACGACGCAATGGACGCGCGCCCAGTTCCGGGTCGTAGCCCTTGTCGGCGAGATACGCCTGGGCCGCGGCCGAGAGCTCGAGTCCCAGTCCCTGTACCGCCAACTGGTCACGCAGACGCGCGATGAACAGATCGGCGATGGCGATGACTTCGTCCTTGGTCAACTCGTGAAAGACGATGGTGTCGTCGATGCGGTTGAGGAATTCGGGACGGAAGTGCGCCTTTAGAGCCTGGTGCACCTTTTCCTTCATGCGCTCGTGGCTCGCGAGGTCCGAACCCTTCGAGAAACCAATGGTCTTTCGCAGGTCGGCGGTACCGAGATTGGAGGTCATGATCAGGATCGTGTTCTTGAAGTCCACGACGCGACCCTGGGCGTCGGTCAAGCGACCATCTTCCAAAATCTGCAACAGGGTGTTAAAGACATCCGGGTGAGCCTTTTCCACCTCGTCGAAGAGGACGACGGAGAAGGGCTTGCGACGCACCGCTTCGGTGAGTTGCCCGCCCTCGTCGTATCCCACGTAGCCCGGGGGCGAACCCACGAGGCGTGAGACCGAGTGCTTCTCCATGTACTCACTCATGTCGAGCTGGATCAACGCATCCTGGTCGTCGAAGAGGAACTCGGCCAAGGTCTTGGCGAGTTCGGTCTTGCCGACACCGGTCGGGCCAAGGAAGATGAACGAGCCGCCGGGACGCTTGGGGTCCTTCAACCCCGCACGAGTGCGTCGGATGGCGCGTGAAAGAGCGATGATCGCCTCGTCCTGGCCGATGATGCGCTTGTGAAGTTCGTCCTCCATGCGCAGCAACTTGGAAGTCTCCTCCTCGGTGAGGCGATAGACCGGGATGCCGGTCCAGTTCGCCAGCACTTCGGCAATGGTCTCTTCGTCAACGAGATCGAAGGTGTCGCCACCCGAAGCCTTGACGGTCGCGTCGAGCTCATCCTTCTTGGCGATGAGATCGCGTTCCTGCTCCTCGAGAGCCTTAGCCTGCTCGAGGGCACCCTTCTCCATGGCCGATTCCTTGTCGGCCCGCACGCGTGCAATGTCCTCGTCGAAGCGCTTGGCGGCAGGCGGTGCGGACATGCGACGGATGCGCAGTCGGCTACCCGCTTCGTCGATGAGGTCGATGGCCTTGTCCGGGAGGAAACGGTCAGCGATGTAACGGTCGGCCAGATTGGCCGCGGCGATGAGCGCCTGGTCAGTGATCTTGACGGCGTGAAACTCCTCGTAGACCTCGCGCAGACCCTTCAAGATCTCGATGGTCATCGCAATCGAGGGCTGCTCAACCTTCACCGGCTGGAAGCGACGCTCGAGAGCGGCATCCTTCTCGATGTGCTTGCGGTACTCGTCAATAGTCGTCGCGCCCACGGTCTGGAGTTCTCCACGCGCCAACATCGGCTTGAGGATCGACGCTGCGTCGATTGCCCCTTCGGCGGCTCCGGCACCCACCAAGGTGTGGATCTCGTCGATGAACAAGATGATGTCGCCACGAGTGCGAATCTCCTTGAGGACTTTCTTCAGGCGCTCCTCGAAGTCACCACGGTAGCGACTTCCGGCCACCAGGGCCCCGAGGTCGAGGGTGTAGAGCTGCTTGTCCGCCAGGGTCACCGGTACCTGGTTGGCCACAATCTTCTGGGCCAAGCCCTCGACGATGGCAGTCTTGCCCACGCCCGGCTCACCAATGAGAACCGGGTTGTTCTTGGTGCGACGTGAGAGCACCTGCATGACGCGCTCTACTTCCTTGTCGCGACCGACGAGCGGGTCGAGCTTGCCCTCACGAGCGAACTGAGTCAGATTACGGCCGAACTGGTCCAGGACGGCCGAACCACCCGAGGACTCCGCGTCGGACTTCGAACTGGTGGTCGAGCTGGGACTGGCTTCCTTGCCAGCCTGGCCCGACATCATCTGGATCACCTGAGTGCGCACGCGCGCCATGTCGGCGCCGAGGTCGTTCAACACCTGAGCAGCCACGCCGTCACCTTCGCGCACCAGACCAAGCAGCATGTGCTCGGTGCCGATGTACGAGTGGCCCAGCTGGAGGGCTTCGCGCAGACTCAACTCGAGAACCTTCTTGGCGCGAGGCGTGAAGGGGGGAGACCCGGGGCTCGGGTTGGAGTTGGGGCCAATCGCCTCTTCGACCTTCTCGCGCACGACGTCGAAGGTCACGCCCAGGGCGTCGAGGGCTTTGGCTGCTACGCCCTCACCCTCGCGGATGAGTCCCAACAAGATGTGTTCAGTCCCGATGAAAGCGTGATTGAGGTCGCGCGCTTCTTCCTGAGCGAGTACCAAAACTCGCCGGGCCCGGTCTGTGAATCTTTCGAACAATTGGAGTCCTTTGCCGTACTTGTAATAGAAGTGTACCGGGGTGATGCGTGTCTTCATTCTGCACCTAATAGGGCCATAAGACGCTCATCTAAGGTGGTGGAGTGAACCCCCACGAGCGACTACAACTCGAACTGGTCGAAGCCGACCTCACGCGCCTGGAATCGCTCCTGGCTGAGTCGGTTATTTTCGGCGACGACTACCTCGATCAAGTGACAACCCACCTCATTTACGCCGGTGGAAAACGCCTGCGCCCCATCCTCGCGGTAGCGGCCGCCACCATGGGCGAGCGTGAAGCGACCCGTGAAGACCTCCTCGGTGGTGTGTCCGTCGAATTGATGCACCTAGCCTCGCTCTACCACGACGACGTCATGGACGAGGCCGACATCCGACGCAACGTGGACTCGGTGAACGCCCGCTACGGCAACTTGATCGCCATCGTGGGTGGCGACTACTTGATGGCACGCTCGGCGGGAATCGCGGCGGACCTGGGCGTCGAAGTCGCGGGTCTCATGGCCCACACCCTGGCCTGGTTGACGCGCGGCCAAGTGGCCGAAGTGCGCACCATCTGGTCGGTCGAGCGCACCGAGTCCGACTACTACGAGGCCATCGAGGGTAAGACTGCCGCACTGATGGCGGCCAGTTGTCGCATCGGAGCGCTCACCGCCGGACATAGCCCCGAAGTGCGTGACGCCCTCACCGAGTTCGGTCGTTGCTTCGGCATGGTGTACCAGTTGCGCGACGACGTCCTCGACGTCATCGCCGTGGATAATCAATTGGGCAAGCCCGCCGGTCAGGACCTCGCCGAGGGTATCTACAACCTCCCCACCCTCTTGGCCCTACGCGACGCGACCGTCGGCGAACAGTTGCGGGCCCTACTGGGTTCGCCCCTCGATGACGAAGACCGCGAACGCGCTCGAAAGTTAGTCGTAGGGAGCGACGGCGTGAGCGCGACTATCGCCGCGGCCCAGAGTTTCCTGTCGGAAGCCGACAAGGCGTTGCAGGTGGTTCCCAGCGCACGACTCCGTGACGGCCTGACGTCGTTCCTCGCCTCGATGCTCGAAGGCTTCCCGGACTACTAGTCGCGTAGCGGCTTCAGCGTGGGGAAGGCGATGACCTCGCGGATATTGGACTCGTTGGCCACCAGCATTGATAACCGGTCGACACCGATACCCAAACCAGCGGTGGGGGGCAGTCCCCATTCCAATGCCTTGATGTAATCCTCATCAATACGCATCGCTTCGAGGTCGCCAGCCGCGGCCAAGCGTGCCTGCTCCTCGAAACGCGATCGCTGATCGACCGGATCGTTGAGCTCCGAGAACCCATTAGAGAGTTCGCGCCCCGCGGCGTAGGACTCGAAGCGCTCGGTGAGTTCGGGATCACCCTGGTGGCGTCGCGCCAGTGGTGAGACCTCCACGGGGAAATCAGTCACGAAGATCGGATTCCATAGGGATTCTTCGCAGGTGACCTCGAAGAGTTCGGCCAGGCAGCGACCAGGGCCCCATGAATCGTGCACCTCGACGTCCCGTGCGCTGAGCAGTTCGACCAGGCGCGCACGCGCAGTGTGCACTGATACATCCTCGCCCACCGCTTCGGACGCCAACTCGGCCATGGTACGCCGCGGCCACGGTGCCGCGAAGGAGAAGGCTCGACCCTGATAATCGAACTCGGTAGTGCCGAGCACGTCCATCGCCACGCCCGCCACGAGCTCCTCGGTGAAGGCCATCATGTCCTCGTAGTTCCAGTAGGCCGCGTAGAGTTCGAGCATCGTGAATTCGGGGTTGTGCCGAGGGCTCACGCCCTCGTTACGAAATACCCGACCAAGTTCGAAGACCCGTTCAAAACCACCGACCACTAGTCGCTTGAGCCAGAGTTCGGGCGCGATACGTAAGAAGAACTCCGAGTCGAGTGCGTTGTGAAAAGTAGTAAAAGGGCGTGCGGCGGCACCAGTAGCTATCGCGTTGAGCATCGGTGTCTCGACCTCAGTGAAGTTCGCGTCCCAACAACGTTCACGGAGGGCGCGCACGACCTGACTGCGGCGCGCGAGTGATTCACGCGAAGCGGGGTTGGCCCAAAGATCCGCTTCGCGGTGACGATAACGCAGGTCGAAGTCGGTAATGCCCGCCCACTTGTCACCAAAGTTGTGCAGGGCCTCGGCAAGCTGCACCCACGACTGCACCTTGACCGAGAGTTCGCCGCGCTTGGTACGCACCACTTCGCCAGTCACTCCCACCCAATCCCCTAAGTGCAACTTGGCGAAGTTCTCGAAGTTCTCGCTCACCGCGGCGAGTGCGAAGAGCTGAATCTCACCACTCGAATCGCGCAGTGTCGCGAAGGCCAACTTGCCCTGCGTACGCATTAGCATGACGCGTCCGGCCACGTTGACAATGACACCGGACTCCTCGGCGTCCACCAGGTGGGCGTAGTTGCTCTGCAGCGAAGCGGCAAATGCGTTGTGGTCAAAACTATATGGGGTGTTCACGTCGTGGCTCCTGAATGATTCCGTTCATGAACGATACGCAATCCGTGAAGGGTCAGCCACGGCTCCACGTGCTGCACGGTCGTCGTGTGTGGCGAAATCAGTCCCGCGAGGCCACCGGTGGCGATCACGGTCGCCTCACCGAGCTCTTGTTTGATCCGCGTCACCAACCCGTCCACCTGTCCGGCGAAGCCATAGAGGACTCCGGACTGGATGGATTCGACCGTCGATCGACCGATGGCTGAGCGGGGGCGCACCAATTCCACCGAGCGCAGGGCCGAAGCCTGGGTGTAGAGCGCCTCGAGCGAGATCGCGACGCCCGGCGCAATCGCTCCGCCGAGGTATTCACCCTTGGCCGACACCACGTCGAAGACCGTCGCGGTCCCCATGTCGACGATGATCAGCGCCCCGGGGTAGAGGTCGTAGGCGCCCACCGCATCAGCGATGCGGTCCGCGCCCACCTCGCGCGGATTTTCGTAGAGGATCGACATGCCCGACTTGGTGCCCGGCCCAATCACCGTCACGTCTAAGTCCGCGAACCAACGATTCGCCATTCGGCGAAGCTGCGTGGTCACCGTGGGGGCCGACGAGGAGATCGCTATTGCGCTCACCGCGCTGCGCAAATCGAGTCCCTCGAGGTCGAGTAGCTGGGTGAGCATCATGGCGTGCTCGTCGGGCGTGCGTTCCGCGAGCGTCGAGATGCGCCAGTGGTATACGAGACCGTGCTCACCGGTGGCGCGCGCGAAGCCCATGGCGTCGGGCTGCTCGGGACGATCTGGACCGAAGAGACCGATCACGGTCTCGGTGTTCCCCACGTCGATGGCTAACAGCACGTCAACTCCTTGGCTCGAGATCTATGACAGCGTTATCGATCAATCGCACACCCTCGACGAACCCCGCCACCAGCGCACGCGCCGGCCGCAGATCGCCGTCGCTCAGCGGCCTCAAGGTATCAACGTCGACGATGTCGGCGTAGGCGACCTCGACGTTCGCCGCGCGCAACACCTCAGTCATGAGAGCGCGTCGTTCGCTGACGTGCGCGGTTGACTCCCGTGCGACACGTAATGCACGAAAGAGTGCCGTCGCCCGCTCTCGCCCCGTCGCGCTGAGACGCGAATTGCGACTCGACAGGGCCAGTCCGCTCGGTTCGCGCATCGTGGGACACCCCACCACCTCGACGGGAAAGGATAGGTCGCGGACCATACGTCGCACGACGACTAGTTGCTGGAAGTCCTTCTCGCCAAAGTAGGCCCGACACGGACCACTCAACACGAACAACTTGGCCACGACGCTGGCCACGCCGTCGAAGTGGCCCGGACGCTCGACCCCCTCGAGCACGTCACCGAGGCCCCGCACCGAGACGGTGGTGAGCGTGTCGGCGGGATAGTCCGGCCACATCTCCTCGAGAGTGGGAGTGACCAAGGCGTCCACTCCACTATCGCGCGCCAGATCGGCGTCGAGTACGGGGGTGTGAGGGTACCGTGACAAGTCGCCGGTGTCGTTGAATTGACGCGGGTTGACGAAGGATGTGAGCATCACGACATCCCCGTTCTCCCGAGCGCGACGCACGAGCGACGCGTGTCCGTCGTGCAGGGCACCCATCGTCGGCACCAGGGCCACGCGACGCCCCGCATCGCGGGTCGATTGAGCGAACTCACGCCACGAAGCCAGGGTCCTCAGGCGCTCCACGGCGTCTCCGATTCCTGAGCCAGGCGCATCGCACGTTCACTCAACGCGACGTAGAGGTCGCGCTCGTCGTCGGGCAAAGATCGTAGGTGCGCGGCGATCGTCGCGAGGTCACCACGTGCGGCGGGGCCGGTGAGGGCTCGCGCTGGGCCGTAGGCCACCGCATCATCAAAAGCTTGTCGGGCCAGGGGCACGAAGTCCGCGAGGTCGAGATGCGCCGCGCGAGCCAATGCTTGCACGTGACCCAACAGGGCCACTACATGGTTGGCCGCCGACGCCGCGGTCGCGTGGTACAGGGCACGCAACTCACTGGACACGACAATGATCTGTCCTTCGAGTGAGTCCACCACATCGTTCAACAGCGCGTCGCCCTCCACGCTGAATATTCCCCCGCGCAGACGCTGTGCCCCGAGGGCGGCGTCGGGCATGGTGAGCAACGGATGCAGCGAACCCACGCGCGAATGTGGCGCGAGAACGTCGAGACCACGTGATCCCGCCACGTGAGCGACCACGGTGTCTGCACCCACGCGAAGGTCGGCGGCGAAGGCGGCAATGGCGTCGTCGGGCACGCACAGCAATACGAGTTGCGCGTTGGAGAAATCAGTGACAGCGTCGTGGTGTACCAGCGTGACACGATGGGTGACACGCCGCGTGACGCTGAGCGCCGCGGCGAATGAGGTTCCGGCTCGTCCGGCCCCGACGATCAAGATGTTCATGAAGGCCATCCGTTCCGGCCCCGAGGGTACCGTTCGGTTAAAGCAATGTCTCGAGTGTACCCAGAACGCTCACCACACCGTCGGCGTCGGCCAGCACGTCGTTCTCAACCAGGTCCTCGCGAAGCTCGCGCAACGGTACCAGGACAAAATTGCGCTCGTACATCCTTGGGTGTGGCACCGTGAGCTCATCGTCATCACAGACGACGCCGTCAATCCAGACGATGTCGACGTCGAGAGTGCGCGGACCCCAGCGCACCTCACGTGTTCGCTGCGCTGCCACTTCGGCAGCCTGAGCGCGCGCCAGTAGTTCGTGCGGTGTCGCCAGCGTGTCCACTTCGAGAATGAGATTCCAGAAATCATCCTGCGCGACGCCACCGACCGGTGCGCTGCGATACACCCGTGACGTGCGACTGACTTCATTCAGACTCATCATGCGCACACCCAATGACAAATAGAGTGCGCGGCAGCCCAAGTTGGTGCCCAGCGAGAAATACGCCCGCGTCATGTGTCGCGGTGCAGTGTGCACGACACTCCGAGTGTCGCCACGTCCTGGGGCACCGGCGGTCGAACCTTGTGAGCGCGAAGCCGAACCCACACAATGTCGTGATCAAAATCAAGTACCGCCCGAGCGGCGCGGTGCGCCAGAGTCTCGAGTAGCTGGAAACGTCCCTCGATGACAATGGATTCAACGAGGGCGAGGACCACGGCATAATTGGTCGTGCTCGCCACGTCGTCCGACGTGGCACTGGCGCCAAAGGGTCTTTCGAGATCGAGATCAATCACCAGGGGCTGCTCACGATCTCGCTCCTCGGGTAGCACTCCCACGATGGCGCTGACCCGTAATCCGCGAATCTCAATCACGTCGCTCATTATTCGACGTCGCTGGGGGACTCGGGCAGACTCATCACAATCTCGCGGCCATCGGGGCCGAGCGAACGACGAAACAGGCGCTCAATGAGCGCGATGGATGCCGGCGCAGTTTCCACCTTCTGCGACCAGACGAGATATCCCGCGAGCACTCCGAGTAAGCGGTCCGACACGTCGTCGCTGTGCAGCAGCACGGCCACATTGGTCTTCATGGAGTTCGAGAGATCGAGGTAACACGCTTGGAGGACCTCGCGTTGCTGGGGTCCACCGCGCAGAGCGTAGTGACTTGCGCTGAGACCATGCTCGAGGTACGCGTCAAGGTTCTGCATGACCGGAAGAATTGACACCACCCGGGCGAACCCTTGATGTTTGAGCCAGAGCAATTCCTCGTCGCGACGCACGCGTCGGTGCACGGGCGTCGAGCCACCTGGTCGCTCAGAGACCGCGAGAATGCCCTTGTAGACCCAGGTGAAGCCGCGCGGCTCGATGCCCGCTGCCCACTTGCCCCTCACGAGCCGACCGCCGCCACGGGGCGCGTGATCAGTTCACGCAGCTGCAGGGCCGCGGGGACATCGTGCACACGAATCATCGCGACGCCGCTCAATAGGGCCCAGGCTTCGGTGGCGATCGAACCCTCGAGACGCTCATCAACGTCGAGTACCTCGGTCCCGAGCAGACCCAAGAACCCTTTGCGACTCGTGCCGATCAGCACTCCGGCGTCGTAACGTTGCGCCAGATCAACGAAGTCCGCGCAGTGCGCCACCAGGGTCAGATTATGTTCGAGGGTCTTGCCAAAACCGATGCCCGGGTCCAGCCACAATTGGGTGATCCCGGCGTCGCGCGCACGCTGGGCCATTCCCTCGAGGGAGTTGAGGACTTCGCTCAGTACGTCGTCGTAGTGCGGGTCGACTTGCATGGTCTGGGGCGTGCCTCGTGAGTGCATCGCCACGTAACCCACCCCCAACTCTGCGGCGACCTCAAACAGGTCACCCGAGACATCGTTGATGACCAGAGCTCCGGCGTGCACCGCCGCGCGCGCCACTTCGGACTTACGCGTATCGATTGAGACCGGTCCACGCGCTGAGAGGGCTCGCACCACTGGCACCACGCGCGCGAGTTCTTCCTCGAGGGGAACGTCGTGGGCTCCGGGGCGAGTGGACTCTCCCCCCACGTCGACAATGTCACAGCCCCACTCCAGGAGCTCCGAACCTCGCGCGATGGCCTGGTCGGTCGCCGCAGTGCGCGCCGCGGCGAAGAATGAATCAGGAGTCACGTTTACGATGCCCATCACCGAAGGGCTCGTCGCTGCAAAGTTCAGCGCCACGTGGACCTACGTTGATGTATGTACTGCAGCGCTTCAGCCCGATACGACGCGTCGTCACGAAAAACGCCACGCACCGCGGAGGTGACCGTGGTCGATCCAGCTTTCTTGACCCCGCGCATCGACATGCAGAAGTGCTCCGCCTCGATCACAACTATCGAGCCACGCGGCTCCATGACTCGCTCCATGGCCTCGACAATTTGCGTGGTCATGCGTTCTTGGACTTGCAGGCGACGCGCGTACCCCTCGACGAGACGAGCCATCTTCGACAGACCGGTGATACGCCCTTCGGCGCCGGGCAAGTAGGCGACGTGCGCGAGTCCGGTAAAAGGCACCAAGTGGTGTTCGCACAGCGAGGTGAAGGCAATATCGCGCACCATGACCATCTCGTCGTGCCCCTCTTCGAAGGTCACCGCGAGGTGTTCGCCCGGATCGCTGTCGAAGCCCTCAAAGAGCTCGACGTACATATCGGCCACGCGACGCGGCGTCTCAAGGAGCCCGGCGCGCTGGGGATCCTCACCAATAGCGGCGAGCAACTCGCGAATTAATCCCTCGACCCGATCACGGTCGACCACGACTACGCCTCGCCAATGAACGTGTAGATCGCATCCAAATTGCGGTAGCGCTCGTTGACGTCGAGACCGTAGCCCACCACAAAATCCGCCGGGATACAGAAGCCCACGTACTTGAGCGACTGTGCCACGCGTTGCTCGCCTTCCTTCACGAGCAGGGCGCACACCTCGAGAGATTGGGGATTACGAGCGCCGAGGTACTGTCGGAGGTAGTTCAGAGTCAGACCAGAATCAACCACGTCTTCGACAATGAGTACGTCACGGTTCAACAGATCCACGTCCAGGTCCTTGACGATGCGCACGACACCGCTGGTCTTAGTGGCTGCACCGTAGGAGGAGACCGCCATGAAATCGATCTCGACGGGTAGCTCAATGGCGCGCATCAGGTCGGCCATGAAATTGACGGCCCCCTTCAAGACGCACACCAGCAGCGGTGGACGTCCGGCGTAGTCCTGAGTGATCTGGCGACCCAGTTCGCTCACTCGGTCAGCAATCTCCTTGGCCGAGACCGCCACCTCGCCCAGATCGTCCTGGGCCCAGAGGGCGGTGAAATCATCGCGAGAAAGAGAACCCATGCTTCGACAGCGTAGTGGAGGTCCTCAGACCAAGGTGAGGCGTTGACCGCTGCGAGCGAGTCGACGGGCACCACTGAGCTCACAGGCGACGACGTCGCCGCGTACCACGCTCAGGGCGCGCGCAATCTCGTCGGCCGAGGGAGGGTAGGTCTCCCCCTCGGCGGTCAGCGTCACCAGGCGCTCGCGCAGCCAGCGGGTGAGGCGTGCGACCGGCCAGCCCATCAGGTCGCGACAGTCGGCGGCGTCGAGACTCAACGTGGCGTCACGTAACGCGAGCTCATCGAGCCAGCGTCGGTCCTCGTGCAGTACGCGGGCTTGACGCGCCAACAGTGGCACCACGTCGCGCTCGGCCACATCATTCATCACGGGCAACAATTCGTGTCGCACACGATTACGGCGATATTCGAGTGAATCATTCGTCTCGTCGTAACGTGGCACCAGATTGGACTCGATGACGTAGTAGTGCACGTCGCGCCGTCGCACTGCTTGCAACGGCTTCGTGGGATCGCTCACCATGGGGCTGAGCCCCTCGATGCCCGCCCCACGCAACATGTTCAACATGACCGTCTCGGCGAGGTCGTCCATGGTGTGCCCCGTTAACACGCCACCGGGAAGCACTCGTCGACGCGCCGCACGAGCGAGCGCCTCGAAGTTCGCGTTCGTCTCGAGACGCACGTCGTGCACCTCACAAGGCACCTCCAAACGAGCACAGACCTCTTCGACGTAGCGCGCATCGTCAGTACTCGTCGCTCGAACGTGGTGATCAACGTGGTGCACTCGCACGCGCAGCCCGGCGTCGAGGGCTAACAACAGCAACCCGAGCGAATCGGGACCGCCCGAGACCGCCAGATCTACCGCGGTACCCGCCGGTGGGAACTTGCAGTCATCGAGGAGCTTCACGTCGTTAGATTACGCACGTCGAGCACTGAGTTGCGTCGCGGCGCGTACCGCAATGTACAAGATCGCGCTCAAGGTGCCGACGAAGAAACCGACGGGAAGATTCGTCGCGTACGACAAGGCAATGGAGACCCACAGCGTCATCACACTCAAGGCCATCGATCCCACCAGCGCGGTGGAGGGTCGCCGCGTCAGGAGCCGAGCAGCGGCCGGTGGACCAACGGTGAGCGAGAAACTCAGCAGCGCTCCTACCACCGGCACCGTCAACGCCGAGCCGAGCGCCAGCGTGAGCATGAAACCCATTTCGAGCAGCGTCGGGTTCAATCCGCGCGCGGCCGACAGGTCAGGCGCGGCCGCATTAAAAATGAGCGGGCGGAACATCACCGCGAGGGCCGCGGCACAGACCAACCCAATCAGGACCACCGTGGTGATTGAGGAGGATGCGACGCCCAGGATCTCGCCGAAGAGTAACGCCTGCACCTGGGGCTCGTAGGCCGCGCTGAGTGACAGAAATGCCGCACCGAGGGCCAGCATCAACACGAGCGCCATCGCCGTGGCCACGTCGCTGCGATGGCGTCGTGACGCGCCGATGCCCAACGCAGCCACCACCGCGAAACTGACGAGTCCCCACAAGGGAGCGACCCCCACGAGGGTGGCGCCCGCCGCCCCCGCAAAAGCTCCATTCGGCACGGCGTGCGCCGCGAACGAGGAGCCCCGTAGCACCACGAAGAAGCCCGTCGCACCCGCCAGCAACGCCACGAGGGTGCCGACGATCCACGCGTTGGTCATGAAACTGGAGAACATCACACCACCACCCGTTCACGGCGACGGCTCATCGCACGATACAGACTCACCAGAAGCAGCTCGAACACGATGAGTACCACCACGCAGAAACTGACCGGCAGGGCGCGGTGAGAGGACCACCAATAAAAGCTGTCGTAACTCAGCACGACCCCTAACAGCACCGCGACCACCCCCAGCATTGACGCGACGAACAACGTCGTCGACATCCGTCGCCCCAGTCGCAACGCCGCCGCCGGCGGTCCAATGAGCAACGCGGTCGAGAGTACGGCGCCGATCACGATCGACGAGAGTCCTACGGTCACCGCGACCAACAAAGTGAAGGACAACGTCACGCGCGAGACCGCGACACCGCGAGCCTTGGCCGCATCGGGACTCAAGGATGCGAAGAGCAGAGGTCGACCGAGTGACGCGAGCGCCACTACGACCAGCACGCTCAGGGCCAGCACCACCAGGAACGTCGAATTCGAGACACTAAAGAGTGAACCGAACAAAATCAACTGCGTCGAACCGGTGCTCGAAGAATTCAGCGTGATGAGGTACAAGAAGAGCGCCGAGAGTCCAGTCGCCGCGCCCAGGACTACGCCGGTCGCGACGTCGCGTTGTCGCACTCGTTCGACCCCGATCGCTTCCATCGCCCCCGCTCCGGCGAGCGATCCCAGGACGAAACCCGCCAGAGGTGAGACACCCAGCACCCCCGCACCCGCGCCACCCGCCATGGCCACGTCCGCCAGGGCGTGGCCGGCGAAGGACTGACTACGCATCACCGTGAAGAGGCCCACTAGCGCCGAAACGACCGCGACTGCGACACCCACTCCCATGCCCGTTCGCACCGCGACGTTGGACCACAGCCCGGGTTCGAACAGCCAGTGCACAATCACTCCACCACGAGATCGGGGTGCGCGGCGACGGGTCCCATCGGGTCACCGCTCACCACCAGGACGCGACCGTGCACGCGCACCACGTCGACGTGATGTCCGTAGAGAGCGCTCAAGACGTCGGGGCGTACCACTTCCTCCGTGGGTCCGCTCGCCACGTGGGCATTGGCGATATAGACCACGCGATCCATCACGCCAATGAGTGAATTGATGTCGTGCGCCGACAGCACAACAGCCACGTGCTGGCGATCACGCACCCTCGCCAACAACTCAACGATGTCCTGAGTGGCGCCCGGGTCCAAGTTCGCCAGTGGTTCGTCGAGCAACAACAATTCCGGTCGGCTCACGAGCGCGTGCGCCATCAGAACCCGTTGGAGTTCACCACCCGAGAGCGCTCCGATACGGCGCTCGCCCAGCGCACTGGCTTCCACGGCGTCGAGCATCTCCTCCACTCGCTCCCACGTCGAGCGGGTACGGCGCCGCAGTCCGTAACGGTGCCCATCGTCGCCCAGGGCCACGAAGTCACGTACCCGTAAGGGCACGTCAACGTCGAGTGTCACTTTCTGGGGCACGTAGCCCACCCGGCGCTCCTCGCGCGCGTTGGTGGGCCAGAGTACCTCGCCGCGCGTGGGCGAAATCAGACCCAACATCATGCGGAGCAACGTCGTCTTGCCAGCCCCGTTAGATCCGATGAGTCCGGTGAACTCCGCCGATTCCACTTTGAAATTGACGTTCGTCAGCACCCGGCGCCCGCCGAGTTCAACGTCCACCCCGCGTACATCAACGATGGTCGAGATCTCATTCACGCGAAACTCACCGTCGACACGCCGTGAGTGAGAGCGGCCTCGATCGCACGTATTTCCTCGAGCATCCACCCCTGCACGTGCTGACCCGCGGGCATGGTCTCATAGATCGCTACCAGCGGGACCTTGTCCTTCACGGCCAGGTTGCGTAGGGCAGTCGTGACTGGGCTCGACACTTGGGCATTGAAGCACAGTGCGCCCACTTGATGATTGTTCAAGAGATTCTGCTGGGTGACAATGTCCTGGGGTGAGGGATCGATTCCGTTCATCACGTCGGCCTGGAAACGAAAGGGCGTGAGGTTGTTCAGTCCAATCGCACTCAGCAGATAATCGCCCACCGGCTCGGTAGTGGCCACTGGACGGTGGGCGAGATCACGACTCGCGGTGGCGAGCGCCATCGTGACCGGACGCCAGGAACTCTGGAATGCGACTGCTGTGGCGCGAAAGTACGCCGCGTGCGACGGGTCGATTTTCACGAGGTCAGTCGCCACCACTTGGGCCAAGGTTGGCAACGCCGAGGGTGAGTACCAGAAGTGAGGGTTCGCAACAGTGGTCTGGTGCAACAGTTGGGCCATGGTGACTACCACCCGTGAAGAGCTCGACGACGCCGCCTCGAGTTGGTTCATGAACGAGTCGTACCCCGCGCCGTTCTGCACGATCAGCTGCGCTGAGGCAATAGCCCGAGCCACGCTCGGACTGGCTTCGAAATTGTGCGGATCGGTATTGGGGTTGTTCATCATCGAGGTCACGTGCACGTAGGGACCGCCGATCTGAGCGAGCACGTCGCCGTACTGGACCTCCGCTCCCACGACCTGAATCACCCCCGGTGTCGCCGAGGTTGAACCGCACGCGGCCAGAGTCAGCGATCCGAGGATCAACGCCGCGCCCACCACGATCCGGGATCGTTTCTGTCGGTTTTCTAGAACCATTCTTGATATGTTAGCCGGAATCATTCCAGTCAACAACTTTCACTGGACTACCATGGCTTCGTGTCCGCGACCCGAAATACCAACCAGCGCCGCGAGGTGATCCGCGCCCTGGAACGAGTGCGAGGCTTCGTCAGTGCCCAGGATTTGCACGGGTTGATCGTGCGCGACGGTGCGGAAGTGGCCCTCGCCACGGTCTACAGCCAGCTCAAGAAACTCTCCGATTCCCACCTGGTCGACGTCGTCATGACCGATCGAGGAGAGGCCCTCTACCGGCGTTGCGTGGACGACTCGCACCACCACCACCTGTCGTGTCGCACGTGCGGCGCCACGGTCGAAGTCGACGCCCCCGAGCTCGAGCGTTGGGCCAGCGATATCGCTGAACGCTTCGGCTACCACGAATTGCACCACGTCCTTGAACTCAACGGGATCTGCCCCTCGTGCTCAACACGCTGAACCTCACCGCACGACTTCGCGGTGATGTGCCCCTCTACGAACTCGACGCCATGAACGAATGGGGGGTGGACGCGTTTTTTACCGGACGAGGCGGAGGAGTGAGCGCTAGCCCCTACGACAGTCTCAATCTGGGCACTCACGTCGGTGACGATCCCACCCTCGTTGCCGAGAATCGCCGCCGCGTCGCCGCCGCGTCGCAACTCGACGTGAACAAACTGGTGACCACGAGCCAGGTGCACGGGGCGCAGGTCAACGACGTCGACCAGTGGAACGGTGAACCCCTGGTCGGTGACTCCCTAGTGTGCACCCGCGACGACGTGGCCCTCGTCATTCTGGTAGCTGACTGCATCCCGTTGCTCTTCGTTGATACCGCGAGTACGCGATTCGCCGTGGCCCACGCTGGCTGGCGCGGACTGATGGCCAACGTCATCGCGACGACGTTGGCCCACTTTGAGAATCCCGATGATGTGCGCGTCGTGATTGGTCCGCACATCTCACCCGCCAAGTACCAGGTCGGTCCCGAGGTGGCTCAACATTTCCTAGAGGTCGATGGTGCGGTCCTGGCCGACGTCGGGGACCGGAGTCGACTCGATCTCGCCGCGATTGCGCTGGACCAACTGGTTCGTGGCGGCCTTGACGTGAGCAGCATCACCCGGTGCTCACCCGGCACCGACGAGGGCACTGTCTTCTTCTCGGACCGCGCGCAGCGCCCCTGTGGGCGTTTCGCCCTCGTCGTGCGAAGGTTCTACGATGCATCACCGAAGGAAGGGAACAAGTGATTCGCGCCGAAACGTTTCGTTACGTGGGCCTCGACGTGGACGAGGACTCACTCGTGGGTCACTACGAGCTCGACGGTCGGCATTTCGCCGAGCGTATCGTCTTCGAGAACGTGACTTGCCTGCGCCGCCCCGCCATCGTTGCCGTGGCCCATCTCTGGTACTTACTGGCGGGTCTGTCGTACTACAAGGCCGGCGCGGCGCGCCACGTCGACCTGGGCGACACGCCAGTGGGATCACACGGACGTGCGCTTCTGGCGGCGGCGCTGCACGATGGTCTCGGAGAATTCTCCTTTCGCAACAATCTGCCCCTCGAGGATGTCGTCATCAGCGGGGGTGTCGACGTCGTCACGTTCCTTCCGATGATTGATCCCTCTCGGGTACTCATACCCTTCGGTGGTGGTATCGATTCAGTCGTCACGGTCAATGAACTCGACCACTTGAATCGCTCACTCTTCATCGTGAGTCCCGTCGCGGGTCGTTTCGCACCCTTAGAGGCCACCGCCGCAGTGACTCGGCTCGACGTCGTACGCGCCACGCGCCAGTTGGACGCACAGATCCTGCGCGGCGACGATAACTTCTTCAACGGTCACGTGCCCGTCACCGCAATGGTCACCGCGTTGGCGGCCGTGGCGGCCCTCGCGTCGGACCATGGCGCCGTCGCCATGAGCAACGAGCACTCGGCGTCGGCCCCCAACGTGCGCTGGCGCGAGCGTGACATCAATCACCAGTGGTCCAAGTCCTGGGCGGCCGAAGTCTTGCTGGGCGCGGCCTTGGAGGAGCGCGTGGGATCAGAATTCGTGGTCGCCAGTTACTTGCGCAACCGCAGCGAGTTGTGGGTGGCCCAACAGTTCGCCCGGGCCCACCAGTACCACTACGTCTTTCGTAGTTGTAATCGTGCCTTCACTCAGCGCCCGGGTGACCGAGCGAGCAACTGGTGTGGCGTATGTGACAAGTGTCTCTTCATCAACCTCATCCTCGCGCCATTCATCGAGCGTCAGGCCCTACGCGACATCTTCGACGCCGAACCGCTCTCGGACGCGCGTCTCGATTCCTCCTTGCGTTCGCTAATCGGCCTGGGCCTGGAACACAAGCCCTTCGAGTGCGTAGGCGACCCCGACGAGAGCGCGGTGGCGCTGCGCTTCGTCAGCCAGTCGCCCGAATGGCACGACGTGACACGCCTCGGTGAACTCGCGCGGCTCACTCCACGCGACCGAGTATTCGACGAACTGCTCGAACCCGAGGGGAACAGCCGTGTTCCGGCCCACTGGCTTCGCTGACCTCGCGGGTCGCCGCGTCGGCATCTTCGGCTACGGCATCGAGGGTCGCGCGACGCACCGGCGGCTGGCCGCGATTACCACCGACGTGGTCATCGTCGATGACAACGCGCGCGACGACGACGTGTTGAGCTCAGCGTCAGGGGGGCTCGACGCGCTCGCTACCTGCGAGGTCGTCGTGAAGAGTCCGGGTATTCCCCGGCGTCGAGCCGACGTCACCGCCCTCGAGGATCGTGGCGTCGTCGTGACCTCGGCCCTCAATTTATGGCTACACGACGTGGACCGTCGTCGCGTCATCGCCGTCACCGGCACCAAGGGTAAATCGACCACCACTTCTCTGGTGTCGTTCTTTCTGCGCTGCTTGGGTGAGCTCGCACAGGAACTCGGCAATATTGGTCAGCCCCCCTACGACCCCGACGTCGACGTATCGAATGGTTGGTTGGTCCTCGAAGTCTCGAGCTTCCAAAGCCTTGACATCACGGTGGCTCCGGCTCTGATCTTGGTGACCTCACTCGGATCAGACCATCTCGACTGGCACGGCACTCTCGAGCAGTATCACGATGACAAGTTGTCCATCACTCGCGCGCCGGGCGACCACGTGACACTCATCGCGGACGACCCCGACCTCGAGCACGCTCGCGCGTTGATCGGGGGGTCTCTAGGTGTGGCGGCTGCCGACACAACGGGACTGGCCCAGGACATCGGACTACTCGGTGCGCACAATGACCACAACGTGGGGCTGGCGCTGGCGGCCTGCGCCCTCGTCACGGGTCGCCCCATTTACGAAGTGCGCGCGGCCGCACTGAGCCACGCGAGTAGATTCGTGCCGCTGCGCGGACGACTCACGCTCATCGCTACGCATTCATTCTCGGCCGGGAACATTCGCTACGTCGACGACGGACTGGCGACTGCTCCCCTGCCCAGCATCGCTGCCCTGCGCGTCTTTGAGGATGCCCCCTTGGCCCTACTGGCCGGAGGCTTCGACCGCGGCGTCGACTACGCGGAGCTCGGCGAGGAACTGAGGAACCGTCACGAGGACACCACCGTGGTCGTTTTTGGGCCAGCGGGGCAGCGCATAGGCGACGCGTGCACGGGTGTGCGCGTGCTGCACGCGACCAACATGGACCAGGCCGTGCGTCACGCACACGCGGCACTATCGCAGGGCGGGGTCGTCCTCTTCTCGCCCGCGGCTCCGAGTTTCGACGCGTACCGCAACTGGGCCGAGCGCAGTGACGATTTCGCTCGCGTGGTGCATCAGGTCATTGACGAGCAGCAGGAGCACTAGGTAGCGAGCGTCGATGGGCCATTGGGGCCCGCCACAACTCGCCTGACAGCTTTTTAAGCTGACTCACGACGCCGCTGGAAGCGTCCAGAGAGAACAGATGAGAGCGGGCCTACGGTACTGCTCGCCAACGACAGGAGAAATACGTAGTCGCTGCGTCCATCGCGGCCACGTTGAGTTACTCAGTGCACTTCACGTCGCCGCCACGACGCTCACTTGGCACTGGGAGTCCACGACCGCTCGGAGTACTCGCAACTCGTCCTGGTGAGGTCATCGTCAATGGACTACCTCGATGAGTCCTTGAGGCTCATGGCGTAGCGGACTCCATCCGAACCTTTCGTCCGTCGGCGGTTGCGCTCTACCGTCAAAAATCTGCCAATCCAAAAAACACCCAACATCGCATAAATCCAAGGTACCGATCCACCTTGTTGATGAGTGATGAAGCCGACGAGACCGAGACACAAGTAGATGGGCCCGGCAACCACCACGGCCTTTTCCGAAAATCTCCGCGCCGGCTGCCCCATGGAAGGGACAATAACATTCAGCACTACTCGAGGAACGTACCGCGATGACCAAGCCCCCCAGGAGCCGCACGAGGGAACACGAGGGGTCACACGAAGAACACCCACGGCTCGGCCAGACGGTGAGTACCCACTACGGCATCCGAAAGAACATTCTTGGTCGCGACGCCGCAGCCCCGTTCACCTGACGTTACGTGCCCTCTGCGGATACTTCTCGGGGTTCACACGCAATTGCATTCACCTCACCCGTGAAACTCCCACGGAGCGGGAGAATCTCCTACGCGTACTCAATTCTCTGGTAACGAGAGCAGAAACGGTGAATCCTCGTGCGCCTACCATCCAAGGTCCAAGCGATCATTCACACCACGTGGAGCCTGGGAGGAGATTCGAACTCCTGACCTGCGCATTACGAATGCGCTGCTCTACCGACTGAGCTACCCAGGCGCGACTAGAAAGACTACCCGA
>JABEUQ010000001.1 GCA_013044265.1 Acidimicrobiaceae bacterium
GCCGCGGTCGACGCACAGACCCGCGAGATTCTCCAAGAGGAGCTCCTCAACCTCTGGGGTCGCCACAAGCAGACCGCGGTGTTCATCACCCACAGCATCGACGAGGCCATCACGCTCGCCGACCGAGTGGTGGTGATGGGCGCGCACCCCGGCCGGATCGTCAAGGAGATCCGCATCCCGATCGATCGCCCACGTACGGTCGCGTCGGTACGGCGCGACCCCCTCTACCCCTCCTTACGCGAAGAGATCTGGGACCTCTTGCGCATCCCGACGTCGAACGAGAAAGGACAGTGACGCAGTGACCGTCGACCACGACAAGGCAGTTGAACCGACCACCGCGATACCGGTGGCGCGGCGAGTCTCGACCGAGGAGATCGGCCGACAGATCTATCACCGCCGCCAGCGCCGACTGCGCCGCCAACGTCTCGTATTCCTGTCGATCCGGGTCATCTCCCTGACGGTCGTCTTCGTCGGCTGGCAGATCTACGGCAGCCACACGATCGCCATCTTGTTCGCGCCGATCACCACGGTGATCCACGAGGGCTACCTGCTCTTCGCCCAAAAGGGCCTGGGCGGCCAACTGCTCACCAGCGTGGAGACCTTCTTCTGGGGCTACCTCCTGGGTCTGGTGATCGGTGTCTTCCTCGGAATGCTCACCGGTGCCTATCGATCGGCCGAAGCCGCGATCTCTATGTACATCTTCGCCCTCTACGCCACGCCGATGGTCGCTCTCGTCCCGATCATCAGCCTCTGGGTGGGATACAACTCCACCGCGCAGGTGGTCATCGTGACCCTGTTCGTCGTCTGGCCGGTGACCGTCACCGTGTTCCACGGGATCCGCGAGATCGACCCCGAATTGCTCGAGGTGTCGCGCTCGCTTCGCCTCAATCGTCGTCAGACCTGGTTGCACGTCCTCCTGCCCGGTGCGGTCCCCTTCATCATCACCGGAGCCACCCAGGGAGTAGCGATGGGGATGGTCGGTGTGATCATCGCTGAGGTCCAGACGCAGTTGACCGGCATCGGCGACGCCCTACAGACCCAGTCCTCGACGTACCACACGGCTGCGGCCCTCGCCGTCATCTTGCTCATCATGGCCCTGGGTCTGACGCTGCGATTGATACTGTCGCTGATCCAGCGCTGGGTCGTTCCCTGGCAACGCGTCGATCGCGGCCGACGCCACTGACCGCATGTCGGAGCACTGGACAACGTCACTCGGCGAGTTCTATCGGTCGTCGCGACAGGCCACCCGATGCTCGTGCCGACCGGGTCGCGACGCGTTGAGGGACTCGTCGTGGCGAGAACAACGCGTCGTGCGCACGAACGCGAGAAATTCACGCGGGAATTGGCATCTCGCAAGCGGACGATCTCGGGGTCGTGCTTGACGATGCCGAGGTGACGACACGGCGTCGCCAGAAGCGACTGCGCGTGTCTCGAGTCATGACGTTGTCACGTCACTGCGGAGCTGTCGACGTCGGGTTGACGGCCTACTCGGCCACGGACTCACCTGTCACCATCACCGTTCAATTGGCTCGTGGGAGGCATTGGCGGTGACATGGTCGCGCCCGAGATGAACGACCAGGGAACGGTCGCGCCCAGCGCACGAGACAGTCGACCACGCTCCGGGGGCGTCACTTGCCGCCCGGGCGAGGAGAGCCGCGTTGTGACGGGCGCGACCGGTGCGCGGGTCAGCCCGCAGTCACTCCCGGTCCGTCGGCGCCCGACGGACCGGGAGTGACCGTCGTGAGGTGGGCCACTTCGACGGTCGCCTTCCCAGGGGAGCCGCAGGCCCACGTAGCGGCAGGCCACCCGTCGGCCATCACCATCACCATCACCATCGCCATCGTCGACCACCCCGACCCCCCCCCGACGATCCGCATATTCCACCACCTCTCGCACGCGACGTTCGAGAGATCACCGACCTCTCCGTCCACTCAGCCGACGATCTCGACGTCTTCAGTCACCGGGTCAACGCGAGGCTGACGCGACCGTCTCGGCGGGCTTAAGTTGGGGGTCGCCTCTAACGCTGGAGTCGTCCATCGGCGCTTGAATTATGAGCACTTACCCCCGTCGCCGACCGGCGGCCACCACGCGCGACCGGCCGATCGTCAAGAATGCTGGCGCAGGCGTTTCATCGCGGCGCTCTTCGCGCCGTCGATGTGGATTGCCGCCGAGGCAGAGGCCATCTCCGGGTTGCGCTCCTTGATGGCCGCAAAGATACGGTGGTGGTCGTTACGTGAAATCTCCAGACGTCCCGGGACCTGCAAGGTGGTCTCCATGCCCTCGTCGATCATCTCCTGGAGGGCGCCGAACGTCTGGGAGAGGAAGCGGTTCTTCGCCATGGACACGATATTCGTATGGAACATCCCGTCGAGGTACTTGAGGTGCACGTAGTCCACGGGTTCGAGGTAGGCCTCTTCTTGCTCCTGCAAGATTCGTGCCAGATCCTCAATCTCGTCGTCGGTCGCCGACATCGCCGCCCAGCTGGCGGCCGCCGATTCCAGCACCTCGCGGACCCGGAACAATTCCATCAGCGAAATCTCCAGGTTGGCCAGACGCTGGCGGACCAGGTCTTGCTTATTGAGGCCGACGAACACGCCCTGACCGTGGCGAACGACCAGGCGTTGGCGCGCTTCAAGAATCTTGATCGCCTCACGCAGTGCCGGTCTACTCACGCCGAGCATGGTCGCCAGGTCTCGCTCGGGCGGGAGTCGCTGGCCCTCGCCGAGAGCCTCACTGTCGATTAGCTCCTCAATGAGCGTGACAATGCGCTCCGACAGGCTTCCGGATTCTCGGATTGGGTAAAACAACGACTCCATAACCAGTCTCCAGACCTCATACGTATCCTGGCAAATCTACCAGAGGCTTGTCGCAATTTGCCCCGTGGTAAGTCCTCCACCAATCTGGCGCGAGCGCTCGTCGTTCAACGCGACGTGCCGTCGAGCTCGAGGATGAAGCACGTGTCGCTCTTGCGGTCGATTGTGTACACGATCGCGCGATCGTCGAGGAACACGTCGTTCAGTTGACCCTGGCTGGGCCCTTGGGGATCGACACCGGGCACGAAGCGGCCGATCTCTCGAGGACGCAGTGGAGACGAGACGTCGTATACGCCGACGCCCAGGCCGAAGAAGGCGCCCGCCGCCACGTCGAAGTCGCGCCACGCCCCCTGGCCCAGTGGATACTCGTGCAGGTTGTGGGCGCCGAAGCGTCCCTCGGGGGGAACGACGTCGGGCCAGGGCATCTCGAGGGTTCCCACGATCTGGGGCCGGTCCTCGAGGCGCACGTCCACCACCCAGACGTTCTGGGGGAAGTCGGCGGCGCCCTCTTCGAGGGTCTCATCCGAGAGGAGTCCGAAGCCCGACGCCCCGAGCGGCACGAAGGTGTGCGCGGCGCCCGGCAGGGTGGCGCCGTACTGCAACTCACCCACGACGCGGGGCGCGGACTTGTCCGCGACGTCGAAGATGAAGGCACCCCCCGACGTCGAAGCGACGTAGGCCCGATCGGGCTGTTCGGGCAGAACGCAGATGTTGTGCACGCGGATGCCGAAGTCCCACGAGGCGACCACCCCGTGATCGACGCGACGAGCGCTCACCTGCTCGGGTGTGAGCGTCACGCCCCGGGCAGCCGCGAGTCGCTGGTGGGGACGCACTGGTGCGCGCTCGACGTCACTGCGTTGGGTACCGGCCGTCCACCAGCGACCCACCTCGTAGGCCTTCGAAGGATTGGACACGTCGATGATTTTGAGCATGAACTGGTCGCGCGGGTCGCGCGCGGCGTAGTTCGAGTCCTGCGACGCCAGGTAGGCGAATCCGGCGCCGTCGAGCCATACGAAGTGCGTGCCGATCGACTCACCGCCCGACGCGTCGAAGAACCCTATCGACCGCGGCTGGGCGGGAGTGGAGATGTCGAAGAACTCCACTCCGGCGGGACTCGCGCCCTTGTCCTTGGCCTGGCGCGTGACCGCCAGCAGATCGTCGTGGATGGCCAGGTTGTTCGATCGAACCTGGGGACCGACTAGTTCGTGGCGGTACAGAACGCTCGGGGCCCTCGGATCACTGACGTCGGCCACCACGAAGTCGTAGGGCGCTTTCTCCGAGGCGACGAAGAGCGAGCGCTGTCCCCGTGCTCCGACGTGAGTGGCGAGCCCCTCTCCCCCGGCCATGCCCTCACCGAGCGACAAGGTCGACAGCAACGTCATCCCCTTGATCTCCATCGGAACCCCCTCTCTACCCCCGACCTGCACGCGAACGCCCCGACCCCTCCGGCGGAGCTGACACGCGGGTCAAGGGTGGGCCCCCCGGTGACCTCACGGCCACCGGGGGTACTCATCAGGCGCTGCGGTACAACTTCGTGATCACGTACTCCTGGTGGCCGATCGCCTCGGCACAGGTCAATCGACCATTGATCGTCCGGTCGACGACTTCCATCAACCGGTCGCCGGCCTCGGCCAAGGTGTACTCCTGCGTCAACAGACCCGAGACGTCGAGGTCGATGTGCTCGCTCATCGTCGCGGCCGTCAACGGATTGGCCGTCAACTTAATCACCGGCTCGATCGGGTTACCGATGACGTTACCCTGACCCGTCGGAAAGATGTGGATCACCGCTCCGGCGGCCGCCATCAACGTAATGCACTCCGCCGCCGCCGACGAGGTGTCCATGAAGTTGAGGCCCTGACGCGTCGGGGCCACCGCCGGCTCCAGGGCGTCCACGACCGGC
>JABEUQ010000240.1 GCA_013044265.1 Acidimicrobiaceae bacterium
CAACGAGACCCGCATTGCGACGATGATCGCTCCGAGCTTCCGGTGGCCGTCGGACCTCTTGAATCACAAGGTCGTCAGCAAAGTAACAAGGAACATCTGGCCAGTCATAGTGCTCGCGCGTCAATGCCGGGCTTCCTAGAGCAAACCTAAGAAGTTGTCAAATCTGAGCGACGACGATGACGTCGATGGATATTCTTATCGGGTCGCCCCGTCTAGCGGGCGATCGATCGGAGTACTGAATGGATGCTGCCCTATTCAATCCCGATTCAATTTCACCTGGACCAAATCGTCGACTCAGTACTCAGCGACAGGCGGGAGCCCCGAAACCTAACCTCCCCTTCTTCTTCTCCATGGTGGTGGTGGGTGGACTTGGAATGGGCCTCGTCCTTGGCCTGCCCATTGTCGACGGCACTCTCAGCGAGCTGCACCTCCGAGGCGGGGTGGCCATGTACCTCGGTTCGACCACTGGGATGGCCGGGACTTACCTCGCCCTGTTAATGGTCGTACTCGCCAGCCGTACTCCAGTCCTGGAAAGAGTACTCGGGCAAGTCGGTGTTATTCAGTGGCACAAGCGTCTGGCCCCTTGGCCCATCATTTTGATCACCGCCCACGCCGTCTTGCTAACGATTGCGTACGCCGAAGTGGCCAAGAAGGGCGTTCTGGGAGAGGCGAGCGTCATCATCAATACCTTCCCCAGCATGGTGACGGCGACAGTCGCTCTTGGAATCATGCTCGGGATTGGCGTGATTTCCGTTCGTCAAGTACGCGAGAGAATACCTCGCGAGAATTGGTGGCTCCTCCACCTCTTGATGTACGCCGCCCTCTTTTTAGCCTTCGCCCACGAGTTGGCGCTCGGCCCATCCTTCGTGGGACACCCGCTGGCACGCGCGTGCTGGACCATCGCGTGGCTCCTGGCCGCCGCGCTGGTCCTCATTTATCGAGTCGGTTACCCCACCTTTCGGTCTTTTCGACACCGATTGAGGGTGGTCGCCGTCAAGACGGAAGGCCCCGGCGTCGTATCGGTCATTCTCGAAGGTCGTCACCTCGAGCGACTGCCCATCTCGGGTGGTCAATTTCTCGAATGGCGCTTCCTCACCCCTCAGATGTGGTGGCAAGCGCATCCTTTCACCGTTTCAGCTCTGCCCCAGCCTCCGTACATTCGCTTGACCGCCAAAGACGTCGGTAACTTCTCCCATGCGCTCGCGCACCTCAAGGTGGGGACAAATGTTGCGATCGAGGGCCCCTACGGATCGTTCACCACCTTCGCCCGGCGGCGGGACCAAGTGTTACTCATAGCCGGTGGCATTGGGGTCACGGCGGTGAGGTCCGTCCTGGAGGATCTGCCTGTCAAATCACGACCCGCGGTTGTGCTGCGCGCCTCGCGCGAAGAAGATCTCGTCTTGCTCGACGAGATCGAGAAGCTCGTGCGTCACCGAAAGGGTGTGATACACCAGCTGGTCGGACCAAGGGATGTCGTCTCGTTGGACACCATCACGACGCTAGTTCCCGACATCGCTCGGCGAGACGTCTTCATCTGTGGTCCGGCGGGCTTCGTGCGTGAAGCCTCAGAACTGGCACGTCAAGCGGGAGTGACGGACGAGGCCCTTCATCAAGAAGCGTACCGGATCTAGAATGAAATCCCCATTGAAGATACCCTTGACACTTCTGACCGCCACCGCGGCCGGCTTCGTCGGCATCGTGACGTTGCACAGCCCATCAAGTCGAAGCACGCCAGTCTCCCAAGTCAATTCCTCTGGATCAACTACTACGACCGCGACGTCGCCAGGCACACCTCCCAGTACAACGACCACCGTGGGAAGTTCTCCAGTGAACGTCAACGGAACCGCCGTCGGTCCGATTGAGAATTACGGGTACGGACATCTGGCCGTCAAGGTGACCGTCGTCAACAATCACATCGTGGGACTGGCCGTCGAGTCGCTTCAGACGTTGGAGTCGTATTCTCAACAGCTCGAAGCACAGGTCGTACCGATTCTGAAGACCGAAGTACTTCGGGCGCAAGGCACAAGCATCAATGCCTTGTCCGGCGCCACGTACACCAGTGAGGCATACGCCTACTCAATTCAAAGCGCCCTCGACAAACTCCACTTCAAATGATCTCTATTTCCGAAGCGGTCATGGGTACAGTCGTATCGCTCCTGATTGATCCCGGAAGTCTCTCGAGAGAGCACATCGACGGGGCCCTTCGTGAGGCGTGCGCCGAACTTCACCGAATTGACAATCGTTTCAGCACGTGGAAGCCGGAGAGTGAACTATCCCGACTGAGGCGCGGAGAGATTAGTCATACCTCAACTCTGATGGATGAGGTGTACGAGCTCAGCACCTACGCCTATGAACTCTCGGGAGGATTCTTTGACCCGTGGAAAATGCCGGGTGGCTTCGATCCTACGGGACTGGTCAAGGGATGGGCGGCGGAGCGAGTGCTGTCGATTCTGGGCGAATGGGGAATCTGCAGCGGTCTCGTGAACGCCGGTGGTGACATCGGTGTGCTTGCCGGCGAACCGTATCAGGTGGGAGTCCGCCACCCTTGGCAACCAGATGCGCTATGCGCGGTTGTGCTGACGACATCTTCGATCGCCACGTCCGGTATCTACGAACGGGGAAACCACTTGATCAATCCCTTCGGTAGCGACATCGCCGCGGTCTCCGCCACCGTTGTTGGTGGACGACTCGCCCTGTCCGATGCGTTAGCCACTGCTCTGGCCGTCGGGGGTAAAGCGGTCCTCTACCTTCTCGAACAAATCGAGGGAGTCGAAGGATTCTTCATAGATCCCAACTCTGACATGTTCAAGACCTCGGGCATGGTCTTCTCGACGACCCAATGTTATGACGACCGGGTCGAAGCAACTACGGGCTGACGCCGAGAACACGATCGTAGAAGAACTTCGCTGAGTTAATCCTCTTGAGGCCAGGGACATCTCGTGCGTCGACGACGGATGGCGCGCTGCTTCGAGAACACCGTGACCTCGGCGACCGGATGGCTGCACGTCGCCGCCATCAGTGAAGTCCTTCGTGAAGTTGGACGGTCAGCGGCGTGATGGACATGCTCCGAAACAGTCTCGCTTCCTCACCAGGGCTGCAAGCGATAATGGATTAGTTGGAGACAATCACCATGACGAGCGATGAACGACCGAATTGGGAACCATGGCAGGAGGAGTATCGACACGGGGCGTTCTACCTCTTCCCGTCCCCTGAGATCGCCATCGTGGTCAATGAACTCCGCCAACGCTACGACCCGCGTTCTGCGGCCATCTGTGACGTCCACGTGAGCCTCGGCGAGCCACTGATCGGGCCACTCCGCGTTGAGCAGTTGGATGAACTGCGCGCGGCGCTATGTGCAGTCACGCCGTTTCCCCTCACTATGAGCCCGCTCACCCAGATGGGCAGCCACCCCGGGGTGGTGGTGGGCCTCAGTCCCGAAGAGCCTTTCTTCGCCCTGCGCGACCTAGTTCACTCCACGTCAATCTTCGCCGGGCGCGAGTTGTCAAGAGCGCAGCGATCGCCGCACATGACGGTCGCCGAGTTCGTCTCACACGATGAGGCTCAGGGTCTTCTCGCCGAAGTTAGCCCGTGGGATGTCGGGGGAAGCTTCCTCTGTGATCACCTCGTCTATGCCGTGCCCGACGAGAAATTCCACTTCGAGCCGGTCCTCACCCTTGTGAGCTTGAACTAGAACGTCGGCACTTGTTCATCCAACTGTCGACCGTTGTGCGTCACACCTCGAGTCGAAACTGAAGACTGTGACAAGGAGCTCAGAGCAAATACCTCTCTCGCACACCGGTCAGGCACTCTCGCGAGCCGTCACGCTGTTCGCGTCGGGGTCGACCGGGGGATCATTTCCCCGTGCGTCGCCGCCGACGCCAACGGTGTTCTCACTCAGTGCTTCGAGGGGGTGACAACCATGAAGCAAGCGCTGCGGAGAACCGACGTTCATCGCGGCAGCCCGGCGAAGCGAAAGATCCATCCCTTGAGTGAATCGACCAGAAACAAGTAAACGACCGAAGTGACCAACACGACGCTCAGTGGCACTAGCCCGATGGAGGTCATCATCACGCCTCTCCAGGCGAGCACCATAACCACCATCACGTCGACGCCACTGCTGACTGCCAGCCAGCGACTCGGCCGCGAATGCCAAAAATGCTCCCTTTCGCGGACCAAGTAGATGGTTGCCTGACCGGAAGTGACCAACCACAGAAAGATCATGGTCTGCATGTGAGCGAGACCGATGTGCAGTTCGCCCGTACCGAACCACCAGAGAGCGAAGGAGAGCAGGACCAGGGGCACGGCGAGTCCGAGCGAGACGATCAACAATGGCTTCACCCGCCATTGTTGGGGGAGGCGAGACGACCGGACGTGATCGGTCGCCAGTGACATGGTGGGGAAGTCATTGGCGAGAAGAAGTAGTACCACGAGGGTCGGGGTGATGACGAAATGACCGAACACCAGGAACCCGACACCCAGGAAGATTGCGACTTGCAGAGTCTTGACAATCTTATTGAGGGTGTAGGTAAGCATGCGCTGGTGGATCCGCCGACTCACCTCGACCCCCGCCACCATGTCTTCGAGCCCCGGAGTGGTCAGGACTAGGCTGGCCGCGGCCTTAGCCACGTCCGTGGCGCTCGAGACGGCCACGCCAACTTCGGCTTTCCTCAGCGCCGGCGCGTCGTTGACCCCATCCCCGGTCATTCCCACCACGATCGACTCTCGCTGCAAGCTCGCGATGAGCCGCATCTTGTCTTCGGGTAGAACCTCGGCATAAACGTCATACCAGTTGGCGCGTTCCCAAGGCCGAACCGTTTCAGTATCGTGAGTGCGCTCCTGGTCGACTGCACTGGCCCTCAGGATGTCCGCCCGTGCGCACCGGTCCCCGATCCCCACTCGGGCCGCAACCGCCGTGGCCGTCGCGAGACCGTCGCCCGTCAGCATCACCACTTGGATTCCAAGATTCTTCAGTTGCTCCACGAGGCGCGCCGCATCCTCTCGGGGTGGGTCCGCCAAAGAGACCAGCCCGACCATCTGCAGTGGCGCGTCGGGTGCACCCTGCGCAATACCAAGCACCCGGGCCCCAGTCGCCGCCAGTTGCTCCACACTGTCTCGAAGTGCTTCAGCATCGGCACCGACCATTTCCCCCACGATCTGCGGAGCTCCTTTCACCACCCGAAGAGGGCCCACCGAGGTTTCGATCAGTGCCTCTGAGCGCTTGGTCGCCGGCTCGAAGGGTGAAAAACTCGATACAGTTCCCAACGTCCCCAAATGACGCGCATCGAACTCCGACAAGATTGCAAGGTCGAGAGGATCCTGGGTCGCCGCATCACTCGCCGCGGCGGCAACTTGAAGCAGATGGGCCTCGTCAAAGGGCTCAAGGGCTCGCATCGACTCCACACTGAGACGGTTTTGCGTCAAAGTTCCGGTCTTGTCGGTGCAGAGCACCTCCATACTGGCGGCCTCCTCGATGGCGGCGAGTCGGGTCACCAGTACACGGCGCTCGGACATCTCCTTGCTACCCAGTGCAGTGGCCAAGGTAAAGGTTGCGGGCAACGCCACTGGCACTGAAGCGATCACCATAATGAGAACGAAGGGAATGAGTTGGTGCAGAGGGGTATGACGTATCAACCCGTCGACGATGACTATTCCCACGATCGCGAGGGCAAAAACCATGAGAGCGCGAACGATGTCAAAGATGAGCCGCTCCATATTTCCCGGTGCGTGCGCGGTACTGACCAACTCGGCAGTGCGCCCATAGAACGTGGATGTTCCGACGGCCACCACCACACCAGTGGCCTCGCCCTTGACCACCACGGACCCGGAGTAGCCGGGGTCGTCGGGGTCCGCCCCCACTGATTGGGATTCACCGGTCAGGGCAGACTGGTCAAGGTCCACATGCCCTTCGGTCAAGCGTAAATCCGCAGGAACGAGGTCCCCTTGGCGAATGTGCACCAAATCGCCCTCGACCAATTGGCTCGCGGGGACTTGAGTCCAGTCCCCATCACGGGCCACCCGGGCGGTGATATTGAGTCGCCGGCGAAGTAGATCGACCGCCTTCTCAGCGTGCCCCTCTTGACCAGCGGACAACAGCGAATTGAACACCAGTAAAATAGCGAAAATTCCCGCCTGTAGATAGTTGCCCAGGAACAGTTCTAGGACGATGGTCAGTTCTAGTAGCCAGGGAACCGGAGACCAAAACTTGCCCGCCAGGACCTTCAACCGGTTTGTCCTGATTTCGGGAATCGCGTTGGGGCCATTGGCCACGAGTCGACGGGCGGCCTCGGAACTTGTTAGTCCGGCGAGCGCGGTCAATGGAGGTCGCCCCGCGACGCCAATGGTCCACGACTGTCTTTACTCGGGCTCATAATCAGGGACCCAGAAGTGTTGAGGTCAGCACCCCCCCACCAGTTCGTCGTACCCCCGCAGCCAGGGGCAATAACCCGACAGCACCCATCAACTCTGCGAATCATCCCGGCTCAAGTCAGCCTCATGGACTATTCGCATTGGTCCCATCAGTTGAAGAACGTTCTTCTCGAACGATGCAGCACCCCGCGGTGAAGCGGTGAAATCAATTCTTTGTCCACCCTACGGACACTACGACTTCTTGAACCCGCGATAGTACCGAGACTTACAGTGAATCACGATGGATTTTTTGGTCACAAGATCACCTGGAACCATGTCTATCCACCCCCCCATCCGCAACTCAAACCCTCACCATCAGTTCCTCGAAACTGGATGGTGACATGACTTTGGAACGAGCCAAGGTCTAGCCGCGAGGTCGAACGTGAGAAGACGTCAGTGGATGTTCTGGAAGCTCCCCCAAGGTGCCAGGATTGAGACCCGGGCTGCCCACGCGATCCAAAATCAGCCCTCGGACACGAATCACTGTCATTTTAAAACGGCTTGACGCTCGAGAGGTCTCCCACGTCCGACTCCAGACTGCAGACTGCAGACTGCACCGTAGACTTCGCGCTCAGTCACCAATGGACTGTTGTTGCCGGTTGGGCGCCGATTCATCCAGGCGTAGGGTAACAACAACTGCCAGGGCCAAGCCCAGAAGTCCGAGCACGGGACCCGCTAACGCAATCGCACCCACGGCGACAATCCCCGAATCGATGAGGGGGCCCACCGCAGTCCCCCCGTCGGACACCAGTCGCCAGACGGCTAGGAACGAGGAGCGCCCTACCGCCGGCGTGAAGTCGGCTCCGAGGGTCATGACAATGCCCGAACCCATACCATTTCCGAAGCCGAGCACCAGAGCGGCGAGAAACAACGTCGAGAAAGCATGGCTGAACGGCACCAAAATGTGACCGATTGAGAGCACGACCATACAAGGAATCGCTACCGCCTTACGACCCCACCGGTCTGAGACGACTCCGGCAGGATAGAAAAATGCCAGATCGATGAGCGAAGAAAAGGCGAAGATGGTCGACGCCTGCGCTGCACTGAGTCCCAAGTGAGCGGCCCACAGCGGGATGATGGCATTTCGACTGCCTCGAAGGAGGCTGATGCCGAGTACGCCGACTCCCGCTGTCGCGAAGACGCGACGATTGTCGCTAAGTATTCGAAAGGTTTGCACCTGAACCGTCTTGGTAAGCGAGGCCTCAATATCGGTGCGGTCTCGCGCCAGGACTTGCCAGGTAAATCCGATCGCTACGCACACAAGGTAAATCAGAAATGCGCCGTCGACATTTGATCGCCCTACGATCGCGACATACAGGAATGGACCAATCACGTTACCGGCTCGAATAACGCCGCCGAACAACGACAACGCTCGGCCCCGCACGAGCGCCGGCGCCACCCGACTCAAATGCGTCAGACGCACCAAGCTCCATAGTCCCCAACCAGCTGCTTGCACCAGCAAAGAACACACGAAGAGTGGGAATGAGCGGGCAAAAAGACAGCCCAACAGACCTACCCCCAACAGCGCCGCGGAAATCCGTGCCGCGTTTGCCTCGCCGAGTCGAGCGATTATTCTCCCCGCCGGCAAGTCAAAGATCATGGTGCCGAAGCCGTTCAGTGCTACGACGAGCCCCGCCGCCGCCGGAGAGGCGTGCACGCGATCCGCAGCAAAAACCAGGACCGGTATCATCGCACCTTGCCCGGTGGCAATGAGTAAATTCGGCACGTAGACGCGCATCCATAGCCCGCGTAGCGAACTCTTCTCCGACTCGCTACTCATCGTCGCGCCGATGGATAGACCGATGAGGATGACGCGTGGTCTCGACGCCGTAGCGCCAGCACCAAGAGACATTGGCCCCGTAGTGAAGATCGGGGCGAACTGGCTACTCGACCACACGCCGTCGCTTTGTTGATTCCAGCCCCGGAACGCGTACGTATCCCGTCATTGGCAACCTTCATCATCTTGACATCGGCCCCGGACAAATCGGAGTTCAGATCACCGGCCTGTTCCCCGATCGGAGAGTTCATGTGGCAGGTCGTGCGATAGTCGTACGTAACTGGGTCCAACTCAGAACGAAGCGTATTGCCATCGATCTCGTGCACATCACGAAACACGCGTGCATTCGCCCGCGGGTGGGACACAATTGCGATTTGATCGCCCAATTGGAGTTCGGGTGGAACTCGACGAGGGGCAATGAAGTACACCGAAAAAATATACCCGCCGCTATTTTGGGGGCCACCCACCGTGATTCTGTCCCACCCTCAGGCGAACCAGAGTCGCCATTGGCACATCTAAGTTCTGACGCAACTTTCGCTGGAAGTCACTCGGCGCCGCTGGCGGTCTGGTGGACTGTTGACCTGCCCACCACACAATTACCCTTAGTTTCGGACTACATGTTCGACGATGCGAAATTAAAATAGTGTCACAGAAGGTGAACACCAGTTATAACCACGCTGGGGTTTGCCCCTCACACCACGATGCATCCCCGTGCTCTAGATGCTGGCTAAGCGTCTGACAAGTAGCCCGCCATTAGAGGTGTAGCGCTGAGACGCATCAATCCCAATCGAACTGGTGCAGAAAACTGCCGTCTCACCTCAGCTCTCCAAGGGCTACTCTTCAAGAGAGAGTACGAAGTTCGTCCAGAGGACAGCATCCACCGCGAAAGCAATCGTTGCTCAGAATCTTCCCCCGTTTCGACGTGGCGAAGGAGGCGAAGTGGATGACGTCGTAGTGCAATCAACTGACCAGGGGGACTCTCGTACCAACCATCTCTTGCGCCTCACTATTCTCGATCCCCGACCTGGCGGACCCGCCCAAAAGTGGGGATTTCCTCTACGTGGCGGACGTGCATTTCGGTTCTTTGTCCTGATGTATCTCATTGCCTTCGCCGCACTGACATCTTTCGTGGTGGCGATTGGAATACTTGTTACCCGCGTGTTCGAGCCCGGAGCCGTAGGAAACTGGGATCACAGCGTCAGCCTCTGGTTCATCCACCACGGATCGAACACCTGGAACTTTGTCACCACGTGCGTGACAATTGCCGCAGACACCCTGACGGTCACTGGGATCGTAGTCGTAGTGACACTCATCTTGCTGTTTCGACACTGGGGAGCTAAAGCGGGTTCCTCGCTAGATCGTGTGGATTTGGGGTAGGGGTAGCTTGCCGGCGATGAGGTAGATGATGGTGATCATCTTGGCCTTGGAGCGGTAGCCGCGGGC
>JABEUQ010000039.1 GCA_013044265.1 Acidimicrobiaceae bacterium
CTTGTCCTTCACACCACCGGTGTCAATGACGATGCACGCCTTGAACTTGCTTGCCGCTGTCGCGCTAGTCGCGGCAACGCCAATCGTCACGGTTCCTAGGACCAGCGAACTGGCTCCCAGCACCATGCCGAGGCGACGAATATTCTTCATTTGATTCTCCCTTGTTGTAGTTGGCTCTCAGGCCCGACCACGGGTGCGCTGTCTCCGACTAGACGGCGGACCCGTTTGTTGTCAACTGCCGACACTACTCCCCAATATGGTGAACCAGGGGTTCGAGAATTGTTACGACTTAGTGTCCAACTACCGATGCCGCAGCTGCCGGGTCGACTGGCTGGGCGTGGTTGGAGTGGTGTCCGACCTTCGAAGGAAGGCTCAACGAGACCAGAAACGCGACCAGGGTGATCGCCCCCGAGATCTCAAAGGCCCGGGTATAGCCCGCAACGTAGGCGAGTTTGGCCACGCGGGCCGCAGAATGGCTGCCCACCGGTGCTGAGTGCAAGTACGACTGGGTGCGATCGTAGGCAACCGTACCTAAAACGGCCAAAGAAAGAGACCCACCTACCTGGCGGGCGGTGTTGAGGATTCCGGAGGCGAGACCAGCGTCGGCACGGTCGACCTTCGCGGTCGCAGCTGTGGCGAGGGGCGCGAAGAGTAATCCCATGGCAAAGGAGCACAAGAATGCCGGGGTCAGGACGTCCTTCCAGTACGAACTCGTCGGAGTGATCCGACTCATCCAGAAGAAACCGAGTGTGGCGAAGGCTGCTCCGACCAATAGCAGTGGCCGTACTCCGACTTTGACGAGCAGTCGTGAACTGATCTGTGCGCCCACGATGATGCCAATCGCCATTGGTAAGAAGGCGAAGCCTGCGCGGACAGCGCCGTAGCCCAGAATGTTCTGAAAGTAATACGTCAAGAAGTACCACATGGCAAAGAACGCGCCACCGGCGAGCAACATCACGATGTTGGCCACGCTGAGCGGACGTGACCGGAAGATGCGAAAGGGCACCAGTGGGTGTGAGGCGACGCGTGCCTCCCAGAAGAGGAATCCAATCAGTATCACTCCAGCCCCAGTGAGCCAGGAAATCGTCGACGACGAAGTCCAACTTGATGTGGTGGTGTTCACTACTCCGTAAATCAGCGCAGTGAGCCCGCCGGTGACGAGGACGGCCCCAGTGACGTCGAGTTTCGCGGTTGCGTCGCGGTTGCGCTTCTCTTGCAGGTATAACCCGGCCGCCACCGCGGCGGCAATCCCGAAGGGGACGTTGATGAAGAAAACCCAACGCCAGTTCGCCCACCCGGTGAGTAGACCTCCGGCGAGCCCCCCGACTGCACCACCCGCTCCCGCAACGGCGCTCCAGGCCCCAATGGCTTTGGGAAGACGTGGGCCGTGGAACGTGGTGATGATGATGGTCAAGGTGGCGGGTGAGAGGATTGCACCTCCGAGACCTTGGATGGCCCGCGCGGCGATCATCTGAGGTCCGTTGGCGGCGAAGCCTGCCGCGACGCTCGCGACTGTGAAGACGCCAATACCGAGTAGGTACACCTTGCGGCGACCAAAGAGGTCAGCGGCTCGACCACCCAATAGTAAGAAGCCCGCAAAAGTCAACACGTAGGCGTTGATGATCCACTGGGCTTGGGCTTGACTGAGTCGAAGGTCGTGTCCCATGTGGGGTAGGGCGACGTTTACCACCGACACGTCGAGCACCACCATGAACTGCGCGACGCACGCTATCGAGAGGATCAGCCAATCTGGGGCGTGACGATGGGAGGTAATTTTTGACGACATACACTCCACTTTAAAGTGGGTGGTGGCTGGTCGTAGCGCCCCCAATGGAACTCATGTACCGAGGGCGATCCACTTTCGCCGGTACCGGGCCTTGGTGATGTCAGACTGGTGCTATGGCCGCTCAGTACATATTCACCATGCGCGATTTGCGCCGCTTCTACCCACCGGACCGCGAGGTTCTGAAGGGCATCTATCTGTCCTTTTACCCTGGGGCCAAGATTGGCGTGATTGGTTCGAACGGGTCAGGAAAGTCGTCGCTCCTACGCATCATGGCGGGCCTCGACGATGGCTTCACCGGTGAAGCTCGCCTCACACCAGGCTTTAGCGTCGGCTACCTGCCCCAAGAGCCCCAACTCGATCCGGCCAAGGATGTGGTGGGCAACGTGATGGACGGAGTGAGTGAACAGCGCGACCTCCTTGCGCGCTTCAATGAAGTGTGCGCGGGCTTCGCCGATCCCGACGCCGACTTTGACGCACTTCTGGCCGAGCAGGCGACGCTCCAGACCAAGATTGACGCGCTCGGCGCTTGGGACCTCGATCGCACCCTCGAAATCGCGATGGACGCCCTACGCCTCCCGGCGCCCGACGCCGATGTGAGCAAATTGTCGGGTGGAGAGCGTCGTCGCGTGGCCCTGTGCCGCCTGCTGTTGTCGCACCCTGACCTGTTACTGCTCGACGAGCCCACCAACCACCTCGACGCCGAATCGGTTGCGTGGCTCGAACGAACGCTCCAGGATTACAGCGGCACCGTGGTCGCTATCACTCACGATCGCTACTTCTTAGACAATGCCGCGTCGTGGATTTTGGAGCTCGATCGCGGCCACGGCATCCCCTGGGAGGGGAACTACTCCTCGTGGCTCGAACAGAAGCAGGCCCGTCTTGCCGGTGAGGAGAAGGCCGACAAGGTGCGCCAGGCCGCTCTCGAGCGCGAACTCGAATGGATTCGCATGTCGCCGCGCGCGCGACAGAGCAAAGGCAAAGCGCGCCTCAGCGCTTTTAACGAATTAGTCGCTGAGTCCGAGGCGACTGAGCGTCGCGCCGACAAACTGGAGATTGCAATTCCACCGGGGCCACGACTCGGCGACATTGTGGTGAATGCTCACCACCTGACGAAGGCCTACGACGACCGCCTGTTGATCGAGGACCTCGAGTTCCTACTTCCCCCGGGTGGCATCATCGGGGTCATCGGAGCCAACGGTGCGGGTAAGACGACGCTCTTTAAAATGATGGTTGGCCTCGAGGAACCCACCGCCGGCTCCCTTGAGGTTGGTTCGACCGTTTCCTTCGCCTACGTGGACCAGTCCCGCGACAACCTTGATCCCCAGTCCACGGTTTTCGACGAGATCAGCGGTGGCCAAGAACACATGGTTGTCGGTAACCGTGAGATCCATGCACGTGCCTACGTGGCGAGTTTCGGCTTCAAGGGTTCGGACCAGCAAAAGAAGGTGGGCGAGATCTCCGGTGGCGAACGCAATCGCGTGCAGTTGGCCAAAGTCCTTCGTACCGGGGGCAACGTGTTGCTACTCGACGAACCGACCAATGACCTCGACGTCGACACGCTGCGTGCTCTCGAAGACGGATTATTGACGTTCCCTGGCTGCGCGGTCGTCATCAGTCACGATCGTTGGTTTCTGGACCGTATCGCCACGCACGTGCTCGCATTCGAGGGCGATGCCGTGGTGCGTTGGTTCGAGGGCAACTTTTCGGATTACGAGGTTGAACGGCATAAACGCCTGGGTACCGACGCCGACCAGCCCCACCGCATTCGCTACAAGCCACTCACCCGTTAGTGACACGGTGTCGCCGCGACGACGCTGCAGGTCGTAGTGTGGCTAGGCGTGGCGGGCACTGATTACTCGACGTATCTAAAAATCAACGATTTGTTGACCCTGCAGGTTCCCCTCACCGAGGACGCACCTGACGAGCTGCTCTTCATCGTGGTGCACCAGTCCTACGAACTCTGGTTCAAGGTAATCATTGACGAACTGCAGCGCGCGAGCGCGGCCCTGTTTGACGAGGAGCCGTGGAACGCGGTGCGTCACCTCGAGCGCATCGTCAAGATCGAGGACCTGTTGATCCAGCACTTACGGGTTCTCGAGTCGATGTCGCCCGAAGGATTTCTTGAGTTTCGCGACCCCCTCGATCCGGCGTCCGGCTTCCAATCCTTCCAATTCCGTGCCATTGAGTTCCTCTCGGGGGCCGGCAAGGTGGCGATGCTGAACTTTCACCTCTTCGAGGAGTCAACGCGTTCGTGGCTCACCGAGATGAGTGAGTCCCCCTCATTATTGAGAGGCTTCGAACATTCGCTGGGCGCCGTACTGAACGCCGACGATGGGTCTGAGACCATTGACTTGGTACGGGCGTTGTATCTGGACCATCGCTCGTCGGCCACTGCAGCATTGCACGGAGTAGCCGAACTGATGATGGACCACGATGAGCACTTAGCCATGTGGCGTCACCAGCACATGTTGATGGCGGGGCGCCAGATTGGTCGGCGACCCGGCACCGGAGGGTCCGAGGGAATGGCGTACCTCGATACCACATTGTCCCAGCGTCTCTACCCAGTTCTTTGGGAAGTAAGGAGTGTCCTATGATCACCCGCGATGATTGCCGAGCTCTCGATGAGCGTGACCCCTTAGCGGAGTTGCGTGGCGAGTTCATTCTGGCCAAAGAGGAGATCTACCTCGATGGCAACTCCCTGGGCCCCGTGACACGTGGGACCCAGCGGCGTGTCAACCAGGTCATTGAGCACGAGTGGGCGGAGGGTCTGGTGCGCTCGTGGAACGCGGCGCAGTGGATGGACGCACCACTGAAACTCGGCGACCGGCTCGCGCCGCTCATTGGTGCGCACGCCGGAGAAGTCCTGGTGGCCGACACTCTGACTTTTCTGCTCGCCAAGATCATCGGTGGCTCGCTCGAGTTGCGTCCTGAGCGTCACGTCATCATTACTGACGCTGTCAACTTCCACTCCGATCTCTATATCGTCGCGGGGATGGCTCGCCTCGTGGGTCGCGAGATAGTCGTGAAGACCATCGATCGCAATACGTTGGACGAACACCTCGACGAGGATGTCGCTCTGGTGATGTTGACTCAGGTGGACTTTCGAACTGGCGAAATGCTCGATATGGCGGGCATCACTCGCGCCGTGCACGAGGTCGGAGCCCTCATGCTCTGGGACTTCGCTCACTCGACGGGGGCAGTTCCTCTGGACGTCACCTCCGCTGACGTTGACTTCGCGGCGGGTTGTGGCTACAAGTACTTAAACGGTGGGCCCGGGGCACCGGCTTTCATGTACGTGGCGCCACGCTGGCAGGGAGTGTTGCGTAACCCACTTCCGGGCTGGCTCGGTCACGCGCGACCCTTCGACTTCGAGTCGACCTACGAATCAGCTCCGGGGATGCGTGCCTACGTGACGTCCTCACCCTCGGTGATTGCCCTCGGTGCGCTCGACGGAGCTCTCGAAGTCTTCGAGCGTACGACCATGGCCGCGATCCGTGAAAAGAGCCTGGCCCTGACCGATCTCTTTATTGAATTGGTGGAAGAGTCGTTGCCCGGTGTCTTTGAGTTGGTGACACCGCGTGAACACGACCAGCGTGGAAGTCAGGTCGCGTTGCGACACTCGAACGGTTATGGAATTATCCAAGCCCTGATTGAGCGGGGTGTCACCGGCGACTTCCGAGCACCCGATATTTGCCGCTTCGGGTTCGCCCCGCTCTATCTGCGCTACGTCGATATCTACGACGCGGTGCAAATCCTGGTCGAGGTGATGTCGAGTTCCGCCTACCTCGATACGAAGTACGAACGTCGTTTGGCCGTGACCTGAGTCACTGCGAGAAGACGACGGTGCGCTGGCCCACGAGGGCCACACGGTCTTCGGCGAGAAGTCGGGCCGCGCGCGCCAAGACGTTGCGCTCGACGTCGCGTCCCAGAGTTACGAGGTCCTCGGGACGACGTGCGTGGGTGACGCGAACCACGTCTTGTTCGATGATGGGTCCCTCGTCGAGATCCGCCGTGACGAAGTGCGCAGTCGCGCCGATGAGTTTGACGCCACGTTCGTAGGCTTGGTGGTACGGACGCGCACCCTTGAAGCCGGGCAGGAACGAGTGGTGGATATTGACGGCGCGTCCGGCGAGGTCGGCGCAGAGACCGGCGGAGAGAACTTGCATATAGCGAGCGAGAATGACGAAGTCAACGTTGAAGCGTTCGAGTAGCGAGCGAACTTGGTCCTCGGCGTTGGCCTTGGTTTCGGGGGTGACGGGAATCTCGTAGTACGGCACTGCGTAACGCTGGGCGAGTTCGCCGCAGTGTGGATGGTTGCTCACGATCGCCACGATGTCGAGGGGCAGGTCGCCGGAATCGCGGCGATAGAGGAGTTCAGCTAAGCAGTGGTCGTACTGCGACACCATGACCAGGGCGCGCCGGCGCGTGCCTTCGCGGCGCAAAGAGAGTTCGGGTGCAAAAGGAGCCAGGGCCAGACTCAGCAGAGTTCGAACCGCTTCAATTTCATCGGAGCCGGTCTCGAAACGGGTACGCATGCAGAACTGTGACGTCACCGGATCGGTGAACTGGTCGTTCTCTAGGATGTTGCCCCCGACACCGACGATGGCCGACGACGTCGCTAAGACGATGCCCGGTTGGTCGATGCACTGCAGGGTGACGACGTAGACAGTCACGGCTCTCCTTTCATACAGGGTACAAGGCGCGGTGACTATTCCCCGAGTTGGCCCAGTCCACTGGCGCCGAGTTCGGCACTCTCCTCCATCATTTCTATGGTGGCCGGCGACGAGGTGCCCGCGGGGGTGCGACCCAGCAAGAGATAGCTCAGGACCGCCGTGAACACGAGCAGACCTGCGGCAATGTGGAGAGTGGTGAGGAAACCTGCTTGGACTGGCAAACTGGCCCCAGCCACGGTGTAGTGCGCGAGGATGGCCCCCGCGGCCGCGGATCCAATAGATAATCCGATGCTGCGAAGCAGTTGATAGAAGCCGAGCGCCGCACCGGTATCCGCCTCTGGGGTGACCCTCACGATGTAGCCGGGCATGGCGGCAAAGGTGAGTCCGCCACCCAGACCGGCAATTCCCATGGCGACGAAGGCTTCCCATAGTGTGCGGTGCTCGTAGGAGAACGTGAGAGCGGCCGCTGCGAAGAGCATGGCGCCCATGGGCACGGTGATACGCGCGTTGAAGTGGCGCACGAGGAGGGGTACGAATCGGCTCGCGGAGAAGGTGCCGACCGAGAGCGGGACGAGGAGCAGTCCCGAAGTGAAGATCGATGAGCCAAAACCGAATCCTGTGCTCCTGGGCACCTGGACGTACTCGACGACCACGGGCATGAAAAGGTACATCGATACTGAGATCAGGAATCCCGATGCGTCCGAAGTGATGACAGCGCGATGTCGCGACTGACGGAGGTTGACCAGGGGATCGTGGCGGCGTAGTTCGTAGAAACACCACACGACGAGAAGTGCCCCGCCACCCACGCCCAGGGTCAAGGAGAGCGGAGAAGTCCAGCCCCACACCTGGCCCTCACCCATGAGCGACAAGATACCGACCAGCGACAGAGTCAAGATCACGGCACCCACGAGGTCGAAGTCCCGATGCGCGTGCGCTGTGGTGTCGGGTAGTACCTTCGAAGCAAGAATCAGCGTGGCGCCAATGAGCACTGCCGCGAACCAAAAAGCGCTGTGGTAATCGAAATACTGGGCAATCACGCTGGTCAAGGGGTAACCCAGTCCGACCCCGATGGCCGCGGTGACCGAAAGTGACGCAATAGTCGTCGCTGCTTGCGGGGGAGTCAGATGACTCCGTGCGATCGTCATCGTCACTGGCAGGAGGCCCATACCGAGCCCCTGGAGACTTCTACCGGCCAGGAGCCAGACGAAGTCAGTGGAGAGCGCGGACATCACGAGTCCGACGAGAACAATTGAGAGCGCTACGAGGACGACGCGTCGCTGCAGGTGCCCGTCGGCGAGGCGACCCATCACCGGAGTCGCCAGCGCTCCGGTGAGCAGCGTGGCGGTGAGAATCCATTCGGCCGTGCTGAGTGGGATTTTGTTGGCTTGTGCGACGGTGCCAATCAATGGTGCGCCGAGGCTTCCGATGATGGACATCATCGTGGCGAGCAGGGTCAGCGTGAGTCGCAGAGTTCGAGTGGAGGGGGTGGTCGCCACGGGTCTACGTGTGATACGAGTAAAATCCCTGGCCCGACTTGCGACCCAATTGGCCGGCCGCGACCATACGAGCGAGTAACGGTGGCGTCGCATAGTGACTCTCGCGGAATTCGGCGTAGAGCGATTCCGCCACCGCGGCGGTGGTGTCGAGGCCAATGAGGTCAGTGAGAGCGAGGGGGCCCATTGGATGCGCGCAGCCGAGTGTCATAGCGGTGTCGATGTCGCCAGCCGTTGCGACTCCAGCCTCGAACATACGAATTGCCGATAGCAGGTAGGGGATCAGCAGCGCGTTCACTACGAATCCGGCTCGGTCCGGTGAGGCGATCGGCGTCTTGGCGAGTCGCTCGCTCGCCAGCGCGCGCGCGGCTGTGATCGTCTCGGCGCTGGTCAGCAGTGATGGCGTCACTTCAACGAGTTTCATCACTGGCACTGGATTGAAAAAGTGCAGTCCGATCACGAACTCGGGACGCGACGTGGCGGCGGCGAGAGTCGCGATGGGGATTGACGAGGTGTTCGTGGCGAGAATTGCCCGTCGATCACTCAGTACCTCATCGAGGCGACGAAAGACGTCGAGTTTGACTGCTGCATCCTCGGCGACTGCTTCAATGATGAAGGGGAAATCACGAAGTTCGTCGAAGTCAGTGCTAAAACGTAAGCGATCGAGAGCGGACTGAGTGTCTTCTGAACTGATTTTGCCGGCGTTGTTGGCCCTGGCCAACGACGCGTGGACGCGCTGGCGTCCGACGTCGAGGGCGTTATGGTCACGTTCGATGACCAGAGCTTCGAGCCCGGAGCGCGCGAGGACCTCTGCAATACCTGAACCCATCAGGCCGCAACCAATTACACCGATTCGATCCACGGGACCTCCTAGCCAACAGCTCGTGGCTGTGCGTCCTAAAAAGTCTAGGTCGGCCAGAGTCGGTGCGATTAAGAGCACAACGAACAACTGCGTTCGAGCGAATGGGTAAAGTGAAGTGGCGCAGTGCACGCTGTGCATTCATTCGAAAGGAGACGTCGATGGACACCATCAACGTCATCGTAGAAATCCCCGCGGGAAGCCAGAACAAATACGAGTTGGACCACGAGACCAACATGATGAAGTTGGACCGTCACCTGATCGTGTCGATGGGCTACCCCGCGGAATACGGCTTCATCCCCGATACGTTGGGTGGTGATGGCGATCCTCTCGACGCTCTCGTGCTGACCGCGTACCCTACTTTCCCCGGCTGCCTCATCGAAGCACGCGTATTGGGGATGTGCATCATGACTGACGAGAAGGGCGAGGATGCCAAACTCATCACGGTGCCCGCGTACGACCCAGCCTGGAAGTCGGCCACGGACATTGGTGACGTGCCCAAGGCGACGCTCGATCGCATCAGTCACTTCTTCACCGTCTATAAGGACCTCGACGAAGGCAAGTGGGTGAAGGTGGAGAACTACGTGGGGCGCGATGCGGCGCTCGCCGAGGTCGCCGCGTCGCAGGCGCGATACCCGGGCTGATCGAGGTTGGCATGAGTCTGACGTCAGTTCAGCCTCGACACGCTCTCGTGGCTACCCAGGTGGTCTTCTTCGTCTGCGTGTTGGGTTGTGTGCTGGTCGACCCGAGCCACCAGGCTGAGTTATACGGGATTTCGTATTACGGAGTGCACGCGCCGACGTTGCCGCTCGTGGTCGTTGGTTACGGGGTTGGGGCGGTGGGGATGTGGCGCGCCGCCAAACACGTCGAGGCTCTCGAAGTGCCTGGTTTCTTAGCGCTCGGGCTTCGCGTGGTTTCGGTGGCGTTACCCCTGGAGTTACTCACTCCCTTCAACCACGGGGCTTTTTTCAACTGGACGCACATGGTGATCGGGATAGTTATCGGACTCACTCAGATGGCGACGGGGACCCTGTTACTACTGCGTCAACCCCGAGGGGTTGCGTTGGTGGCGTTCTTGGTGCAACTCCTGGGTGGACTCGTCGCCGCGATCTCGTTACCCGATTGGGGCTTTGACCACATGCTCGAGGGGGAGATGCTCTTCGAGTTGGGATTCTCGGGGTGTCTGGTGTTGTGGGTCTACCTGGCTCCGACGAAGAGTGAGGCTCTGGCGAATCTGCAAAATAGTCACGGTGGGCAGTAGCGGCTTCATCAGAATCTCAGCGCCGCTGCAGAAAGCGTCCTAACTGTTGAACGACTCAGCGAGCTTGGTCAACTCTCGCTGGAGAACAATGGCGGCGAACGGCATGATCGTTCGCCGGCTCAACGATCGGGACGCTTTTTAAAGGTGTCAACAGCCATCGCGACTTCGAGTGGCCTACTTCTTGGGTAATGGCGTCAAGGTGTCGGCGCGACACTTCGCCTGTCGCGTCACGTGTGGTCCGCCAGAAACTCCCCTTTGGGAGTACTCCGTGGTTCCTATCTCTGGTGGATGCCGGGTCGCTGGGGTTGCACCAATTTGCGTCGTGACGTGCTTCAACACGATGACAAGCGCAACGAAGACAACGGGGCCCAGATCACGAAGTGGTTGATTCGCCTGACTCTTGAATCAATCAAGCTATTTCGCGGGAACAGCATTGGCACGTATCGCCCCTCGAAGGCTTCGTGGTTCGTTCTAGGGTGGACCATGACCCTCTCCGCACGCGACTCCCTTCAACGAACAGTGGACGCGGCCCGTTCCCCGGACTGGAGCCTTGGAGTTGATCGCACCGGAGCGGTAATGGCGACGCGAGACTCTGGCGTGATTGGTTTGCCCTGGGTAGTTAAGGCGCGTCCCCGGGGTCGTGGGATGACGGTCTCGTTTTACGCCCCCGGCGACGACAGCGACCTGGAGGGCGATGTGCTGGGCGAGTTGACCGGAAACGCGCGCGAGATGGGTCGCCAATTACGTCATATTCTGGAAGATCTGGAGTTGATCGAACGCCGTAACTTGCCCTAACGGCGTGCGTACGATGGAACTGCAGCCCAAAGAGGACGCACGCTCTGAGGTCTAATAGAATTACTACGATGACCTCCTTTGAGCCGCGTCGATTCCTCGGCGTTTCGCCCGATGCATTCCCGCCGTTCCTTCGTCCGTGGTTTAAGCGTTTCCACGTCGACTTTTCCCCCCAGCTCCCCCCGACGACGATGTCCGTGGTCGCGGCGACCGTGGTGGCCATTGTGGCTTCGCTCGCCGCGGACGCCGTCCTCGTGAAAATCGGGGTATCGCTATTTCCCAGCACGAAGGGTTACGTTCACTTCAGGTTTTCGGACTACTCCAAGTTGACGATCATTGGGGTGATCATCGCGTGCGTCGGCTGGCCGATTGTGGCACGCATCTCGTCTCAGCCCAAGTGGTTGTTCTTGCGCGCGGCGGTCGTGGTGACTGCGTTCCTCTTCGTACCCGACGCCATGATTTGGTTTCTCGGCCAGTCGGCGGCGGCCGTCTTCGTACTGGTTTGGATGCACCTCGCCATTGCGGTCGTTACCTACCTAGCGTTGATCATCCTGGCGCCAGTACGCGGTCGCCACATGCGACGCTGAGTTATTCGCGAACGAAGGCGAAGCCAGGCGTGGCGCGCATGGAGCCGGCGAAGTCCAGCGTCATCGCTTCGTAGCCATCAACTTTGTCGATGAGAACCATGACGTCGTGTCCTCCCACACTCAAGGCCGTGGCGAACGCGTCACACACCCCGAGGTTCGGTCCCGTCACACTGGCTGAGGCGACTGCGCTGACGAATGTGTGGCTGAAGGGGTTAAAGAGGTGTGCTCCACGCTCGGCCTCGCCCGACGTGGCGAGACATCCGCGCAACTCGACGACCGCGGCGAAACGTTGAGGATCATCGGGTCGCACAATGCCAGTGCGAAAGTTGCTTTCGAGGTCCGGGCCGCCGAAAGAAGCAATGTCACCAGCAGCATTCACGATGGCGCCGGTGACATCGAGGGCGCGTAGTTCTTCGAGTGCGAGTTGCGCGGCCCATCCTTTCACGTAGCCGGTAGGGTCGACGCCACCGGGTAGTGCCCACGGATCGAACCAGCCCCCCGTCAAGGTCTTAGCCTGCTGACATAAATCGAGGACGTCGGCCACTTGGGGCGGTGTTTCGCCCAGCGTCAGTTCGCCACGACGCAGCCGACTGACTGGACTCGATGCCTTGTAGGTGCTGAAGACTCGGTCGACGTCGACCAGGAGCGCGCGCACACGTTCGACGGCGTCCCGGGCTTCGTCATTGTCGCTGACGTGAAAAAGATCAACGGTGACGACCGTGCCCATGACGTCAATGAGGTGACGAGTGGACGACGCCACCTCAGACATCAAATACCGAGGTGCTTTAGCGCGTACTGCAGTGACATTTGGAAACCGGCGCTGGTGTAACTTGCCCCAGAAACGCTCTGGATATTGCTCGATTGCGCGGCAACCGCTTCCTGCTCGAGGATCGGGATGGCGTACTGGTCGACCTGTACTGAGCGCGGATTGCCGCCGTCATTGATCGTGCCAATCGTGACGGCAGTGATCTTCTTGCCGTTGGCGGTTACCTTTACCGACAAGACACCGAAGTAGTAGTTGACCGAGGGCCCAGTGGCGCTGCGCACTCCCGTGGCGGCCACCGTCGTCGTGGTCGCGGGAGCTGTCGTCGTACTCGCCGCAGGAGCAGTGGTGGTCGTCGCGGGAGCTGTCGTCGTCGCGCCCGTGCTGGATTGCTTTTGTGTCGTCGTCGTTCGCGCGGTTGTTGTCGTCGTCGCAGGAGCGGTCGTAGTGGTCTGCTTCTTAGTGGTCGTCGTGACCGGCTGAGTCGTCGAGACTCCCGTGGCTGCACTCAAACTGATCTTGGCGGGACTGGAGTGAAAACTCAGTACTGAGGCGAGACCGACGACGGTGCCGACGGCAACAATGGGAGAGCGCTTCATTCGGGGTTTCTTTCGAGATGTGTCATGAGGGCATAGTCCTTAAAAAGTGAATGATTCGTGATGGACTTGATCGTGGGGAACGCCGAGTCGTCGCGCGGAGGCGACAACGGCATCGGTGAAGCCGGTGGGGCCACAGACGAAGATGTCGTGTGTGGCGATAGTGGGAATCAGGTCCGCGAGCATTTCGTCGTCAAGGTTTACTTCATCACGGCTTCCGATGATCTCGAAATAGCGTCCTTCACGGGCCGTGACGAGTGATTTCATCTCTTCGGCGTGAACGATGTCCTCGGCGCGGGTCGCGCGTACGATAACTGTGACGTTGGCCGAAGCGGGGAGGTCTTCGAGCATCGCGCGAATAGGAGTGATACCTACGCCCGCTGCGATGAGTGCCACGTCGCTCATTGTGGTGGCGTGGTGGGTGAACACTCCGTAGGGCCCTTCGACGAACACGCGGGTTCCGGGCTTGAGGTGGGCGATTGCGCTGGACTGGTCACCGAGCCCCTTGACCGTGACGCGCAAGAATGGCGGGCGCGGCAGGGCTGAGAGTGAGTAGGGGTGCGAGTGCCACCACAGTCCCTTGGCCATGAAGCGCCACTGGAAGAACTGTCCACCTGACACGGCCATTTTCTTGATGTTCTTACCAGTGACGGTGAGCGAATACACGTTGGGTGCTTCCTGAGTGACACTGGCGACGCGCAATTTGTACTGCTGGTTGCGCACCAGGGGAACACCGACGCGTAACAACAAGATCACCACGCCCGTGCCAATCCACAGCGTGGTCCAGAACTGGATGGTGTGCTCGTGACCCAGAAACATCACACCAGTGCGAATCTGGTGCATGAAGGCGAGGGCGAGTCCCAAGTAGGTATAGAGGTGCACGATCCACCAGGTCTCGTACTTCATCTTGGTGCGTGCGATACGAATTGATGTGAAGGCAGCCATCAAGAGAAGGACGAAACCGACGCTCCCGCTCAACATGTCGGGGTAATTCATCCAAAAGGTCCAGAGCATGCTCACGACGTTCTTGTTGAGCATCTGGCTGTAACCGAGGATGACACTCAGAACGTGCAACGAAATGAGCGAAACCGCGTACGGGGCAATCTTGCGGTGCCAGCGCACGAGCTTGTCCTGGCCAACCGTGCGCTCGAGCCAGGGGAGGCGCGCTGTCAATACGACCATCACCAACAAGAGATAGGAGCCAGCGAATGCGCTAATTCGAGCGATGGCTAGGGGCCAACCACCGGGGCTGGCGAGGGCGGCGTGGCCCTCGACCGAGAGACCGAGAGCGATCGCCAGGCCGAAGCCAATACCGGCGATCAACTCGAGAACACGAACCAAGTTGGGTTGAGGCGCTCGCCCGGGGCGGTGTTGGCGAGCTGGGCTGGCTTGATGCCACGAAGGCGTCGCAGTCACCTTGCGCCTTGGGCGAGCCCGATTCTGAGCCGGCTGTTGATTGGTCACAGTGTCCACGTCATCGAAGGTACCTGTAGTAGATAAGTTTTTGGCAAATTTAGGATTCGAAGTTCGACAATTCTAGGCGATTGTCAAGCAAACTTTACGAGGCTGCGGGTGGGCTCTGACCCGGCTCGAACTCTCCCGCCAGGGCGCCGAGGTGATTGCCAATTTCGGTGACGTGGCGGTGCAACTCTTCGAGGAGGTCAGTATTCTTCTTCACCGCGCTCGTAAGTTCAGTATTTTCCACGAGTAGGACTTTGATGTCGTCGGTGTTCTTGGCGGTGTGTACCGCTACTTCGGAGGCGATTGCGTCGGAGCGCTTCGCGGCAATGAGCAGTGCCGCCGCTTGTACCCCAGCCATCATTGACAAGAATAAGTTGAGCAGGATGTAGGGATAGGGGTCAAAGGCCTTGTGGTGCAACACGCGTTCGAGGAGCCACGTATTAGTCAGGGCCCAGGCGATCATGACGGCGAAGAATCCAAAGACGAAGGGCCACGAGCCCATGGCGCTGCGCATTCTGTCCGCGGCTCGTTCCCCGAGACTCAGCTCATCGCCGGTTCGTACGCCGGGGTGGGCGTGCCAGTTGGTCTGCCATGGCCTCTTTGGATTCACGGCAACATCGTGACACACTCAGCAGAAGGCGTAAGTGTTGGTCAAAATGGGGGTTCGAAATCGGGTCGAAGACCCATCTCTGCTCGGCCGCGAACTGGTTTGACGGTGAGCACTTGATGTATCTCGAGATGATGACGTTCGAAGTTCACCGCCGAGCCCGCCATGTAGAGGCGCCAGACCCTGGCGCGCTGCTCTCCGACCTCCGCGGCCGCTTCATCGAAGCGCTTCACCAGATTCTCAACCCAGTAGCGCAAGGTGAGGGCGTAATGCTCTCGGAGGCTCTCGAGGTGACGCACCTCGAAGCCGTGGGCCTGAAAGAGCGACACCATTGTGCCGACGTCGTGTAATTCCCCGTCGGGAAAGACGTAGCGCTCGATGAAGTCGCTGCCGACGCGCGAGGGTCCGCGCATCCCCCAGGCAATCTGAGTCTGACGCCACGCCTCAGACATCCGGCGGGGTTGCGGGTCCTCCTTCGTCGAAATGGGCCGCCCGATGGCGTGATTGAGGAAGCGACCACCGGGGACGAGTAAGTCAAACATCTGCTGGGCATAAGTTTCGAGGGAGTGTCGGCCCACGTGTTCACTCATGCCAATGGAACTAATCGCGTCGAAGGGGCCATCGCGTACGTCGCGAAAATCTTGTAGACGGAACTCGCACAAATCTCCGACGCCAAGCTCAGACGCTCGTTGGGTGGCGTAGGACTGCTGCTCGGTGGACAGAGTAATCCCGACCACTTTGACGCCAAAGTGTTTCGCGGCATGAATTGCCATGGCCCCCCAACCGCATCCCACGTCCAGCAGCCGTATTCCTGGCTGCAGTTCAAGCTTGCGGCAGATCAAGTCGACCTTTCGGCGTTGCGCTATTTCCAAGGAATCGTTCGAGTGGGCGAACACCGCACACGAATACGTCATTGAAGGGCCGAGAACCATTTCGTAGAAGCGATTCGAGACGTCGTAATGGTGCGAGATGGCGTCGGCGTCGCGGCGCCGTGAATGTAGCGCACCACGCTGGCGTGCCTCGATCCGTGGGGCGGCGAGGGGGCGCAGGGCTGACGCTCCGATCAGTCGTAGGAGCGGCCCCAAAGTCGATGGTGTGAAGAGATGACCCATGGGAGGAAGTTCGAGGTCGAACAAGGCGTCCAGGTCGCCATCGAGTTCAATGTCTCCCGCGACGAAGGCCCGCGCGAGGCCGAGTTCGCCCGGTCGACGTAGAACACGTATCAGGGCATCGGGGGTGAGAATCTTCAGGGTGAGTTCATTAGCCGGTGAGTCAATGGTCGCTTCGGCCACGCTGGCGTCGAAGGCCTCCACGCGAAAAGGTAATTGTCCTTCAAAGAGACTGGACACCACTGACGCAACTGACACGTCGCACTCCTTTTATCCCATAACTCACATGGTAGGCAAAGTGGCGCTCGTAACTCAAGTGGCGCAGGTTCCATCGTCGTATCTTTCAAGGACAGCGTTGAGTCGCTCATCCTTCAAACTGCATTGATGGGCACGAGCGCTGTCGGGAAAGAGAGGAAATGCGAGCACGCATCCCTGTCCTTGGTCACGCTGCGTCTCGAATGGAAGGGTCATCGTCGACAGTACGACGAACGGCGAGGTCGAACAACAGATGCTCCACGTCCATTGAACGTGAAGCATCAAACTGGAAGCTCACTCTGCGCATCATCACGACCGTAGTGGCGAACGTAGCCGTGTCAATGCTCGCGATACGTATCGAAGGCCCTCGTCCAACTGGTGACCGGGCTCACGAAGTCGCAACCTTGGTGTCGCCTGGTGGCGCGAGTGCGCTGCTGTGGTGACGTCCTACCACACCGCACTGCTTCTCATGAGCACCGCCCCAACTGAGCGTGGTTATTGGTTCGAAGAATGGCAGGATTGTGCGACCGGATTGAACCGTCCCTACGATGACAGGGTGATTAATCGGTTCAACGCCTTATCTCACTCGCGGCGAGATGGCGCAACTTCGCAACTGGAGCGTCGACTGGTGCGCGGTTTGATGTTGGCCCCGGCTGGAGCCAATGTGATCATGCAGCTAGGGCGACTTGGCGTGGGTCGCGGCGTGGCGCAGAGTCCGGTGACCAGTGGATCCTTGATGAAGCATCCTTTGAAGCGCACGCGTACCACGCTGGCGTATATATGGCTTGCGCTTTACGGAACCGACGACGAACGCAGCGAGTTACGGCGCAATGTTGACGCCCAACATCGCCACGTGCGGTCACGCCCGAACGATGAGGTCACCTACGACGCTTACGACGCGCAATTGCAACTGTGGGTCGCGGCGTGTATGTACGTGGGCTCACAGCAGGGTTACGAGATCCTGTACGGACACTCGAGCGATGTCGCTGCCAGCGAATTACTCCGTCGGTGCTCACGTTTCGCAACCACCCTGCAGGTACCCGCGAACCAGTGGCCCAGTGATCCATCGGTGTTCGAGGAATATTGGTCCAGCGGACTTAACCTGGTGAAGTTCGACGAGGTCACCACGCGATACGTGATGGACTTCATTGACCTACGTTTCGTACCTCGCCCCCTGGCCGCGATGTTACGTCCACTGCACCGATTACTCTGCATCGGGTTTCTCGAGACGACCTTTCGCGAGGCGCTGTTGCTCGAATGGAGTGAGCGCGATCAGCGCCGCTTCCGTCGGTTGTGCGTGGTGATGAAATGGGTGAATCGCTTGGCCCCGCGGATACTCGCAGAGTTCCCTTGGAATCTCGTGCGCCGAGATTCTCGTCGGCGTCTATCGCACGGGCGTTCACTGGTGTGAATCAATACTGTTCAGTGCGTTCAACGCACCAGTCCCATAGTTCGGCCTGATCACGTTCTGGGTCGCGCGTGCGCGTCCAGGGCACTTTGTGTTCGAAGCGCGGGTGACGGTCCAGCCAGAAGTCGCCTGTGGTGCGCGACGTTTCACGCGCGCCGGCGAGCCATACCAGCGTGTCCGCACCCTGGGCGGGTGTGCGCAACCACGGGCGAGCAAGCGAATAGAACTTGGGAAGTGACGCCGCGAGTCCGGGAGTATCGGCCCATCCCGGGTGCATTGCATGAAAGACGACGTCACGGGGCGACACGTGGTGCACCCATTCGTGATTGAGGACGAGTTGAGCGCGCTTGACTTTGGCGTAGGCGGCCACGCCGTCGTAGTTGTCACTGCTCATCTCTAGCGTCGCGAGGTCGAAATGCTGCGAATACAGGCCCCCTGAGGAGACGGTGAGTACTCGCCCGGGTTTCGCGCCCGTGAGAACAGGCAGCAAGAGTCTGGTGAGGTGAAATGGTCCGAGTAGCTGCGCGGCCAGTGTCACTTCGAAGCCTTGGGGACTGAGGGTGCGCGCTGCGGTGATGGCGCCAGCGTTGTGGATGAGGACATCAAGGGTTCCGCGCGCGGTGACGCATTGCGCTACGCGTCGCATGTCGGCCAGGTCGCTGGTGTCACCCAGAATGTACTCGATACGTTCGTTCTGTGAGCGCGACTGCAGTGCGTTCACAGTCGAACGTGCCCTCGATTCATCTCGCGCGACGAACGTCACACTCGCTCCTAGGGCGGCGAGACGCGCCGCCGCTTCGAAGCCGAGACCCGACGTCGCACCGGTGATCACTACTCGCTGACTCGCCATGGAGGGTGGGTCTATCCACGATTCAAGTCGTGAGCGCGTGGCGTATCCCACGCGGGAGAAGCTTCCGAGCACCGTGCACTCGAGGAATTTATCCACCACGACGCTCGCGGGGTTTATCACGGGTTGAGTTCTCGTTCGAGTCCGACGCGTGCACGAGTACCAATGCCCTTGAATAAGAGGGCTATCACCGGTGCCGTCAGTTTGAACCATCCACGCGTGCGCAAATCCGCGTCGTAGGTGACTTCGCAACCTTGAGCGGAGGGCGAGAACGTAATCTCGTCCACCGAAAGAACCATATCGGTCTCAGCGCGCAGAACGACTCGACGCGGCGGTTCGAACACGGTGACTTCGTAGGTGAGGGGCAGTTGGCGACCGTTGAAGCTGGCAAGTAACTCAAAGCGAGTACCGAGACCGACGTCGCTAGAGCTGACTTGGCGCGCAGTGACGACACCGGGGTCCCACGTGGCGGCGTTGGAGAAGTCCGCCATATAAGCGAATGCAGTCATGGCGTCCCATGTTGAGGAAATGGTCGTGCGGTAGTGGGCCATGAAATACTCCTGTCGGACTCTCGTCAGAGTACCGGTAAAGTCGAAGCATTAAGCGACTTTGTACTGTCGAGTGATGAGTAACTGTTAAGGAGCAGGTGTCGTGCGTATCGCCATCGTAGGCAGTGGGGTATCAGGCCTCGTCTGTGCCCACCTCCTTCGATCACATCACGACGTCACGCTTTTTGAAGCCGACGAGCGCGCCGGCGGCCACGCACATACCGTGACGACACAGATTGACGGCGTCACGCACGCGATTGACACTGGCTTCATCGTCTACAACGAGCGAAACTATCCCATTCTCACCCGGCTTTTTGCGGAGCTGGGGGTGGTGACGCGTCCCAGCGAGATGAGCTTCGCCATGGCCGATGACGAACACGACATCGAATGGTGCGGTTCTTCGTTGCGCGCAATCTTCGCTCAAGGACGCAATCTGGTGCGGCCGCCCTTCTGGAGAATGCTGGTGGATATCGTTCGATTCAATCGTTCAGCGCGTCTCGTGCTGAAGGAGCCCGAGAACTTCGGCTATACCCTCGAGGAGTTTCTTGCGCGCGACCACTACTCCAAGGAATTTATTGAGTGGTATCTGGTGCCCATGGGTGCGGCAATCTGGTCGGCGGATCCCTTGGAGTTCTTGCGGTTTCCCGCGGCGGCATTTATTCGCTTCTTCGATAATCACGGCCTACTGGGAGTACGCAATCGCCCCCAGTGGCGAACCGTCGTGGGTGGGTCCGTACAGTACGTCAACGCAATCACCAAATCACTCGGAGCGGGGTTGCGTCTCGCCACGCCGGTGATATCACTCGCCCGCCTCAGCGACGGAGTCGCCGTGCGAACCGCCGAAGCGACAGAGGCTTTTGACCACGTAATCATCGCCACCCACTCTGACCAGGCCCTGGCCCTGCTCGAGTCGCCGACGAGTGCGGAACGTGAGATCCTCTCGGCGATGAAGTACCGATCCAATGACGCGACGCTGCACACGGATGAACGAATGATGCCACGGCGCGAACGCGCGCGGGCCAGTTGGAACTGGCGCCGTCGTGACGTCAGCGCTCCCACGTTGACCTACGACCTCACCCGTCTCGAGGGGCTGAGCGCCTCACGACGGGTGTACTTGACACTGAATGAGTGTGATGCAGTTGATCCTGACCACGTCCTGGCGTCGATGACGTACTGGCATCCGGTCTTTGACTCCAGCGCTATGAGTGCACAACGTCGCCACGCAGAAATTAGCGGCCGTGACGCCATTTCCTACGTGGGGGCGTATTGGGGGTACGGCTTTCATGAGGACGGTGCGCGCAGCGCCGTGGAGGTGTGTCGATCACTGGGTGCCGTCATCCCTGAAGGAGTCGCGTGAAGAGTGCTCTGTACGAAGGGACGATTACGCATCGCCGTCACGCGACCGCGGCGACCGCCAACGTGGCCCATGACTTTCGTTACTCGACCTTGACGCCCCTGCTTTTCCTGGATGAACTCGATGAGTTGGTGGCGATGCATCCGCGGTGGTCGCGCACACGGCCCAACGCGGCGTGGTTCCGGCGCCGCGACTATTTCGGTGACGCCTCGATACCACTCGATATTGCGGTGCGTGACGAAGTCACGGCACAATCGGGAAGACGCCCAGTCGGTGACATCGCGATGCTCGGCCACGTGCGCCTCTGGGGATGGTTGTTCAATCCGCTATGCGTCTACTACTGCTTTGACGCGTCGGGTGAGCGGGTGCAGCAGATACTGCTCGAGGTGCGCAACACGCCATGGCACGAACGTCACCTCTACGTGCTCGACGGAGCGGTGACGCATCAGCGTTTCGCCAAGGCAATGCACGTGTCGCCGTTCCTGGGCATGGACCATGAGTACGTGGTGACCTGGTCGGTGCCGGGTCAGCACCTGTCATTTCACCTGGGCAACCGTCGAGGTGAGGAGCGAATCTTCGACGCCTCGCTGTCGCTGACGCGTCGCGAGATCACGACCACCTCACTGAGTGCGCTCGTGTGGCGTCGTCCATTCCAGACTGTGGGTGTGAGCGCTGGAATCTATCGGCAAGCGCTGTCGCTGTGGCGAAAGAGGGCACCCTTTTATTCGCATCCGCGTCGAATCGAAAAGAAAGCTGCGGCGTCGAAAGTGGCAGATGACTGATTCGATCATCCCCATAAAGGGTGTGGCTGCGCGTCGGGCGCGTCGGGCACGGCGCCTTTCTGAGATTGCCGTGCGAGCCCTGCTAACTCGTGCGCGCCAGGGCACCCTAGTGCTCACAGACCCCTCGAGCACTCGGCGCTACGGTCGCGGAAGTCCTGAGGTGCACGTCGTCATCAATGACGCTCGCACGTATCACGCTCTGCTGCGCGGTGGCTCCATTGGATTTGGAGAGAGCTACACCGACGGATGGTGGGACTGTGATGATCTCACGTTGGCGGTACGTTTCGTCATGAAGAACCTCAGTCCTCTGATGCGCCGTCTCGATGCTGTGGCGCGAACTCTTGCTCCCCTGTCGCATATCTGGCAGCGTCTGGAGCGCGTGGATAAGGAGCGTGATCGGGCGAATATCCGTGCGCACTACGACCTGGGAAATGACTTCTATTCCTTGATGCTCGATGAAACCATGATGTATTCCTGCGCCTACTTCGCCGAGGAGAGCACCTCGCTACACGATGCTTCGCTCGCCAAGCTCGAGAAATTATGTTCGAAGTTGCGACTGGGACCCCAGGACCACGTCCTCGAGATCGGAACCGGTTGGGGTGGATTTGCGACGTACGCGGCGCAACACCATGGTTGCCGAGTGACCACCGTCACAATCTCAGATGCGCAGTTCGAGCACACCCGTGCCTTGGTGCGACAGAAGGGTCTCGATGGTCTAGTTGAAGTACGCAATCAGGACTATCGAGATTTGACGGGTACTTTTGACAAGTTGGTCTCGATCGAGATGATTGAAGCTATCGGTTGGCGCCAACTCGACACCTACTTTTTGACGTGTGCCAGGCTCCTCAAACCCGATGGTGTCATGGGACTGCAGGCCATCACCATCAACGATGCCAGCTACGAGCGAGCCAAGAATCGCGATGATTTCATCAAGCGAATGATCTTCCCGGGGGGATTCCTCCCCTCCATCGAGTCAATGGTGCGTTCAAGTTCATCGGTGAGTGATTTGAGAACCGTGGACCTCGAGGACATTGGTCGACACTACGCCGAGACACTCGCGAGATGGCGCGCCAATCTGGCGTCACACTTGAGCCAGTATCGCGAACTTGGTCTCGGCGAGGAATTCGAGAGGATGTGGCATATGTACCTGTGCTACTGCGAGGCGGCGTTTCTAGAGCGCCACGTCAGTGACGTGCAAATAGTCTTGGCACGAGGAGAATGGCCCGCTCCCTTAGGGGCGAGCGCGCCGCGTTAGCCCTTCGACGTTGAGCGCCTTCGCCACCACGGTAGTAACGCCGCGCCCACTAGGGTCAGCACGGCTGTGGCGTAGAGAACGTTGTAGTGGCTGTAGCCGCGGTACGTGAAGATCACGACGTGTCGCCCAGGTGACACCGACACGCCCAGCAGGGCTGGAGCGAGCATGATGGTTCTGGCGGAACGACCATCGACACTCACTCGCCAGCCGGGATCGTAGGCCACCTTCAACAGAACGACCGCTCGGCGGTTGGCCACCACCGTGGCGCGCGCGCTCTGGGCGTACACGAGGTCCTGGCTCTGGGTGAGAATTTTCCCCGCCACGCCTTTCTGATTGGCCAGGGAGGTCAACGTGGGTGTGGCCCCGGTGTGTCCGTCGTAGGAGATGATCGGGTAGATCGCACGCGCCGGCCACGATGATCGCAGAAAGGTACTGGTGCGGGTACCTAAGTCGGCGTTATTGGCGGAGATGATCCCGTACGTGTCCACCAGCTGGAACAGCGCCGATGCGGGTGCGCTACCAACTTGCCACAATCGATACCGGCCTTCGGTGCGCAACAGCGTCGCGGGTACCGGTGGCGCGTGACCGACGGGCAGTAGTACGTAACGCACGCCAAATGTGGCGTAGTCACCGATGACGAACTCGTCGAAGTAGGCCTCGGGGTCGGTCATGAGTCCGCTGGTGCGCAACGTGAAGCCCACGGCGTCCACATTGAGTTGTTCGAGGTAGATGTAGACCGGTACTGCGCCGACGTAAAATTGGTGCCCCCAATTCGAAGGCATGCCCGCGTAGATCCGTCCACCACCGCGCGCCTGGGCCAGGGTCACCAGTGAGTCGACCTCGGCACCCTGGCTCGTTGCGACCTGTCGCTGGTAGGAGATCCACGCAGCGGAGTATCCGTCGTAGGTCGAAATCTGTGTCCAGGCTGGTGCGAGCAGAGCGACGATTACTGCGAGCAGGAGCGGTGTCCTCAGCCAGGGAGAGGAAGGGAGTGCGGGGCATCGTGATGTCGCGAAGCGCTGACGCGTGAGTCGTGCACTCGCGCGGTAGAGGAAAACTGCCAGTGTGAGCGCGCCCACGCCCGCCAACACGAGGCCCGCGAGTTGAACTCCCATGATGTAGCGCTGCAGCAGCAGATTCTGATTGCCGGGTAAGAGGTTGAGTAGAGGTCCGAGAGTCGGACGGCCGAAGAAGAGGATGAGACTGAGGAGCCACGCGCCCACGATGGCGCGGGCCCGCTCGTCGTAGCGCCATCGGCGTTGACACGAGAGCAGCCCGACGCCCACCAGGATGGTGATGATGGGCCAGCGTCGCCAGTCGTAGATCTGTCCGGTCAAGAGCCAGCTGAGCACGCGGCGGGCACCGTAGGAATCGTTGATGGTGGTACCCACCTGGAACTGATTGATCGCGAGCCATTTGGCGTGCACGAGGAGAGGCACCGTCACCCACGCCGCGGCCATCAGCGCGCCCACGCCCAATATGAGGGCACGACCTGAGCGCACGAGAAATTGACTGGGACGGATCAAGATCCACACCGCCAGTGTCAGGGCCGCCAGGTAAGCGGTGAGGAAGTGAAAAGCGATGGTGAGCGTGAGCGTCAACACTGCGGGGAAGAGGGACTTACGCTGCGAGATGAAGCGCCAGCTGAAGGCCCAGGCCAGGGGGAGGGTCCACATGGCCCAGAGCTGGGACCACAGGCCACTGCCGATCCAGATGTAGCTCTGGTGACCGAAGCCACGTCCGGTCACCGTGAAGAGGAGGGGTGAGAGCGCGGCAGCGACGGCTGACTCGTAGCGACCCCACGAGAGTAGGCGCGTGGACCAGTAGACACACAGTGGCCACAGGCTGAGTAGGAGATAGAGGGACCAGGCGAAAGTAGCCTGAGGCCCAAAAATAAGCGAGATTGCTCCGGTCACGAGCGCCGAGAAACTCTGATACTGCACGAAGAACGCCGAACCCAGGGACAACATGGGATACCAGTGGTCCAAGGGTGAAATACCCTGGCGTAAGAGTCGCATCGCTAGCGTCGTCATCTGCAAATGCATGCCGCTGTCGTTGGGGTAAGCCACACTCAGGCGTTCGAGACGTAGTGACCACAGATTGAAAAGCACCGCAACTACAACGAGTGAGTGATGTCCACGTAGTCGCCGCCGATCGACGTAATCGTTCGAGAGGGGTAAGAGGGCATTCGCGGGTTGTGATACTCGCCCCAGTAGTGTGCGAATTCGATGGGCCAGCCGTGTTACTGGGTTGGACGCGGTAGTCACGAGCGAGGATTCCATTTGGAATCAACCTTCTTCGAGAGTCGAAGTGCCCCGCAAGGGTGCCATGAGCGGTGTGATCTTTCCAATAAACCTAAACGCGAAGATGGCAATGCAATATTGCCGTGAATATTTGATCGCTCAATTTTGTCACAGCCCCTATCCAGACGGCAACACTCGAATTCGTAGGTACGCGCGTTGCGGTGGTTGGTGGTACCGCGACGCGACTCCTTCACTGAGTCGGCACGGTCCCCACGGCACGTGTCAGGAAGAGCACTTGTTCACTGAGTGCGCGTTGACCGACGGTGCTCTCGGGGGCGAACGCGTCGAAAGCATGGTAGGTCCCGCGGTAGTGATGAAATTCCACACTGACACCAGCATCGAGGAGCCGCTGAGTGAAGGCAAAATCCTCGTCACGTAGAGGGTCCTCCTCGCAACTCATGACGAAGGTGACCGGCAGCCCACTTAAGTCGGTCGCGCGTGCTGGCGCGGCATACGCGACGGCATCTCCGTGGTGACCAAGGTAGAGAGGCCACATTTTGCGCGACCGATCGCCATCCCAAGGATCGTAGATCTCGAAAGTTTGCATCGAAAGAGTGGTTCCTCTGTCGTCGAGTACGGGATACATCAGCATCTGAGCGGCGATCGAGGGTCCGTGCTCGTCGCGTGAGAGTAGGACGAGTCCCGCCGCCAACGCTCCTCCGGCGCTCGCACCGCTCACGCAGATGCGTTGAGCATCTATTCCAAGTTCTTCGGCGTTTTGGACCATCCACTTCAAGGTCAGATTGGCGTCGTCTAGGCCAGCGGGATATGGATGTTCCGGTGCGAGGCGGTAGTCAACCGCGACGAGGACGATATCGGCGTGGGTGACGTAGTGCAGACAGCGATCATGTTCGAGTTCGAGGTCACCAAAGACGAAGCCCCCTCCGTGTATGAAGAGCAGAGCGCCGCTTCGTGCAGGGAGATTGTCTCGACGGTAGATCCGCACCGGCACTCGGTCTCCCCGAAGATTTTCTGCGAAGCCGTCGTGGAAACTAACCCCGAGGGGTGGGGAAAGACGATGGAGGAGGGCTTCAGAGGTGAGGATCTGCCCCCGAGCCCGTGACCCCGCTACATCATCCATATCAGAGGTGCGCGGACCACCGAGGAAAGAGAGCAGCTCGGGATCAATTGCCATGGCAGAAATGTAGTCGCCATCTCCGAGGAAAGATAGTTGAAACGTGTCAAACTAAGGTGCAATAGTCTGGTGCGAGTACTTGTTGGATCGACAACTCGGGGGAGATTCTCATTATGAGTGACGTTACTGTGGGGGGCCTGCGTCGGTCGCCCGTTCGCAATGCGCGGCCCAAAATTGGATTGGTGGCTGGGGGACTGGGCGCCTACTGGCCGCAGTTTCCCGAGCTACTGCCACAATTGCAACGCTCGGCGACTGAAGTTGCGCGGCGCATCACGGGATTCGACGCCGATGTCATCGATGTTGGTTTTATCTCCGGCGCTCAGGAGGCCGACATCGCCGCCGAGAAGTTGCGCACCGCCGGCTGTGACCTCATCGTGATGTTTCTCACCACGTATATGACCGCCACGATGGTCGTACCAATCGCGCAACGAACGAAGGCCGATGTACTCTTTATCAACCTGCAACCCACCGAGAAGATGGACCACGAATCGTTTGATACGGGTGCCTGGCTCGCGTACTGCGGAGCGTGTCCGTTGCCCGAGATGGCTAACGCTTTCGAGCGCTGCGGCCTGAAATTTCGATCGGTTTCAGGATACCTATCAGATGACCGTGCGTGGCGACGTATTGAGGGTTGGGTTCGCGCTGCGGCAGTAAAACGCGCGCTCCGTCACGGCCGCCACGGACTTCTGGGCCACCTCTATCCCGGTATGTATGACGTTTCGACTGATCTCACCATGGTCCCCGCTCACTTGGGCGGTCACGTTGAGGTTCTCGAGATTGATGATCTGCGTGTAAGGGTGGCACGGGTGAGCAACGACGAGGTCGCGCAACTTTTAGCGGAAGTGCGTGATACCTTCGAACTCCTCGATTCGATCGACGACGATGACCTGGACTGGTCGCTGCGTGTTGCTATTGGTATGGAGCGGCTCGTGGCAGATTTCGAACTTGATTCGATGGCCTACTACCACCGTGGTCTCGAGGGCGAGCAACATGAGCGTCTAGCGGCCGGAATGATCCTGGGTGCGTCACTATTGACCGCCAGTCACCGACCAGTTTGCGGTGAATATGAATTGCGCACGTCTTTAGCAATGTTGATGCTTGATCGTTTGGGTGCGGGCGGTTCGTTCACCGAATTGCAGTCACTCAACTTCATCGACAATGTTGTTGAAATGGGGCACGACGGACCTGCGCACTTAGCCATTAGCGAGCGAAAACCGATGCTGCGTGGCCTCGGCGTCTTTCACGGCAAGCGTGGTTGGGGAATTTCGGTTGAATTTGACGTGAAGCATGGACCGGTCACGGCGCTAGGACTGACTCAGTTGCGTGATGGTTCCTATCGTTTTGTCATTTCCGAAGGTGAAGTCGTCGCCGGACCACTCCTAAAGATTGGCAATACGACCTCGCGAGTCGACTTTGGGCGCGACCCCGGGGAATGGTGCGACGCATGGAGCTCGACTGCCGTCACGCATCACTGGGCATTGGGTACTGGGCACCGTGCCCTCGAGATTGGGGCCGTGGCTGAACTCCTGGGCGTTGAGCTGGTGACGGTCTAGCAACTTTTTTTGCTGCCACCACGACAAGAATCCCCGTCGAGTTAGCCGACGGGGATTCTTGTCGTGGTGGCAGGGAGAAACCACCGGGATGGTCAGCAACATGTTCATCGTCGAGAACCCCCGCCGCATGTATTCGCGACGGGGGTTCTTCTAGTTCAAGTTAGAAATTGAACTTGGCGACGTTCGACTTGTTGAAGACGAATGGCGGTCCGAGGACGACCGATGGTCCAGTTCCCGCGGAAGCGGGAAGGATCGTGTAGTTGCCAAGTCCCGGAGCATTGAACTTCTGGCCCGCGGCAATCTTGATTGTGCCCGAAGCCAGGTTGGCGACAGCGAAGCCCGCCAAGCGACCCAAGTTAATCGGGTTCCAGAGTTCGAACGACTTCACGGTGCCGTCCAAAACGTACTTCTTCATTTGCGAAGGCAGACCCAACCCGGTAAGGGTGAGGTGCTTGAGCAGTGATTTGTGGGTGTCGAGGTACTGAGCAGCGGTCGAGATACCCACAGTGGTGGGCGAGATGATTCCGCGGAGGTTCGGGTAGGCCGAGAGCAGACCCTGTAGGACCGTCAACGAAGCTGCGGGCTGGTCATTGCCATAGACCGTTGCGACCAATTTCATCTTGGGGTACTTCTTCAGCTCCAGCTTCATGTACTGAATCCAGGAGTTCTGGTTGGTCGCGGTGGCAGCCGCGGAAAGAATGGCGATCTGTCCACTTTTGCCAATCTCGTTCGCTAGCAGGTCGACCTCAGAAGCACCGATGGTGGATGTCACGGCCTGGTTGATGAACAAGTGGTTGGGGCACGAGATGTCGGAGTCTGCTGACACTATAACGAGTCCGGCCGCGTGAGCCTGGGCCAACGAGGGGCACAGCGCCGACGGGTCGTTACCAGCGATGACGATACCAGCGGCGTGCGCTTGGATGGCGGCCTGGATGCCGGGAATCTGCGAAGCCGCAGTGTCCGTAGTGCCCGAGTTAACGACAGTCTTGTCGCCAAGCGTCTTCAACGCTGCAGTGATTCCACCATCCTCGAGAGTTTCGTATGGATTGACGGTGTCCTTAGGGATCAGATAAAAAGTCTGACCTGTTTTGAGTTTGCCACTGGCCGATGCTGAGGTGAGGCCGAAGCCACCCAAGCCCACGACCAGAACGGTGGCTAGCGCGGAGCTAGCGAGCGCCGTAAAGGTGCGATTCTTAATCTTCATGGTTGATGATTTCCTTTCGGGAGTTACGAGTGTGACCTCGAAAAAGGCCGATGACCACTTTGGTCACGCGGCAAACAGCGCGTAAATGTTGCGACGACCTGACGTCGTCGTACTTCCCCCTTCCCCCCTGTTACCGTCTCGCCCCGGGAGTAAGTCGTACTTACGTTCCTGGGCTACAGACGCGTGATCGATATTTCCTACTTCAGGTGTTGCACAGATTCGTCCGGCATCATCGGGTTCCGCTGAACCATGACGTCACTCGCCAGTCGAATTTGGCAAACCTTATATCTAATTATTGAAACGTGTCAAGTACTCGAACGAGAAAATCTGTGGAACGATTTGTTTACGGAACATTGGCGCCATCGTATCGAGCGAACATGCTTTCGTGGTGACGGTCAGATGACACTTCTTGCTTCGTCCCATCCAAACTGCGAGACTAACTTCGCAATGAGTTCAAAGCGCAACGGCCCTGCGCCGAAGGTCGAGACCAAGGCGTGGGTCCCCGTCACGATTCGTGATGTCGCGAAAGTGGCGGGTGTTTCCACCGGAACGGTGTCCAACGTTTTGAATCGTCCCGACATCGTTGCCGGGGCCACGCGCCAACGGGTACTTGACGCCGTAGATTCCACCGGCTTCATTCGCAATACTCAGGCTTATCAACTACGCGGTGGACGTTCGCACACCGTGGGCGTCGTCGTTCTCGACGTTTCTAACCCTTTCTTCACTGAGATGTTCCGCGGTGCGGAGAGTCGCCTGCAGTCCGAAGGGTACGTTTTGATGTTGGCGAGCACGGACGACTCAATCGAACGAGAAGCCAATTTTGTGCGGGCGATGGAGGAGCATCGTGTCGAGGGAATCCTGATCACTCCCGCCGCGGCAGACCTGGCTAATTTGTCGGGACTTAAGACTCGCGGGGTTCCGACGGTGCTCCTGGACCGGAAGGCAACGGCCGACGAATTCTGTTCGGTGACGGTAGATGACATCCGAGGGGGCGAACTGGCCGCTCGTCATCTTTTCGATGCAGGTCACGCGAACATCGTCTTTGTCAATGGGCCAACCGCTATTCGCCAATGTCGAGATCGTCGCCAGGGAGTGCGCAAGGCGGTGCGTGCGCGCGCCAAGGCCTCTTCCATCGAGGCGACGGAACTGTCGGTTGCGGCGCTTACCGTGCGACATGGGGAGGAGGTGGTTGATCGAATCCTGGCAATCTCGCCCCGCGCCACTGCCGTGATGTGTGCGAACGATCTGCTCGCACTGGGTGTTCTGCGCGGTCTTGCTCAACGCGGCGTTAGGGTGCCGGAAGATTTGGCCGTGGTGGGATATGACGACCTGATCTTTGGCTCGATGCTGTCGCCCGCGTTAACTTCGGTGCGTCAGCCGGCATTTGAATTGGGCGTCACCGCCGCTCAATTGCTGCTTGATGAGGTGCACAATCCCGACCACCGTCATCGCGAGGTACGTTTCGAACCCGAACTTGTAGTGCGCGCTTCGTCGAGTTCCTCTCACTGAGACCCTTGTCCCGCGACTTCGGGTCCCAGGTACTTGACACGTTTCAATAATTACCGATAAGGTAAGGAAAACTTCACTCATCTGATGAAGGTGGCCTCCACGTCGTGCGCTCATCGCGCGGCACGAGGGGCCGGGGCGGCGATGACTGAATTAGGGGGAAGATCGATGGAGGATGAGGAGACCGCGGTGTCGTCTGGTCCCGCCGACCTGAATCATGTCGATTCTCCGGCCGCCGTCCTGGTCGTTGAGGGCGCGACAAAATTCTTTGGGCCGGTCAAGGCGCTTGTCGATGGTTCGATCACTTTGTATCCAGGAGAGGCGCACGCGCTCCTCGGGGAGAACGGTGCCGGAAAATCGACCCTGGTCAAGATTCTGGCGGGCGTACATGATGCTGATGGCGGCCGCATGACCCTCGACGGCCAGACGGTGAGATTTTCCAATCCAATCGACGCGCGCGAGGCCGGGGTGTCGGTTATCTATCAAGAGCCCACTTTGTTTCCCGACTTGAGCGTTGCCGAGAATATCTTCATGGGTCGCCACCCTCTACGTTCGGGCAAACGGATCGATCGTGCTGAGATGATGAGGCGATCTCGTGACGTGTTCGAACGTCTGGGTGTTCAGATGTCCCCTAGTAGGACTGCGAGAGGACTTTCGGTCGCCGACCAGCAGATTGTCGAGATCGCCAAGGCGATCTCGTTCAACGCCAAGATCATCATCATGGATGAACCCACTGCGGCGCTCACTGAAGTCGAGGTCCAACGGCTCTTCGACGTGGTCGCCACTTTGCGCAAGGAGGGTGCGGCCATCATGTTCATATCGCACCGGCTCGAAGAAGTCTTCGCAATGTGCCAACGAGTCACGATCATGCGCGACGGTGCATTCGTGCGGACTTCCGCGATTGGTGATCTCACCATTGACGAGGTGATCTATTCAATGGTGGGTCGCGACATTGTCTCTCTCTACGGTGATCACACTCGTACGCCGGGGCTTAATGTTCTCGAGGTCGAACACTTGACGCGAGAGGGGGTCTTCACCGACATCTCCTTCAACGTCAGAGCGGGAGAAATCGTTGGGTTGGCCGGTTTGGTCGGCGCGGGGCGCACCGAAGTCGCTCGAGGTATTTTCGGCATTGATCGAGTCGACGCGGGCAGCGTTCGCGTCATGGGACAGAACCTCAAGTCGGGATCGCCACTGGCCGCCATGAGAGCGGGGATTGGCTTTGTTCCGGAAGACCGTCGTCAGCAGGGGCTCGTCATGGAGATGGCCATTGATCGCAATGCGTCACTCGCCTCAATCCACGAACTCAGTCGATTCGGCCTTATTCGTAAGTCCTCTGAACGGAAGCTCGCTTCAGAGTGGGCCGCTCGATTGCAACTGAAGTTCGGCCGTTTTTCCAATCCCGTCAAGACTCTCTCGGGTGGCAACCAGCAAAAGGTAGTGCTCGCGAAATGGTTGTCGCGTAAGCCGCGTCTTCTCATCATTGACGAGCCAACTCGAGGTATAGACATTGGGACAAAGGCTGAAGTGCATCGGCTCCTGGGCGAACTAGTCGAGCAGGGGATTGCGATCCTGATGATTTCCTCCGAGATGCCCGAGGTTCTTGGAGTTGCGGATCGAATCTTGGTTTTACATGAAGGGCACCTCGCGGGCGAATTCAGCCGCGAGGACGCCGATGAAGCGTCCATTATGCGTGCGGCAGCGGGCCAGATGAAAGCGAGTGCGAGTTGAGTGTCATTGCGAGACCGGCGGTCACCGCGCCAGCACGCTCCAGTTTGATCTCTGCGATTCTGCGATTTCGCGAATTGGCCATCGTCGTGGCTGTCATCATTGTCTTTCTCCTCACGTACTTCAAGAATCCTTCATTCGCGAGCGTGGCGTCGGTTCAACAGATGTTGGCGGGACCCGCCATCATCATCATGTTGGCGGTGGGCGAGACCCTTGTCATCGTCACACGCAACGTCGACTTGTCCGTCGGTTCGGTGCTCGGTTTGTCGGCATTCCTCGTCGGAGACCTCTTCGCGCACAACCCCCACATGCCCGTAATAGTGGCGCTGCTCGCAGGTCTGTTGGTGGGCTTGGTGTGTGGCGTGGTGAATGGGGTAATCGTGGCCTACGCGCGGGTGCCCGCTCTCGTCGTTACTCTCGGCATGCTGTACATCATTCGTGGCGTGGATGCCGTCATCGACAACGGAGTGCAGATTGAACCCAGTCAGGTACCGCAGTCCTTCGTAAATCTTGGATCGGGTACTATTCTCGGAATCCCGACTCTCTTCGCCATCGCGGCGGTCGCGGTTGCGGTGGTTGGTTATGTGATGAAGTCGTTTCGACCTGCGCGCGATCTCTACGCGATCGGTTCCAATCCTGATGCTGCGGTGCTCGCGGGCGTTCGCGTGCCGCGAAGAATATTGAGCGCGTTCGCCATCAGTGGCGCGCTGGCCGGCCTGGGCGGAGCGCTCTGGCTGGCCGAATTTGCGACCGTCGCCTCAACCGCAGGGACGGGATACGAGCTCAATGTGGTCGCCGCGTGTGTCGTCGGTGGTGTTGCCATCTTCGGCGGCAGCGGGACGGTGCTCGGAGCGGGCCTGGGTGCTCTGTTGCTGAACACGATTGACCAGGCCCTGGTGGCCGCTCGTGTGTCGTCATTCTGGAACCAAGCGGTGGCCGGCGTATTGCTTCTAGTGGCAATTACCTTCGACCGATACGTCTCGCTGCGCGCCGAACGCTTGCTGCGAGTGGAAGGTGCTCACCGTGACCAAGCCTGAAGTAACCATGATGCCCGACGTGATCGAAGAATCACGCACCATCCATTCATTGCTCCAGTCCGCAATGCGGTGGGAGTCTGGTCTCGTACTGCTCTTTGTGGTGAGTCTGATCTACGGTTCGTCGGTCTCGAGTTACTTCTTCAACGTGCAGACGTTTTTCTTCGCGGGGCTGAATTTCGGTGAGATTGCCATAATGGCGCTGCCAATGACATTGATCATCATCACTGGCGAGATTGACTTGTCGGTAGGTTCAATGTTGGGACTCTCTGCCAGCATTCTTGGTTACCTGTTCATGCACGGATGGAATATTTGGTTGGCGATGGCGATCTGCTTGATCGTCGGCATTTTGGGGGGTGCGCTCAACGGGTTGCTGGTGACGACTTTTGGCCTTCCGTCGATCGCGGTGACCATCGGAACCTTGACGCTCTATCGAGGGATTGCTCTTATTGTATTAGGTAGCAATACCGCGGTTGGCTTTCCCGCTTCATTCACCAAGATCAGTCTGCCCATCGGCAATACCCACATCGCATACGACTTCGCGATCTTCGTGGTGTTGGCGATCATCTTCGGCGTTGTCTTGCACATGACGCCAATCGGTCGCTCCATCTACGCCATTGGATTGCAGGGAGAGACGGCTTACTTTTCAGGGATTCGAGTGAAGAGAATCAAATTCTTCCTCTACGTCATCTCGGGTTTTCTCTGTGCGTTCGCAGGGCTTCTCTACACCTTTCAACAGGCGAGTTCGGCGTCGGACACCGGTATGGGCCTCGAGCTCAATGTCGTAGCGATCGCGTTGTTCGGAGGTGTGTCGATCTTCGGTGGTCGTGGCACGATCTTCGGAGTGGTGTTGTCAGTGGCTATCTTTGCCAGTCTTCAGTCATCGCTGACGGACGTCAACGTCTCGGCGCAAGTGCAAAGTATTGTCACCGGTTGTCTCCTGCTGATGAGCGTCCTTATTCCCAACGCTCGCGAGGGGGCCGGGCGTTTTCGCGCCCAACTTCGTCGGCGAACAAGTGGGGTGTCGTGATGCAGCGTGTGTGTTTCCAACTTCGTATCAATCCCGACAAGGCTGAGGAGTACAAGTTGCGCCACGCCGCGGTCTGGCCCGACATGCTCGCCGCTCTGTCAGAGACGGGATGGACCAATTATTCGCTGTTCCTAGCGTCCGACGGGATGTTGATCGGGTACTTGGAGTGCGAAGACTTTGATCGGTGCCTCGAGTTGATGGCGGCGACCGAAGTCAACTCTCGTTGGCAGGCGTCGATGGGTGAGTTTTTCGTCGGACTCGAGGGGACGCCCGACGAGGGCATGCTTCCACTCGAGGAAGTATTCCACCTCAGCTAGGTGGATGGGTTCTCTGGGGTGGACACCTCAGAAATAGTGAAGTACGAGAAAGAAGGCAGACATGCTGAGTCGAAGTGATATCAAGGACGTTTTGCGCCGTCAGTGGATAGAAACACCGTCGTGGGCCTACGGTAACTCGGGTACCCGCTTCAAGGTGTTCGGTCAGCAGGGTGTCGCGCGGGACCCCTTCGAGAAAATTGAGGATGCCGCGCAGGTGCATAAGTTCACGGGCGTCGCACCTTCGGTGGCCGTGCACATTCCCTGGGACAAGGTCGAGGATTACGGCAAACTGGCCAAACACGCGAGCGAGCTCGGCGTCAAGATTGGTGCCATCAATCCCAACGTGTTTCAGGAAGATGACTACCGCTTGGGTAGCGTCTGCAACCCCGACCCTCGGATCCGTCGTAAGGCCATTGACCACCTGCTCGAGTGCGTGGATATCGCCCACGAGACGAAGTCCTTCGCTATCAGCCTCTGGTTCGCCGACGGCACGAACTACCCCGGCCAGGACAACATTCGCGCTCGTCAGGACCGTCTGCACGAAGCTCTCGCTGAGACCTACGCCGCCATGGGTGAGGGTGTCGAGATGCTGCTGGAATATAAACTTTACGAGCCTGCGTTCTACACGATGGACGTGCCAGATTGGGGCACTTCACTAGTGCAGTGTTTGGAACTCGGCGACAAGGCCAAGGTCCTCGTGGACACCGGACACCACGCGGTCGCGACCAACATCGAATTCCTTGTGAGTGTGCTGTTACGCGCGAAGCGACTCGGTGGTTTTCACTTCAACTCTCGCTTCTACGGTGACGACGACCTGATGGTCGGCGCGGCTGACCCTTATCAATTGTTCCGCATCATGTTTGAGATTGTTGACGCGGATGTGGTCACTCCCGATGGGAACGTCGCATTCATGCTCGACCAATGTCACAACATCGAACCCAAGGTGCAAGCTGAGATCCGATCGGTCATGAACGTTCAAGAGGCCACCGCCAAGGCGCTGCTCGTGGACCGCGAGGCGCTCTCTCAGTGTCAGCTCGAAGGTGATGTCCTTGGCGCGAACGCGCTCCTCACCGACGCCTTCTTCACCGACGTACGTCCGTTGCTCGCCGAAATGCGTACCGAGATGGGTCTCGACCCTGACCCGATCGCGGCGTACCAGCGCTCGGGATACCAGCACCAGATCGAGACTGAGCGCGTTGGTGGCCAGGCCGCGGGCTGGGGTGCCTGATGGCTGACTTCTCCTACGTCGTACCTTCTGCCGTGCAGGAATTGTTAGATCGCTCGCACCGCCTCGGGGCGGACCCCACAGTCACCAACTACGCCGGTGGTAACGCCAGCGCCAAGGCCAAAGTGATAGACCCCGCGAGTGGCGAGAACATTGATGTCATGTGGGTCAAGGGTTCCGGCGGCGACCTTGGGACTTTGAAGTTCGCGGGGCTGGCAGCGTTGCGCTTGGACGCGATGCACGCACTCAAGAACGTGTATCGCGGATCGGAGTTCGAAGACGAGATGGTCGCGGCCTTTGATTACTGTCTCTTCGGTAAGGGCGGTGCGGCACCATCGATCGATACCGCTATGCACGGACTGGTGAACTGCTCACACGTGGATCATCTTCATCCGGACTCGGGGATTGCCCTGGCTACTTCCGCTGATGGTGAGGCGCTAACGAGGACCATTTTTGGTGAAAAAGTCGTGTGGACACCTTGGCGCCGTCCAGGATTCCAACTGGGGCTTGATATTGCCGCGCTGCACGACGCTCACCCCGACGCAATTGGCGTGATTCTCGGCGGTCACGGGATCACGGCGTGGGGCGATACGAGTGAGGAGTGCGAGCAAAACGCATTGTTCATCATCCGCACGGCCGAGGCCTACATCGCAGAGCACGGGCGACCCGAGCCCTTGGGCCCGAAGGTTGCTCGCTTCATTCGCTTGGATGACGCTGAACGTCGGGCCAGGGCCGTCGCACTCTTTCCGACCCTGCGTGGTATGGCGAGTATGGACCGGCCCCAGGTAGGACACTTCTTTGACACCGACACGGTGCTCAGCTTTCTTGAGAGTGAGCGTCACGCCGAGGTGGCTTCGCGCGGTAGTTCCTGTCCGGATCATTTCTTGCGCACCAAGGTGCGCCCGATGATCCTTGATCTGGCTTCGAATGCCCCGCTCGAGGAGATGATGACCCGTTTGGGTGAGCTGCACCAGCAGTATCGAACTGCGTACAGTGCCTATTATGATGCGTACGCCACGCCGGATTCGCCGGCCATGCGCGGCGCGGACCCCGCGATCGTGCTCGTTCCGGGCGTTGGCATGTTCTCCTTCGGCAAGGATGCGCAGACGGCGCGTGTGGCGGGTGAGTTCTTCATCAACGCGATCAATGTCATGACGGGTGCCGAAGCGATCTCGACCTACGCGCCCATTGAGGAGTCCGAAAAGTTTCGCATTGAGTACTGGCAACTCGAGGAAGAGAAGCTCAGGCGTATGCCCAAGGGTAAGCCACTGGCGTCTCGGGTGGCGTTCGTGACCGGTGCCGGTTCGGGGATTGGCGCCGCGACCGCGCGTCGTCTCGCTGCCGAGGGGGCCCACGTCATCATCGCCGACCTTGACGCAGATTCGGCCACGGCCATGGCTCGTGAACTCGGCTCGCTCGACGTCGCTCGAGGTGTCGTCATCGACGTGGCGTCCAAGGATGCCGTTCAGAACGCCGTTGACGACGCGGTGCTGGCTTTTGGTGGGGTGGACATCGTGATCAATAACGCCGGACTCAGTATTTCGAAGTCGCTTCTCGAGACCACCGAGCGCGACTGGGACCTCCAACACGACGTAATGGCCAAGGGTTCGTTTCTCTGCGCTCAGGCCACTGTCAAAGTCATGAAGGAACAGCAGATGGGCGGCGACATCGTCTACATCGTGTCAAAGAATGCGGTATTCGCCGGTCCCAACAACGTCGCCTACGGCTCAGCCAAAGCCGACCAAGCGCATCAGGTGCGACTGCTCGCGGCTGAACTGGGTGAATTAGGGATTCGTGTGAACGGCGTCAACCCCGACGGTGTCGTGCGTGGTTCGAAGATCTTCGCGGGCGGATGGGGAGCGCAGCGCGCCGCCGTCTACGGCGTCAAGGAAGAGGACCTCGGCGCGTACTACGCGGGTCGTACTTTGCTCAAGCGTGAAGTGTTGCCCGAGAGTATCGCGAGCGCGGTGTTCGCATTGCTGGGTGGCGACCTGGCACTCACGACCGGCGCACATATTCCCGTGGATTCAGGCGTCGCGGCCGCCTTCTTGCGATAGTCCGTGGCACTTAGATCCGCGGCGGTCGCCGCCGTCGACCTCGGCGCGTCGAGTGGACGTGTGCTTCTCGTGACACTCGTTGAAGGACGTTTGGAACTCGAACAAGTCGCGCGCTTCGCTAACGGTGGTCGCGAGGTCAACGGCGTGTTCTCGTGGGATTTGCCTGCCCTGGTCGTGGAGATCGAACGTGGTCTGGGCGCTGCCACGAAGGCAGCACGAGCACGCGGGCTACTCCTGGAATCTTTAGGGGTTGACTCCTGGGCCGTCGACTACGGCCTGGTGGACGCATCGGGACGCCTACTTCGCCTACCTGCTCACCATCGTGACTCGCGCACGAACGCATCGTTTGCGGCTGTAACAAGCCAGCTCGATCCGTGGGCGCTGTATCAGCGCAACGGTATAGCTCTCTTAGCTTTTAATACCTTGTTCCAACTAGTTGCCGATGGCGACCTAACCGATTCCGCACGCAACATGTTGCTCATCCCGGACTTAATTAATTTCATGTTCTGCGGCGTGAAGGCCTGGGAAATTACCAATGCGTCCACTACCCAACTACTGACACTGGATCGCGAGTGGGACGATGACCTCTTTACGCGTTTTGGGTTGCCGCGCGAACTAGTGGGAGAACTCGTAGACCCCGGTGTGGTGTTGGGCCACGTGGTGTCGCCAACAGCACTGGCCGCCGGGGTATCGGGAACTACGAAGATCATCACCGTAGCGTCACACGACACCGCTTCAGCGGTACTGGCCGTACCCGCCGAAGGTTCCAACTTCGCCTACGTATCCTCAGGTACCTGGTCTCTCGTCGGGGTCGAACTCGATGATCCCTTGCTTGATCACGATGCTTTTGAGGCCGGGTACACGAACGAGCTCGGAGCCTTTGGGCGCACTCGCTACTTGCGCAACGTGATGGGCTTTTGGCTGTTGCAGGAGGTGATTCGTGAATTCGCCCTCGACGGACAAGAACTCGACGCGGCGATGCTCACGGAGCAAGCGAGATCTCTCTCGCCACGGCGCTTTTTGGTTGATGCCGAAAGTGACGAGTTGCTTGGCGCTGGCGACATGCGTGGTCGCCTGACGGCTCAGTGTGAGCGCTTGGGCACCGAGATCCCTGTTAGCCCCGCCGAGTTCACGCGTTGTATCTTGGATTCTCTTGCTCTCGCGTATCGTCGAGCCATTCGGGGAATATCCACCGTTACTGGGGTTCGGGTTGACGCCATATATATAGTCGGCGGTGGTGCGCTCAACGCCGAGTTGTGTCAGTTGACGGCCGACGCGTGCGCAGTTCCGGTGCACGCTGGTCCAGTGGAGGCCGCGGCGATTGGCAATGCATTGATGCAGCTGTGTGGCCTCGGTGTTCTCGCGCAGGATTTGACCGCGTTGCGACGTCTGGTGGACTCCTCTTTCCCCGGCACTCTCTTCAGTCCACTCGTTGACGCGAGTGAGTGGGATGAGGCCCAGACCCTGGTAGAGACTCGCGCTCGTTAACTTCCCCGTGACAGTCTCCGACCTTGCGGCTTCGGTAATTGCCAGTTCTTCGACTTCGTGGGAACGCGTGTAGCCGCTGGTGCGACCCTCAGCAGCAAGAGATGGGTAGTCGATGTGGCGGATTAGCCCAGCGCACCACCCAGGATCGAACCAGCGCTGCTACCGAACTGCTTAATCAGCGCGGGGGTAACCACGAGGGGAGACGAAGGCGTAGTGACCGCCAATGTCTGGTGCGCGAAAGTAGCCGATAGCCGGAAGGTTTCGTTGCCGTATTTTGCCGTGGGTACCACTAGATTCACGGTGGCACCAGTGGCAGTGGATCCCGACATCGCAACTGACACGCTGTACGTGCCGGTCGTCTTGGCTGCAGACAGTGACTGCAGACCCAAGGCCTTGAGTACCGTCGCCAGGGAACTTACCAACTTCGCGGTGGAGCCTGATTCAACGAAACCGCCGGTGACGGGCTTGGCCGAGCCTTTGGCCATGATGGTGGCCACCGCGTTCAATAGTTGATTCTCGCCATTCGCAATGGTCGAGCGCGACAGGGTGAGTCCGGCCAAAGAGTGGGCGTACTGGGCGACGACGGAAAAGGGCAGTTCAATCCACCGCTGGCCCAAGAGCAGATTCAGCGTTGAGAGAGTAGCAGCGCTACTCCCCATTCCTGGGACTTGAGTCAGGGCGCTGAAGTTGAGGTTGAGGTAAAGATTGGACTTGTTCTCCATAATTGTTGCTACTCGCGTGGTACCGTGCAACACCACGATGTCCTGGTTGACCTGATTCAGAGAACTCTTGATCGGTAGACCCGCCAGGCTCTGCTTGTTGAGCTCGAAAGTCAAGTGCTGGAGGGCCGTTGAGTAGCTGGCGAGGGCGGGGTCCGTACTCGTGAGTGTCGCCGTGAAGTGCACTTGGAGATAGGGGCTGGCACCATAGGTGTTCTGGGCGGCTGACAGAGCCGAAGGGATTGTGCAAGCCGATAGTCCCACTGACGCGACCGCGGCCAGCGTTACCATCTTCCAACTCCGTCGTTTCACAGTAGGTCTCCTAAAGTTCGGGATTTCAGGCACCGCGACCGTGCGGCAACTGGGATCAACGTCTTCCAATCTAACGGTCGCTTACCTCAGCGCGTCCGCCGTCGCATAGACCATGACAATCAGATGACAAGAATGACGTCGAGCGTACGCGGTCCGTGGACACCCTCGATGCGCTCAAGTTCAATGTCTGATGTTGCCGAGGGTCCCGAGATCCATGTTTGAGTCGAAGTGGGAGTCAGTCGGGCTACTGCTTCGGGAACAAGCTCCACAATCTGGTCGTCGAAGATGACAATAATCAGGTGGTCGGGAATCAGCGAGAGTGCCCGGCGCCCTTGGCGCTCTCCGGAATCCAACACGATTGTCCCAGTCTGAGCGACAGCAACAGCACAACCTGAAAGGGTTGAGTCAATCGAGTCGAGGTCGGTGACCGACAGGCTGGGCTCGTCGAAGTGGACATCCCTACTGACTGACGAGAGCCAGTCAGTAGGGATGTCGTGTGGAGCGGCGAGTGAGTTCGAACCGTGAGTTACGAGCAAGTCGTTCACGACCGTACCGAGGTTGTCTCGCTCGCATTCGACGACGTGGGCCCGATAGTCGAGAAGGCGATCCTTAAGAAGTTCGCGACGTCGCGTGGCGTCGAGTTGGCCGCTCACGTGGTACTCCCGTTCGATTGGGAGTGTAGTGTGGCGACTCCTGTCGCCGAGTGCTGCCGCGATGGAACTGAGGACACCTTCGCGTCCCGCCACGTCAACACCGACATGGCCCGGCGCACCTTCGTGTAACGCGTCGTGGTGATGAACCATCGCCGCACCCGACGTGAGGGGGCTAGGACCAGTGACATTACTATTCGGGTGGGTCGTGGAAAACCAAGTGCGAAACGAAGTCACCGGTGGTACGGGCGTGTTGCGAGCGCCGCTCCACTTGTTGAGTGGCGGCGGCAGGTAGCGCAGGGTACGCACCGGTAGACGACCGAGTAGCCCTCCAACCGCGACGACGCGCTGGAAGAAACGCGCTGAGGAGAACATCTTCTCCACTGCTTTCATGGACACGAGTTCTGAGTCTCGTGGGTGCTCGCGGCGTTTCTCGTCGACAATCTCCGAGCGCAAGCGCACCAAAATCTTTGGAATATCAATCTTTACCGGGCACGCCACGTAGCAGGCGCCACAGAGCGACGACGCGTACGGCAGTGAGTCTTCGAGCGCGGTGCGCTGTCCGCGACGTAGCTGGGGCACCAGCACTGCACCGATGGGACCGGGATAGGGATTGCCGTACGTGTGACCCCCGGTGCGCTCGTAGACGGGACAGACGTTGAGACAGGCCGAACAGCGGATGCAACGAAGGACGTCGCGACCTGTCTCTTCGGCCAGGGCCGAAGAACGCCCATTGTCGATGAGCACCAAGTGGAAGTGTGAGGGACCGTTGCCCGGTGTCGCGCCGGTGAAGATCGACGTGTAGGGATTCATGCGTTCGCCAGTTGAGGATCGCGGTAACAACTGCATGAAGACTTCGAGGCTCTGCCAGTTGGGCAGGATCTTCTCGATGCCCACGACCGAAATGAGGGTGTCGGGCAGGGTGAGACACATCCGACCGTTGCCCTCGGACTCCACGACGACCAGGGCGCCCGAGTCGGCGATGACGAAGTTCGCCCCCGAGATCGCCACGCGTGCCGAAAGGAAACGCTGACGCAAGTGGGCCCGTGCCGCGCCGGCCAGCGCTTGGGGATCATTGCTGAGGTCCGCCGGGGCGGCGAGTCCGGACTTACCCATCTCGTCGATGAAGATCTGGCGGATTTGCGAACGGTTCTTGTGGATCGCCGGGACAAGGATGTGCGAGGGCAGGTCGTCACCTAACTGGACGATGAGTTCCGCCAGGTCTGTCTCGTAGGCGGTGATGCCGTATTTCTCGAGGGCCACGTTGAGCTCTATCTCCGCGGTCGCCATGGATTTGACCTTGACGACCGAGTCGGCGCCCGTGGCTTGGACCAGTTTCACCACGATGTCGTTCGCTTCGGCGGCGTCGCGCGCCCAGTGCACCACGCCGCCGTGGGCGGTGACGTTCTTCTCGAGCTCGATGCAGAGTTCGTCGAGGTGGTCGAGCGAATAGTCCTTCAGGGCGGCGCCGGCGCTACGCAGTTGTTCCCAATCTTCGAGCTCGCCCACCGCTTTGAGTCGCTTGTTGCGAATCGTCGTCGTGGCGTGGGCCAAATTCGCGCGTAACTGAGTATCGGCCAAGGCGGTCTTGGCCAGCGTGGGGAAGGGCAGCTCGGTATCGAAGACCCTAGACACGCGGACCTCCCTCACGGCTCGCGAGGATTTCGGCTACGTGCATCATCTTGATTCCAGTCTTGGCTCGCGAGGACAATCCGCCAATATGCGTGAGACAAGAGTTATCGAGCGCGCACAGGACATCGGCGCCGGTGGAGCGGATACGTGCGAGTTTGTCTCGGCCCATTGCCACGGAGGTATCGGAGTTCTTGATGGAGAACATACCTCCGAAACCACAGCAGGCGTCCTCTTCGGGTATCGTCACAAGTTCGAGGCCCTGCACGTGTCGCAACAGCATCTTTGGTGCCTCGTCGAGTCCGAGAACCCTCAAGGAATGACACGTCGGGTGATAGGCCACGGTGTGGTGAAAGCTAGCTCCCACGTCCGTCACCTTCAAGACCTGAGCGAGGAATTCAGAGAATTCGTACGTACGTCGGCCAACTTCTTCGAGTTCGAGGGCCAATGGCTCATTGCCCAGTGAACGCGCGGAACTGGCGTAGAGATCGCGCACCGTGCCCACGCATGACGCTGAGGGTGAGACGATGACGTCGTAATCCGAGAAGACTGCACGAAAACGTTCGGCCAGGTGTAGTCCCTCCTGGCGATACCCCGCGTTGAGGTGCATTTGACCACAACACGTTTGTTGGGTGGGGAAGATGACGTCGTGGCCGAGTTGTTCGAGAACTTGGACCACGGCTTGGGGGGTGTTGGGAAAGAGTCCGTCATTGACGCAAGTGATGAAGAGGGCAACTTTCATTCAGAGTTCCTCCCAGGGGCCATGTTCGCCTCAACAACTCGACAATACTTATGCGACACGAATCCCCCCCTCCAAGTGTTTCCGTATTTTAACGTTTCAGTGAGAGTACCGCGTTGACCCCAAGCGGTGCACTGCGAGACCAGTATCGTTAGCATCAACTGAGAAGTCGGTGTAGGTTGGCCCCAAGTCGTTTCGTCCTGACAAAGGACTCAGTTAATGAGTGAACGTGAGACTGTCGCAACTTCAACGCCGCTTCCCTCACGTCGTTTCGCGCTCATTACCGTTTGTCTCGTCATGTTCTTGACCTTCATGGACATGACCATTGTGTCGGTTGCTCTGGGGAGCGTGCGCTCGGACCTACACGCGGGGGTCACCCAGCTGCAGTGGGTGGTCAATGGCTACGGACTCACCTTCGCCAGTTTCATGTTGCTCGGCGGCAGCCTGGGGGATCGACTGGGGCGCAAGAAAATAATGCTGTTGGGCCTGGGTTTGTTCGCGGCGGGCTCATTGCTCGGCGCGGTAGCGACATCGTCGAGTGTGTTGATTGGCGCGCGCGTCATCATGGGGGTGGGTGCGGCGGCGTCCGAGCCGGGTACGTTGTCGGTGCTACGCCAGATGTATCCCGAAGGCCGCAAACGCGCGCGGGCCATTGGTACCTGGGCGGCGGTGTCGGGGCTGGCGCTAGCTTGTGGACCAGTCATCGGCGGTGTCCTGGTGGCCGGGGGTAGTTGGCGAGCGGTTTTCTGGTTCAATGTCGTGGCCGCCATTGCCATCGTCGTCCTGGCACTTCGCAGCGTCCCGGAGTCATCGAACCCCCAGAGTGGGAAGATGGATTATTCGGGCTTTCTCTTAGGTTCGCTCGGGCTGGGGGGTCTCACCTTCGCGGTGATATTGGGTGAGACCAACGGTTATCGTACGTCGTGGGTTATTGGATTATTCCTCGTGGGAGTAGTGGCGCTGGTCTCCTTTGTACGAGTAGAGCGCCGTACGGAGTTCCCGCTGCTTGCCCTGCAGTACTTTCGTTCTTCGCGATTCAGCGGTGCGATCATCGTGGCGTTCATCTTGTACTTCTCTATTTTCTCAATCTTCTTCTTCACCGCGCTGTACCTCACCGCTGTCACTAACTACACCCCAGAACACACGGCGTTGGAGTTCGTGCCGATGGCTGGTGCGATGATTTTGTCCTCGGTGTTCGCCGGACGGCGAGTGGCGCGCATCGGACCACGCGCCCCCATGGCCGAAGGGTGCGTGATGGCCGGAGCAGGAGTGTTGCTGTCGGCGTTGTTACTCGAATCCGCTCACCCGTCGGCGTGGCTTATGGCAACTCTGGCTCTCGCGGGTTTCGGCTTTGGATCTAGCGTGGTACCCATGACTTCTGTCACGCTCGCTGAGGTGCCCCCCGAGCGTTCGGGAATGGCGGCGTCGGCCACTAATACGAGCCGTGAACTCGGGGCAGTCTTTGGTGTGGCGGTGCTGGGCGCGCTGGTGAATGCGCAACTGACTGGTGCATTGGAACGGCGTTTACAAGCGTTGAATGTTCCACGTGTGTATTTTCAGACGATTATCAACTACATCGAGACGGGTTCGGCCCCCGCGGGAGTGTCCATTGGTTCGGGCACTGGCAACTCAATCCAAGACCGTGTTGTCGCGGCCGTGTACGGTGCTTTTCGCAACGGACTTGAGCAGTCGCTGATCGTCGCGGGAGTAGCGATGCTGGTGGCGGCGGGTATCGCCGTGCGTACCTTGGGGCCGGGTCGAACGTCCGGCGCCACGAAGGACTTCGAGATTTGATTTGCTGCCGGAGACCGCGGCGTAATCACCTCATTGGAGGTGTGGTCTAGCGCCCGTGACCTGATTAAGGTAAGAATTTAATGACCACGTTGTTTAAGGGGAGGTAGCCATGCGGCTCTCGATTCGGACTTCTATTGTGGGAGCTCTCGTCGGTACTTTGGCCATGATGGGAACCTTGCCGGCGTACGGCTCATCGAATAAACCTTCTGCGCCACGCGCGGTGCACGCCAGTGCCGACAGCGCCAGCGCTCATGTGTCGTGGACGAAACCGGTGAGTACGGGGGCTTCGCTGATCACCAAGTACGTCGTGACCTCGACGCCGCTGGGCCGCACGTGCTCCACGCTGAAACTGACGTGTACCGTGAGCGGACTCAAGAGCGGTACGTCGTATAGTTTCAGCGTCGTGGCCTTCAATAAGGACGGCGCGGGTCCACGTTCGCTCTCGTCGAACAAAGTGATTCCGAAGGCTAGTACCGCAAACGTGCGGCTCCTGGTGGTCAAGCCGTCGACGGGACTGAGTAACGGGGAGAAGGTCACGGTCTCGGGTTCAGGCTTCACCCCTAAGGACTCGATCTACCTCGTGGAGTGCCTGGCTAACGCCAGTGGACAGAACGGCTGTAAATTGCCGACCTCAATTCCAACTCCCATCACTGTCACGGCGACGGGCGTCTTACCGACAACTACCTTCACGGTGTTAACGGGCACTATCGGAAGTGGCAAGTGCGGCACGACCGTGGCGAATGCGGCGGCCTGCGCCATCAGCGCCGGTAACGCCACCGGAGGCGACACGGCACAGGCCGTTATCAAGTTCAAGGCGTAGCCTTCTTCGTATTGTCCGATCGGGCGACGCGTCAGTTCAGAGTGATGGTGTGAGTCGTACCCATCCTTCGCGCGATGAATTCGCGCGTGGACGTTCGCGGTACCACCAAGGTCATGGGTGCGTATTGAGCGGTTCACGGACGACGAAGGCGAATTCTGGCGCACCCGCGTGACGAGCGGGACGCTCGCCATCAATTGGGCTACTTCGATGATCGAGATGAGTGACCACACGCGGCTTCGCGTGACGGCGAACCGTGCGGTCACTCATCTCGCGTCGACTAATTGAATCAATACTTTGAGTGCGTCATGCTCAGCGGCGTTAGCGAACACGTCATAGGCGGCAATGACTTGATCAAATGAGAACTCGTGAGTGACGAATTTGTCGACCGGCAGAAGATTTCCAGCGACCAACTTGAGCAGCATGGCGAGGGTGTTGGTATTGACCAGTCCCATCGAGATATCGATATTCGTTATCCACAGCTCGTTCAGCGCTAACTCGATTGGTTTGCCGTAGACGTCGATATTGGCGAGGCTACCGCCCGGGCGAACGATTTGCGTTGCCATCGTGAAGGTCTGGGGCATTCCGATGGTCTCGATGGCCACGTCGACGCCAGCGCCATCGGTGAGGTCGAGCACTTGTTTCATCCAGTCGGCATCACCCGAATTGACGATGTCGGTCGCGCCGAAATCCGTCGCCCTCTTAAGTCGAGCAGGATCGAGGTCGATGGCGATGACCTTCGATGGGCCGTAGAGGCGCGAGGTCATGACCGCAGAAAGTCCGACTGGACCAGGACCAATGACCGCCACAATGTCACCGGGCTGCACGTCACCGTATTGCACACCGATCTCGAAGCCGGTGGGCAAGATGTCTGACAGGAGTATCGCCTGTGCGTGGGTCGTACCTTTGGGTAGCACATACACCGACGTCTCTGCGAAGGGGACTCGAACGAACTCCGCCTGGGTACCGTCGATCATGTAGCCGAAGATCCAGCCAATACCCGCCAGGCCCTCCGGGTCCAGGCAGTGGCTGAACGGCCCCTGACGACAATTCGAGCATCGGCCGCACGAACTCACGCACGAGAGGATCACCTGATCACCCACGGCCAATTGCGTAACGCCCGATCCAATCTCAGTAATGGTGCCAATGCCCTCGTGGCCGAGGATTCGCCCAACCGCGACTTCGGGGACATCGCCCTTAAGGTTGTGCAGGTCAGTTCCACAAATCGTGGTCGCGACCATCTTCACGATCACGTCCGTGGAGTGTTGAATCGTGGGGTTCGGTACTTCCTTCCAACTCTTCTTATCGGGACCTTCGTACACGAGCGCTTTCATGATGAACCTTCCCTCGCCAGTTGCGTGAAGACTGGTCAGGTGCGCTCTTTGCGCGCTGGGACCACCGGCGAGGCGTCGTGTGATACCTCATATCGTTAGTATATGTAATAATTGGTTAATGCAATCAAGCGAGGAAGAGTCCCCATTTATAGACGCCGTCGTTGCCGCGAGTCGGGCTCTCGCGTCGGTCGTCCAACGTACGCTTTGTGAAATCACCGACGAGGTGACCTTGGCTCAGTACCGGACACTGGTGGTCTTGGCACTACGAGGTCCGCAGAATTTAGCCAGTTTGGCGAAAGAGATTGGAGTGACGCCAGCCACGGCGACTCGCATGTGTGATCGACTCGTGGCCAAGGAGTTGATTACTCGTCATTCCCAGGATGAGGATCGCCGACATATCCGACTCGTCGTGGCCTCGAAGGGTCATCAGTTGGTTAGTGCCGTGGGCGAGCGTCGTCGCAGTGAGATGGATGCAATCGTGAGATCGCTCTCGCTGGAGGACGAGACCATCTTGTCGCAGACTCTGATCCGTTTCGCCGCGGCGGTGGGTGAGGTACCCGAACAGGACTGGTCGACTGGTTGGGAGATTTAGCGTTTGACGAGGCGACGCTGCACGCCGCCGTTTCAATCACCACTATTTGTCGAAGGCAACGTCAGGTTCGACTCGCTGGGTATTACATGGGGCAGACTGGTGACATGGGCCAGCCGTTGAGTCGTGACACCCGACTCCTCGTGGGTGGTCAGGCGGTTCGTGGATTCGGGTACGGCTTTACGGCCGTTTTGTTGGGCGCGATGTTGGCGGCCCGCGGTGTGGGCGCCGTGAGGGCGGGTATCTTGCTCGCAACATTGATTGGGGGAAGTGCGGCAGCATCATTGGTCGTGGGCATTTTCGCTGACCGTTTTGGCCGACGACGAACGTACGCCATCTTCTTTCTCGGCGTCGCCCTCGCGGGCGCAGTGGTCGCGACCAGTCCACCGTTGTGGCTGCTTTTCGTCGTCGCCGTCACCGGGACGCTCTCGACCGACGTCGTCGATAACGGCGCGGCCAGCACTCTGGAACAGGTGATGTTGGCGGCCGACGATGCGGGAACTGGTCGCGTCTACGGCCGGTACAACGCGGCGGGGGCCGCTTTTGGCGCTCTCGGTGCCCTGGGAGCTGGTGTCGCGGGAGTCGCGTCGCGCACCACGAACCACGTGTGGTTGTTCGTGGTACTGGTACCAGTGGGAATTGTGGGTGCGTTCTGTGCGTGGGGACTCTCGCCGTCGGTCGAGGCTGCGCGTACTGAGGCGACGGACGGGAAACCACCTCGCGCGGTGCGTACGAAACTCGGACCATCTCGAGTCGTCGTGCACCGACTCGCCAAACTCTTCGCTGTCGACGCCGCCGGTGGTGGGCTCGTGACCACTGGTTTCCTCTCGTACTACATGACTCAGCGTTACCACGTGTCCTTGGGCACGCTCGGATGGCTCTTCTTTCTCGTGTCCGCCCTGCAGGCGGTGTCAGTGCTGATTGCGCCGGTCCTGGCTCGTCGCTTCGGCCTCGTGGCGACCATGGTCTGGACGCATCTGCCGAGCAACATCATCATGGCGTCCATGGTGTTCGCCCCGAATTTCAAAGTGGCGGCCATGCTGTTGCTGTTACGTACCACGATGTCCCAGATGGATACCCCTACACGTCAAGCCTTGGTCATGACCGTCGTGACGCCGCCGGAGCGTACGCAAGCGGCAGCGGTGACCAACGCGGCACGTTATTCGGTGAGACCTTTTGCGCCATTACTCGGTGGTGTTTTGCAGTCGATCAGTTTGGGTGCGCCACTTCTCGTGGCCGGTGTAGTTAAAGGTGCGTACGATGTAGCGCTTTGGAGTTGGGCGCGAGGCATTCCGGGTGTGGGATCGAAACGTACGCCACCTCGCGAGTGAAGTCGACTGCTCGAGGGGTTTCGTCCGGCGTCACTCTTCACTGACCGCGCCGGGCGACTGAGGGGCTTCCGGGGGGTTGACGTTCCGCGAGTTCGTGGAGAGTTCGATGCTTGATACTTCGCGTGGGGTTATCGTAGTCGAAGGGCGTTCGAATCCCTGATGATCGCACTCTGCGCGAGTGATCGGTGCCAACATTGCCCCGCAACCAGTTCGATGCGGAAAGTTCACTCTGAATTCAAAGTCGTATTTCTAGGATGTACTGGTGACCAGTGATCGCGAACCTCGAGTATCTGCCGCCCTGCTTCGAAGGGGGCGCCAACTCGAAGTGATGACGCTGAGCTGGAATATCGTTGGCGTGATTGTCCTCGCCTACGGCGCCATTGCCGCGCGCTCAGTCGCGCTGGCGGGATTCGGCGTGGACAGCGTGATCGAGATTGGTGCGTCCACGGTGGTGTTGTGGGAGCTCGCGGACGTGGCCCAGGACCGACAGCGCCGCGCACTACGCATGATTGGCATCGCGTTCGTGGCACTCGCGGTGTACCTGGCGCTGCAGAGCACGATTGTTCTGGCGATGGGATTTCACCCGCACCACAGTCGCGTCGGCATCGCGTGGACTGCGCTGACGGCGGTGGCAATGTTTCTTCTCGCCGCGGGTAAGGCGAGAGTTGGGCGCGAGTTACACAATGTGGTTCTCGCGGCCGAGGGTCGGGTCACCATGATTGATGGGATTCTCGCTGGCGCAGTCCTCGCGGGTCTCGTGCTGAACGCGACCGCGGGTTGGTGGTGGGCCGACCCGCTGGCGGGCTACGTGATCCTGTACTACGCCATTCGCGAGGCTCGCGAGACGTTGAAGTCTTGACGAGCGCGACGTGCTCCATGGCGCTCTCGAGCGGCGATCATGCTCTGGGCTCGCATGTAGGTTCACGATGCGAGAGGACAGAGTTAATTGAGTAGACGACCTCGGTGGAACAAAGATTTTCAAGAGCACCAAAGGTTCAAGGGAGAGGTGGTGACATCGTAATAGCCACAAGAATTTTCGTCATATTGGGTCTCATCGTCGCTACTGGATATTCGCCGATTTGTGGACGACGTTCGAAAACCGGACACTGGCAACGCTCTAACAGTAACTAGGTACGGACAATCTAATTCCCGTCATTCGTGGTCAGTATCGCGCTCGGTAAGTTGTCGACACCCTATGCATTGGCGCTAATAGTGGACAGTCTTGGTCGATCAATTGACACTGGGTATGAGCCAGTCTGCAGGCCAGTTCGTCATTCGTCACCATTGCTCGATGTTGACTATTTGGATGCGTAGTTAGCGCTTATCCACAAGGACCGACATTGTGGAGGGGTGGTAGTAAATCCTGCAGCAGTCTTCGAGATAATCGAGGGTCGTGACCCGCCCGCTCGTGATTGTCACTATTTGGTTCGACCCTTCGATGGAGTAGACACCCTGACGTAATTGCGGATAGACCGCAGCAAAGGCAACTCCTTGTGGAAGGTCACGTTCGAATACGGCGCCACGAACCTGAGACTCGTCAGTGTTTGCCGGCGTCAAATCAATCCAATGTCCGGTCAGCGTGGGAGAGGTGAACAAGATGAGGGCACCTGCGTCGCTCCCAATATGGGACAAGATGCTACGACCAGAACCAGTCTCGATTGGTTGTTTGTCCATGGCTCATATCCTCCTGCTCGTTCACCGCCAAGATGTCGGGTGAGAAGGAAGCAAAGTCTGGACGTCCTGGTTGCAACATATCATTCGTTACGTTCGCCTCCTCATCGAAGAGGTGTGGTCATGAGTTGTGAAGGACTTTCGAGGTGTAGTCGTTCGCCACAGTGTCGCCTCCGCCAAGAGTCTGCGCAAGATGGAAATAGTTGGCGGATATTGATAGGCCGCAATGCCCCTCAAACCTGGGCGTGCTGACAGCGCTCACCACCCGAGTGAGCGACGCGAGCGAATCAGACGGCCCTGATGTCGTCGTGACCGACGACCCGCGAGGTGACACGCGCCAGGGATCGAGCAAAGCCAAACTTGTGTGAGGAGGGCGGGCGATGGAGAGTGTCGAGATGTAACTTTCTGCGCCGTGTGAATCGCAACGTGCTTCACACCGGTGCCAGTCAACCGCCGGGTCGATAGAACAATTGAAGCAGTACTCGCGATTCCTGCATCCGCGAAATGCTAAAACGAGACTTTGTCATACAGTTCTCCAACGCCAGATCTTTCTCTCGTTGCCAGCACCACTGTCACACTCGAAGACAGCGTGACGACTGAGTCTGAAGTCCACTCACTATCCCTCGGCCACGTGGGCCAGTGGTGAACTTCCCGCAAGGGCCCACTGTGAGTCCTGTCAGACCTCGGGCCCACTGCCCCAACTCTCGGGTCAAATGCGATAGCGACGTCGTGCGAGTGGATGGCTCTCGGATAGGAATCCCTACGTGACTGCTGCGCCACCGCCCGGTGAATGGCGCTGCGTTCACGAATTCAGCAAGTAGGGAGGGATCGCAATGCGGCCTCGCTCGCGAACAGTTGACCACGGGCACAAAATACAAGAGTCCAGCCACGGTCGAGTGCCCATATGAGACACGGGACTCAATGGCTGGCGGCCACGACGCGATACGACGAACACCGAGACTCGATGCCAACGCGTCATACTTTTGAGTAGATGTGCATCGATGTCGCAGATCAGCCTAACGCCGGCCAAGAGCGAGCGAGAAGGTGGATTTTGGTGCAGAATGGCCAACAGCAGCAAAAAGACGACCATGCACCAGAGCGGCGATGACTTCGCTGATCAAAGCGGGAAGGGGGGACGTGGCACTATTCGACTCGTTTCGCGCCATGCGGCGCACCGGTAATCGGGAGGCGACTCAATGACCTCCCCCACGGAGGAGTTCCGACGTTCTCGTGACTTTCTCCTGTCGACTCGTACGGACTACGCCACGGCGTATCAGCAGTTCGAGTGGCCTCGACTCGAGCACTTCAACTTCGCCCTTGATTGGTTCGACGCCGTGCTCGCCGTCGAGCAGGGCGATCAAGCAGGGCTGCGTATCATCGAAGACGACGGTACCGACAACTCCTATTCGTTCGCTGAGTTGTCGCGGCGCTCGAATCAGGTCGCCAATTGGTTGCGTTCACTGGGCGTCATCCGTGGCACTCGTGTACTCGTGGTGCTCGGCAATCAAGTGGAACTCTGGGAGACCACGCTCGCTGTCATGAAGCTAGGCGCGGTCCTCATCCCCGCCACTACCTTGTTGACTCCTGCGGATATGGCGGACCGGGTGGCCCGCGCCAACGCCGGGGCGGTCATTATTCGCCCCGAACTGGCCCCGCGATTCGACGATGTGTCGGGTTCGTACGTGCGCATCGTGACTGGGACGGCCGTTCCAGGCTGGCTCAGTTACGCCGACAGTTCTTCGAGTGCTGAGACCTTCCACCCGGATGCTCCCACGCTGGGTGATGATCCCCTGCTCATCTACTTCACGTCGGGCACCACCGCTCTACCTAAGCTCGTGGAACATACGCACACGAGTTATCCGGTCGGGCACCTGAGCACCATGTACTGGATTGGCCTGCAGCCCGGCGACGTGCATCTCAACGTGTCAAGTCCCGGTTGGGCTAAACACGCGTGGTCGTGCGTGTTCGCGCCGTGGATCGCGGGAGCGACTACCTGCCTGTTCAACTACCAGCGCTTCGACGCGCGCGCCATGCTCGACGTCTTGCGCGACGCGAAGGTCACGACGTTCTGTGCTCCTCCAACGGTATGGCGCATGCTAATTCAACAGGACATGTCGGCTTGGACGACATCGTTGCGCGAATTGGTGGGAGCCGGCGAGCCACTGAACGCCGAGGTCATCGATCGTGTCCGCGATGCTTGGGGACTCACAATCCGCGATGGTTTCGGCCAGACTGAAACGACGGTCCAAGTGGGTAACTCACCGGGCCAAAAGGTGATTGCGGGATCGATGGGTCGGCCGATCCCGGGCTACCGAATCGACTTGGTCGACCCCGGAAGTGACGCAGTCGAGAGCGAGGGTGAGATATGCGTGCGTTGCGAGCCCGAGAAGCCTGTCGGTGTCATGGCGGGTTACCGCACCGCGAATGGCCCCGACGTCGAGCGCAATGAGTTGGCCTTCGCCGGGGGGCGCTATCACACCGGTGACCTGGCCCGTCGTGACGCAGAGGGTTACATCACGTACGTTGGTCGGACTGACGATGTCTTTAAATCGAGTGACTATCGCATTAGCCCATTCGAGCTCGAGAGTGTGCTCATAGAACATCCGGCCGTCGCCGAGGCGGCGGTCGTGCCGGCGTCTGACGAACTGCGACTCGCGATCCCCAAGGCGTACATCACCCTCGTTGCGGGGCAGACTCCGTCGAAGGAGTTGGCTGGAGACATCTTGCGCCATTGTCGTGAGCGGCTCGCTGGATACAAGCGTGTTCGCCGACTGGAGTTTGGAGATTTGCCCAAGACCATCAGTGGCAAGATTCGTCGCGTCGAACTTCGTGGTGCTGAGAACACGAAGTCGCTGACGCGCAACCCTATGGAGTATCGAGAAGAGGATTTCGAATAACCCAGTGTTGCGACACGCAATTCCGAGTCGGATTGAATGAATCCGACTCGGAGCCGTGTTGATTTGAACAACTGGTTGTCATTTCGGACGAGCGCACGGGTGCTATGTCGGAGGCAACAGACCACGGCGACTTCGGCGCTTGACGCGGCTATCGACATGGACACCGTCGCCGAAAGGCTCGACCAACGGGGGCTCGAAGGGGCCATCGTTACGGCCCGGGTCTCGATCAGGGAACCTTGAAATTCGCGCCAGCGCGTCCGGACGCTTTCGTTGCAAACGGTGTGGACTGGTCGGGGAATCGTGTGGTTGCGCCGCCGTTCGCTGGAATACTTTCGAATTTGCTTCGTATGACTACGTGATTGACCTCCTAGCCTCGGGTGTGTTGTTTCCAGCGTCGTTCAAGTCCCTGGTTTCGATGAACTCAGAATTGAAGTACGAGTCGAGGGTCAACTCGCTGAAATGGCAATGACGAAGGCCGCTCGTGCGACTCGCCTCTGCATCGGGCCCGAGAGGGGACAGGGGTAATTGTTCGGTGCAACATCGTTCCCTGTTACATCGGGAACATTCGGCGCGCGGGTTCATATCTGGCGGCGAAGTGCCAATAATCTCCGACTGGCCGTTCAATTGGTGAATAGCGTCAACCTGCCCAAATCGACTCGAACCAGCGTTCCTAGAACACCACACCGAGCATCACTTTCTGGAGGCGACACCAGTGCTACTACATCCAGAGGTCCACCGCCTGACTACCTTCCTTCACCACCTGTCAGTGACCAGCGCACCAAGTCGAGGGATTACACGCCCGTATTCAATGGTCACTCTGGCAAGAAATTGCGGGCCCGCAAGCACAACGCCGAGGATGCGTTGGCAATATTTTAAAATTGAGGAGCCGAACTCCCGGTATGCATCGGAGTGACACGAGCAAGTCGGGCGCCCTCCGCAAGAAGGACGCCCGACTTATGAACGAACTATCACTCGTTCGTATTAGTACGGAATGCAACCCGTGGCAGTTTCGCTCAGCCCGATATGTTGCCAATGGCGGCGTTGGCCGTACCGTTCGCCATCGTCTCCGTGAACGATCCGTTCGACGGGGTGTGGTAGTAGAACTGATAGGCCTGTTCCACGGGGCCAGAGCCGCCCGTGAATACCGAATTGAAGAACTGGGTGTTGTGGCATCCGGAGTTAAGACCCGTACCCGTAGCGGGGCACGTAGCAAAGGGACTGAAGACGCTATTAGCTGACACTAAGTACGTGTCGTACGCCTCAAACGTCCCGGTTACCGAAGTCGCAAAAAGAACTGGTGCACTGGCACAATTTGTGGTGTTCGGTTGCGGATATCCCACAGTCGTGGCGAACGTTCCGTGGAAAACGTTCGTCACCAGGAAAGTGCCGTTCACTTGGGGATTGACCACGTAGTAGTGCGTGTAGGTGTCAGTCGCCCATCCAGATCCAGCGCACGCGCTGGTGTCGGTCGTTACGGCCGTGTAAGGTCCGTAGACGAACGGTGAATATCCGTCGGTTCCGGCTACTCCCTGAGCCCCCGGTACTCCTTGAGCGCCTTGAGCTCCTGGTACTCCCTGAACTCCCGGTACTCCCGGTACACCGGCTACTCCCTGAACTCCCGGGACTCCCTGCGCTCCCGGTACACCTTGTGCTCCTTGTGCTCCTTGTGCTCCTTGTGC
>JABEUQ010000040.1 GCA_013044265.1 Acidimicrobiaceae bacterium
TACTCAGTCTGCTCAAGGTCCCGCTCAGCGCCTACGGGATGTTGTGACCTCCCGACGAAATTCCGCTGAAGCAGTCCTGCGACTTGCGGAACGTAGGAAGTAACGGTCGCCTCGGTCAACTTGCCGGGTGGTGCTACGACCACCGCCGACGGGTGCTGCTCGGGTGGGTGCTCGCGGTCGTGGTTGTCATCGGGCTCGCCCAGTGGGTGGGGAGCAGCTTGAACAATAATTTCGCTTTGGCCAGTTCCCCGTCGCAGCAGGCGGAGAACCTCTTGGCCAGTCGGTTTCCTTCCCTGAAGGGAGATAGCGCGGACGTGGTTCTGCGATCCTCGATAGCGCTAGAAAGTCCAGCGAATGCCGCGACGATCGCGCGACTGACCCAGGCGCTGCGACCCTTGGCCCACGTCACGGCCGTTCAGAGTCCGCTCGAAACCGGCAACGGGCGCCAACTTTCGCTCGATCACCGTACCGGTTTCGTCGTCGTCCAGTTCGATGCGACTTCCGCCAACCTGCCTGCTGGTTCAATTCTGCGAGTAATCGATACCGCGCGTGGTTTCGCTCGCAAGGGGTTAGAGGTGGCGGTAGGCGGCGCACCGATTGAAAGCGTGGTCACGGCGGCGCCCGGTTCGAGTGAAGGGATCGGACTCATGGCGGCGATGGTGGTCATGCTCCTCGCATTCGGTTCGGTGGTGGCTATGGGGCTACCCATGTTGACCGCACTCGTTGGAGTGGGCATTGGCTCGGGACTCCTCGAAGTCCTCAGCCATCTCCTCACAGTTCCCACCTTTGGTCCCGACATGATGATCATGATCGGCATCGGAGTCGGCATCGACTACGCCCTCTTCATCGTCACCCGCTACCGGCGAGGCCTCGCCGAGGGACGTCCACCCCGTGAGGCGACGGTCGTCGCGATTTCGGTGGCCGGTCGCGCCGTGCTCTTGGCCGGCGGGACCGTCGTCATCGCACTCTCTGGCCTCTTTGCGGTGGGTCTGCCCTTCATGGATGGTCTGGCCGTGAGCACCATCGTCGCCGTGGGATTAGTTCTGGCTGCAGCACTGACCCTGTTACCAGCGATGCTCGGCTTTACCGGCTTCTCCATCGACCGTCTGCACATCCCTGGTTTGCTCTCGCGGCCAGCGACGCCCACCGGGCGAGACTTTTGGGTCCGCTGGAGCCGCTTCGTGCGGCGCTGGTCGTGGGCGTGCACCGTCTTTGCGGTGGCCCTGCTCGTCGCCATGGCCGTCCCCCTGTTCTCGATGCGCCAGGCCTTCAGCGACGCCGGAAATGACCCGACCTCTCTCACCACGGGCCAGGCCTTCAATCTATTGGCCGAAGGCTTTGGTGCGGGATTCAATGGCCCGCTGATTATCGTCGCTGAACTTCGTGGGCCGGGCGCAGTACGCACCGTAAGCAGTCTCGCTGAGCGGCTTCGGACTGTGGCGGGCGTGGCATCGGTGAGTTCGCCATCATTCAACGCCACTGATAGTGCGGCGGTCATCACCATCGATCCCACCACGGCGCCGCAGGCCGCAGCGACCGCCAAACTGGTAGGTAATCTGCGCGATGAGATCATTCCTCAAGTCACCTCTGGCACGCGAGTTACGGCCTACGTGGGCGGTGAGACCGCCGCAGGAGTGGATACTTCGTCGTACCTATCTACTCGGATGCCCTGGGTGATCGGTTTGGTCGTCCTGCTGGCGATGCTGCTACTCATGGTGATGTTCCGCTCGATCGTCATCCCCCTCAAGGCCGCCGCGATGAACCTCCTTTCGATCGGCGCTGCCTATGGAGTCATCGTTGCGATATTTCAATGGGGTTGGCTGCACGCGATCTTTGGAGTCGGCCACACTGGACCGATCGATCCGTGGATCCCGCTCATGATGTTCACCGTCGTGTTCGGCCTCTCTATGGACTACGAGGTGTTTCTTCTCTCGAGCATGCGCGAGACCTGGAGCCGGAGCCGGGACAATTCGGCTGCGGTGGGGAAGGGCTTGTGTCCACCGCGCGAGTTATCACCGCCGCCGCGGCGATCATGGTGTGCGTATTCGGATCGTTCGTAGTGAATGACCCGCTGCGCATCCTTGACGTCTTCGGCCTCGGTCTGGCGGTCGCGGTGTTCGTCGACGCCACCGTGGTCCGCATGATCCTCGTGCCCGCCGTCATGAACCTTTTGGGGTCGGCCAATTGGTGGCTGCCTCGCTGGCTCGACACCTTGATTCCCCGTCTCGCCGTGGAGCCCGATGTCCCCTATCTGACCGACGAAGTTTCAGGGACTTTAACGACTGATGAGGAGACTTGCACATGAACCATACGACATTGGTAACTCGCGACATCGCAGCCCCGCGTGCGACTGCATTGTTGGCTGAGGTGCTGGCCCTCGGTGTCCTGCTGGAGGCGGCGTTCGCTGGCGGGTTCATCGGAGGTCATCATATGTGGCTGAGCTGGCACCAGAACTTGGGTGACGTTCTCCTAGTGCTTCCGCTCGCGAGCGTCGCGATCGGGATCGGCGCGCGCCGTCGCCGACGTGAAGCGGCGTCTTCGCTGACCACACGGATCGCACTCTTGTTCTTCGCCATTGTGGCCGTCGCCGCTGGTCATGAGGGAGGTGCGATGTTGGCGATTCACATTCCGGCCGCGGTTGTGATGGTGGGGATCATTGTTCGTCAGGTCACGATGTGTCGCGACACTCGCGCAACGACATGACGACCGAGCCGTGCGCGACGCGAGGACGATTGACTTCGTCGACTAGCGGCGAGCGATGAACCTCTTCATTCGCAACTTAGTTTTCTCGGTGGTCGTGCCGGGATTAGGCGGAGGGTATGTTCCGTGGCTGATTCTCTCCAAGAACGGCAGGCTCGCAAGACCGACTGAGTGGTATCCGATGCTCCTCGTCGCTGGAGGACTCGCCCTGTATATCTGTTGTGTGTGGGTATTTGGGAGTAAGGGTCGAGGAACACCGGGAATTTGGGATCCTCCTCGGCACGTGGTCACCGTTGGTCCGTACCGATGGGTTCGCAATCCCATATACGTCGGCGCTCTGGTGATCATCTCGGGAGAGGCTTGGATGTACTCCTCGGTGGATCTCCTGATCTATGTGGGCAGTCTCGCAGTTGCATTTCACTTGCTGGTCATCATTTACGAGGAGCCACGACTTCGCAGGCACTTCGGCGAAGAATATAAAAGCTATTGCCGAGTCGTCTCTCGGTGGGTCCCGCGTCGCGTCAGCGCGGGACAAGTGAACGGGACTGGGCGCACTTGACAGAACAGAGCCGACGCGAGGTCGCTTCCTGTCGGTTCTGTCGTCAGTTTTGAGATTACGTCGGCAGATTGATATCCACCTTCATCTCGACCAGAACTACCGAATGGCTTGGTAACTGTCCACTAAGGTCCACGGGTGTCCTCAATATTTCAACGTGTCGCTCCGACCAAACCGGGTGGAGAAGCGGCAACGCAACCCGACGTCGTCATGGGACTTTAGAAGGGGACACGTGGGACCGCGACAGGACCTGGTGGAGCGTTCGGCGCCCTTTCTTCCCGAGGGAAGCGAGATCAGGCAGGTCTTTATCTGCCAGACCGCGCCGAACTTCGCCTTCTTCCTCATCACGTACCTGACGGGGCTCACAATGTTCTGGATCAAGTACCGCTGCGTGGCAATCACGACGGACGCCATCTACGTACTGGAGAGCACAAAATTGTCGGGTGGTGCTAGGCCACGGTCACTGGTGGGTACCATGCCCCGCCACACTCAACTCGGCCCGGTCTCGGGTCGATGGGCCAAGGTGAATCTCCTGGGCGAGCGTCACTGGGTCCACCAGCGCTTTCACGACGTCATCACCGCCGCTGATCATGAGGCGGGCTTCACGTACTGATCTTCGCTTGGGTGTGATGCTCTCGTTGCGGCGGACGTCCTGCGAAAGACATCGATGAGGCCTGCGTTTCAGTTCACCAGGGGCCTTGCAAAACTCAACAATGGGTATTTCCAATTTCTCCGATTTCCTGCGGAGGTACCGCGACCATTGGGATTCAGACGCGTGAACGTTCGGAGTCCTCTGGTGAGTTCTAGTGGGCCGCCCGGGTCTCGATCCCGGCACCTTGAGACCATCTCAAGGCCGTCCGCAGGCGTCCGTGTCTGTTCCTCTCTCCTGGTCAAATCACACGGAAAGTTCGCCCGCGTCCGCAGACGTCTCGTCGAGTCTGCTGTTTGGGCTACAAAATTGGCTACAAGAGCTCGCTTTCGAGCTCGTCGGAATTATCCGCAACGAAGATTCAAATGGCCGAATCACCGAGACGATTGTCAACACTCAACGAAAGTGACTAACCCGCCCGTTGAAAGTCTCTTTGATCCCGATGAAGTGAGCCAATCAGAACTTCGTGGCAAGGAGTTCGTCGCGCAGTCCTTCCACGCGCAGTTTCAACTCATCGCGCACTTTTCGAACGCCTTCGAGCGTCATGCCAGCGGGGTCGTCCAACTCCCAATCGGTATATTTCTTTCCTGGAAAAATCGGGCACACGTCACCACAGCCCATTGAGATGACGGCGTCCACCGCTTTGACGACCTCTTCCGTCCATGGCTTCGGAAACTCTTCGCTGATGTTGATACCGACTTCCGCCATTGCTTCGACCGCGACAGGATTCAAAGAATCTGAAGGTTCTGAGCCTCCGGTGTAGACATCGATGCGATCACCCGCGATGTGGCGTAGCCAACCAGCCGCCATTTGAGATCGGCCGGCGTTGTGTACGCACAAGAACAAGACGCCGGGCTTACCTTCAGTCGTCGCCTCGACCTTGGCCATGGCACCCAGTCGCTCCCGCGCGAATCGCTCAGCGAAGACACTCAAGAAATTGGGATTCCTTGAGGTTGCGGCAAGTCGCTCGAAGGAATCGACGAGGAATCTCTCAATCGTTTCTTCATCAAAGACACCAGCGAACTGCCGCAGCAGTGGAGTCATGGCGGCCATCAAGTGGCGTTGTTCGACGGCCGGCATGTCGTGGATCGAGTGGTTGTTTGTCATAGAGGATTACCTCTCGCTTTCTACGCCGAGCAACTCGTCGACGAGTGCGGTAACGCGTCGCTGCACCTCATTGCGAATTGGTCGTACCTCGTCGAGATCCTTGCCCGCGGGATCGGTGAGGACCCAGTCTTCGTAGCGTTTGCCGGGATAGATCGGACACGCATCGCCACAGCCCATCGTGACCACGACGTCGGCACTCAACGCCATCTCGTCAGTCAACTTCTGGGGCTGCTCATTAATGATGTCAATACCTACCTCCAACATCACTTCGACCACCGCCGGGTTCAACCGCTCTCCTGGTGCCGAACCTGCCGAATAGACCGTGATGCGGTCTCCTCCTAAGGAACGTGCGAAGGCGGCGGCCATTTGGGACCGGCCGGCGTTATGCACGCAAAGGAAAAGGATTTCGGGTTGTTCCGCACTCATGGTGCTCCTTCTGGTTTGATGTTCAATCCGACGCTTGTCCGGATACGAGCGCGTATCTCCGACACGGCCTGGTCAAAGGCCCCCTTGGTGTTTGCCAGAACGGGATCAGGGATTGACCAGTGCGGCCACTGCCTGGCTGCGCCGATCTCCTCGTGGGCTTGATCACACACGGTGATCACGATCGGAGGGAATTGCTTCACGTCGTCGAGAGCGTGGGGTATCGCGGTGCGTAGATCGAGTCCCGCCCGCTGGGCGGCGGCCACTGCGCCAGGATGGACCTGTGCCGCGGGGTGGGTACCGGCGGACTGCGCGGGTGAACCGGTGCACTGCGTCCACAATGCCGCCGCGATCTGGCTTCGGGCCGAGTTCATGGAGCAGATGAAGAGGACGTTCGACGGCGTCATCGTGGGGTTGGGATGAAGCAGGTCGAGCGCTTCGGTGATGAGTCGGACGTATCGTCGGCGTCCATCACCGCTCGAAGTGGACCTCATAATCAGGCCCGCTCGCTCGAGAATGTCGAGGTGGTGGGCGAGCAAGTTGGATTCGAGGCCGGTGAGCGCTTGGAGTTCAACTGGCGCGCGATCAGAGATCATCAATTCATCGACGATGGCGAGACGGAGGGGATCACCTAGCGCCGAATGGAGCTTGGCACGGTCTTCGGTATTCGATGTCGTAGCCATGAAGTCACTGTATCACTCAATAATTATTGAGTCAATATTACTTGAGTAATTCGGCAATTGCGGAGGCCACTGTCTCGTCGCGCCAGGTGGCGCGACCTTCCGTTATCGTCGAGATATGGCAACGCGGCAGATCGACACTGCGATGAACGTCGAAGAGTGCTGTGCCGTGGATGAGGTCGTGCTTCCCACGGAGTCGCCCGACGACTTCGATCTGGCCATGATGGCGAAGGCCATTGCCCACCCCGCTCGGCTTCGAATCCTGAAGGTACTCGACGCTCGACAAGCCTGCGTAACTGGCGACGTCGTCATTGAGCTCGGTCTCGCGCAATCCACCGTGTCGGAGCATTTACGCATCCTTCGTGAGGCCGGTTTGATCCAGGGCGAGATTGAAGGCCCACGCACCAAATACTGCGTGAACGCGGCGGGCTTGGCCGCGCTGAAGGTCGGCATCGCGGCTCTCTAAGTGCGCCTCGCGGCGTAGTTGACAAGTGCCCTTTCATCGGCTATCGTCGATTAACGATGATACGCTCGTGTGAAGGAGTCCCCATGCAGATTGAAGTGTTCGATCCCGCAATGTGTTGTTCGACCGGAGTCTGCGGGCCGAGCGTGGATCCTGCTCTCGCGCGTTTCGCAGCGGACCTCGATAACCTCGCGGCGTCTGGTGCGACCGTACGGCGATTCAACCTCGGTCAGGAGCCCCTGGCATTCGCGCAGAACGTCCAGGTTCGTGAGATCTTAACTTCGCAGGGTGAATCAGGGCTACCTATCGTGCTGACCGACGGGGTGATTCGCTCTTCGGGTCGATTCCCCACTCGCGACGAATTGGCGGAGTGGAGCGGGATCATCGTGGAGCAGGCCTGTTGCGACCCTGGTGAAAGTGGGGTGACGGATGAGGCAAGCTGCTGTGCGTCGCCCGAGGTCGTGACGATTGGCGCCAAATCCGGCACCAATCAATCATGTTGTTGAATCGGGGCGCTCATGCTTGAAGCACTCCTTGACCAGCCCACGCGATTTATGTTCTTCACCGGAAAGGGCGGCGTGGGCAAGACGTCGCTGTCGTCGGCCACGGCCGTGGCACTGGCTGATAGGGGGCGGCGAGTCCTCCTCGTGTCGACGGACCCGGCTTCGAACCTCTCCGAGGTCCTCGCCAGCACTATTGGGCCGAGTCCTCGTGCGGTAGAGGGAGTCCCGGGGCTGGACGCCCTCGATATCGATCCCAACGCCGCCGCCGCGGCGTATCGCGAGCGAATCGTCGGACCGGTGCGCGGGGTGTTTCCCGACGACATCGTGAGCGGAATTGAAGAGCAGCTTTCCGGAGCGTGCACCGTCGAGATTGCGGCCTTCGACGAGTTCACGGCATTGCTGGCCGATTCCGAGGCGACGTCTCACTATGACCACGTCGTCTTTGACACCGCTCCCACCGGTCACACGTTGAGAATGCTCGCTCTGCCGGCCGCGTGGACCGGATTCCTCGACGCGAATACCGCGGGAACGACGTGTATCGGACCACTGTCTGGTCTCACCCAGGCCCAGGATCGTTATCGGATCGCCCTCGCCACATTGGCCGATCCTTCCATCACCACCCTGGTCCTGGTGACGCGTCCCGACAGGGGTGCGATCGACGAGGCTAATCGCGCTCGAGCAGAATTGGAATCTTTAGGCCTCATCAACCAGTTCTTGTTGATCAACGGAGTCTTCAGTGATGAGAACTCAGAGGACCCGACGGCACAGGCTTTCGCTCGTCGCCAACATCTCGCCCTCGAACAGATGCCGGCGTCGCTGTCCGGGTTGCGGTGTGAAAGTTTGCCACTGCTCTCCGGTGCTCCCATCGGATCATTCGCACTTCGAGGACTACTGAAGGGGCGTAGCCCCGAGGTCGTTGGCGCAGATGACTTTGATCCCAGCACCACGACCCTCGCGGAAATAGCTGACGATATCGCCGTGAAGGGTCACGGACTCATTATGACGATGGGCAAGGGCGGCGTGGGTAAGACCACGATCGCGGCTGCTCTGGCAGTCGACCTTGCCGAGCGTGGTTTCGCGGTCACGTTGACGACCACCGATCCGGCTGCACACCTGACTGACACCTTGGGTGAGGGTGAGACGTGGCCGTCGAGTCTGGTGGTCGAGCGGGTGGACCCACACATCGTGACGGCCTTGTACGTCGCCGACGTCATGGCGACAGCGGGGGCTGATCTTGACGACGCCGGACGGGCGGTTCTCGAAGAGGATCTGCGCTCACCTTGTACCGAAGAGATTGCGGTCTTCAAGGCATTTGCCGCGACAGTGGCGGGTGCGGCTGACCGCATCGTCATTCTCGACACCGCACCAACGGGCCACACGCTCCTTCTCCTGGACGCTGCTGAGAGTTACAGTCGCGAAGTCAGTCGTCTTCAGGATCAAACCCCGAGCGATGTGTCGCAGCTACTCGGTCGCCTTCGCGACCCCGACTTCACCTCAGTGCTTCTCGTAACCCTGGCCGAGCCGACGCCAGTGCACGAGGCGGTAGCGCTCCAAATCGATCTTGAACGTGCGAGAATTCATCCGGCGTCGTGGGTCGTGAATCAGAGTCTCTTGGCGACGGGAACGGATAATCCGACATTGGCGGCGCGTGCTCGGCACGAAGTCAGGTGGCTTCGAGAGATTCGAGACAATCATTCTTCGGTCGCAATTGTCGCCTGGCAGCAACAGGAACCTTCGGGGCCCCGTTTGCTACGGGCGCTCGTTGAGTCCTCACGCAGAGCGCTGCTGGCCTAACCACTTTTCCCTCGACATTCAATGAGACGCTGAGGGAAGCATCGCAATCAGACAGTCTGGCTACAAAATTGGCTACCTCACCGGCATCGTATCTTGTAGCCAACAGTTATACGATGCCTCTGATCAGGTAATTCAGTGGGCCGCCCGGGTCTCGATCCCGGCACCTTGAGAGTGTTTCCAGAACGTCCAGGGACGTCCATCAGCGTCCAGATTTGCTGGCCGGACGAAGTGCAATGTCCACCA
>JABEUQ010000041.1 GCA_013044265.1 Acidimicrobiaceae bacterium
ACGCCCTCGACACGAATCGCGACCCCGAGCTCTTGTAGGGCCGACGCGAGTCGCTCGAGATTGTCACGTCGTCGCTGCGGGGTGACGTCGAGATCGAATGTCGCCATGTCTGAACCGTGCATGACCGCAGCGAGTCCCCCCACGGTGACGAAGTCGACGTGATGACGCTGCAGTACAGCCAATATCTGTAGCGGTTCAAAGATCACGTCGTGCCATCCCTTGACGGCGGCGAGCGCAAACTGCGCTTCGTGAACTGCATTTTTGAACCGTGCCGCGGGGTCGAGTTCTAGATTGCGCGACAACGGCGCTTCGTCCACCTCAATCAGTTCAATCTGAAGATCGACGCTGAGCCCCATGACGTGCAGAACTTCGACGACACGGTCGAAGGAAGGGATACTGGCACCGTTCTCGACGCGCGAGATGGACGACTGGGTGGTCCCCACCAATTCGGCCACTTCGCGCTGGCTGAAGTGACGTGCCTCGCGAGCCTGGGGCCAGTAAAACGCCGGCTCGCGATTTAGTCGTATGCAGGTTATAGCAGAAATGCTATATATACTGATCAACGCCAGTCACGTGACGGCGCTGTGGCACTCAGGGAGAGGGGCTCGACGAATTCCGCCTGTAGCGCCAGTGTGCCCTGTCCGCGTTGCAGCAACCCACGGATTATCAGCGCTGGGCAACGTCGCGCCACCGGACCCCAGCGCGCCCAGGCCCCCTTAGAGAAGATCACGTTGACGTGTCCGCTCTCGTCCTCCAGGTTGAGAAAGACTGCCCCGTTCGCCGTCTCGGGGTGTTGACGGTGCGTTACGACACCCGCAACCGTGACGCGCGAGCTCTCCGCTCCCATCAGCCGCGCGGCCATCGTCACCCCGTGTTCGTCGAGCCAGCCACGCACCAGGGCGATCGCCGTCGCCTCGGGTGTGAGACCCATGGACCACAGGTCGTCGGCGACGCGTTCCATCTCAGTAGTGAACGGCAGTCGTGGCGCGCGCAACCCCGTCACGACTCCCTCGAGACGATCAGTAGTGCTCTGTGCCGCCGCGCCGGCCGTCCAGGTGAGCGCGCGACGACTCTCACCGAAGCAGTCCATTGCGCCGGCCGCGGCGAGTACTTCGAGGTGTTGCTGTTGTGTACCCGCGCGACGTACCAGATCCTCGGGGTCACGCCACGGCGCACCCCGAGCAATACGTTCGGCCAGCTCTCGGCCAATCCCCCGCACGCTCGCGAGACCGAGGCGTACGTGGGGATAATCCTCGTCGCCTTCTAAGGTGGCGTCAGCGCCCGAGGTGTTCACGTCGGGCCGCTCGACCGTGACTCCGTGACGCTGGGCGTCAGCGACCAGGCTCTGGGGCGACCAAAATCCCAGGGGCTGCGCATTGAGTAGCGCGACGAGAAACGCCGCCGGATAGTGCACCTTGATCCACGCCGAGCAGTAGACGAGGTGAGCGAAGGAGACCGAGTGCGACTCGGGAAAACCAAAATTCGCGAAGGCCGCTAACGCGTCAAAAAGTTGATCGGCGCCACTTCCGGTGATGCCGTTGCCGGCCATCCCGGCGTAGAAGCGGCTCTTGAGTTTGAGCATGCGCAACTCCGATCGTTTGGCGGCCATGGCCTGGCGCAACTCGTCGGCCTCGGCCGGAGAGAAGCCCGCCACGGCGACAGCCATCTCCATCAGTTGCTCCTGAAAGAGCGGCACGCCCAGCGTGCGCGCGAGGATGGGTTCCAAACGCGGGTGCAGGTAGGTGACGGGTTCGTCACCACGTCGTCGACGGATGTAGGGATTGACGGCGTTGCCCTGGATGGGCCCGGGGCGAATCAGCGCGACCTCGATCACGAGGTCGTAGAAGCAGCGCGGTTGCACACGCGGCAGCGTCGCCATCTGCGCGCGCGATTCCACCTGGAAGACCCCCACGGTGTCGGCCTCACACAGCAGGTCGTAGACGGCGTCCTCCTGCTCGAGTTCGCCTAGATCCAGCGTGACCCCGTGATACATCGCGACCTGATCGATGGCACGGTGCAACGCATCGAGCATGCCCAGACCCAACAGGTCGAACTTCACCAGACCAATGGCCGCACAGTCGTCCTTGTCCCACTGCAGCACCGTACGCCCGGGCGTGCGGGCCCACTCGACTGGACAGACCTCGAGTACCGGCCGGTCGCACAGCACCATGCCGGCCGAGTGGATGCCGAGATGCCGAGGGCGATTCAGCATCTGCGTGGCCATGGTGAGCAGCATCTCGGGTACCTCGTCGGACATCGCGGTCATCGACGAACGATCCACCTGATCGCGCAACTGGTTAGCGGCCTGCTCGGAGTAACCAAAGGCCCGGGCCACGTCACGCAACGCCGAACGTGGTCGGTACGTGATGACGGCGGCGACCTGAGCGGCGTGGTGACGCCCGTAGCGCTGGTACACGTACTGGATCACTTCCTCGCGGCGCCCCGACTCGATATCGACGTCAATGTCGGGTGGACCGTCACGCGCCGGCGAGAGGAAACGTTCGAAGAACAAGTGCAACTTGACGGCGTCGGCGTTCGTGATGCCGAGCGAAAAGCAGACTGCCGAGTTGGCGGCCGAACCGCGCCCCTGGCAGTAAATATTCGAACGCCGACAGAACTCGGTGATGTCCCAGACCGTGAGGAAATACCCCGCGAAACCCAACCCGCCGATGACGCTGAGCTCGTGATCGATCTGACGCCACGCACCCGGAACACGTTCGTTCTCTCGCGGACCGTATTTCCTCGTCGCCCCCTCGTGCACCAGCACCGTGAGGTAGGCCTGCTCGTGCATCCCGGCCGGAGTGGCGAACGCGGGCAGGTTCGGTGCAACCAAGCGCAGGTCGAAGGACAACTCGGCGCCCAGTTCGCCAGCGCGGTCCACCACCCCGGGCCAGCGTGCGAAACGACGGCGCTGCTCGGCATCAGCGCGCAGGTGCGCCAAGGGCGACGCCGAAAGCCAACCCTGCATCTCCTCGAGGGTGCGACGAGCGCGGATCGCCGCCACCACGTTGGCTCGCGCGAAGTCCTCGGGGCGCGCGTAGTGCACATTGCCCGTCGCCACGAGTGCCACGTTGTGGCGCACCGCCAACTCAGCTAAGACGTCGTTACGCGCCACGTCTTCGAAGTGTCCGTGATCCCAAATCTCGACCGCGACGTTATCGCGACCGAAGCGCTCAATCAGCCCCTCGAGTTCGCGCCGCGCCGCGCGGGGCCCCTCCTCGAGTAACGCGCGAGCGAGTGGCCCCTTGCGACACCCCGTCAGGACCAACCATTCCGTCGCACGACTCGCCACGTGATCAAGGCTGAACTGCGGCGTGCCCTTCTCGCCACGCTCTAGGTGCGCCGCGCCGAGCATCGTCGAGAGGTGTCGGTACCCCTCGGGCGAACGCGCCAACACCACGAGGTGATCACCTTGGGGATCGAATACCCCCACGCGATTATCGCGTGCATCGATTGTGAGTTCGGTGCCGAACACCGTGGGCAGGCCCAGGGCGCGCGCCGCCTCGGCGAAACGCACCACGCCGTAGAGACCATGGTGATCCGTCAGGGCGAGAGCGCCGAGCCCCAGGCGCACCGCCTCAGCGACGAGTTCCTCGGGGTCGCTCGCTCCGTCGAGGAAGCTGAAGCCCGAGTGGGCGTGCAGTTCGGCGTAGAGAGCCATCAGTCGTAGATCCCCACTAGCCACCAACGGCCGGCCTCGGTCGAGAGCAGCATCGCCTCACCACTGTCGAGCAGCACCTGTAGGTGCGCACGACGACGCGGTGACGTCCACCAACGCTCCACCAACGGCCAGGGACCGGCGTACCAGACGATGATGCGACGCGAACCGCGCACGAGAACGAGCGACGCGGGGGCGGCGCTGAGGGACCCACGCGCGCCCATGCGTATTGGTTCATCCTCCGCGTCGCACAACTCCACCGCGACGGGCTGGTGCAACGACGTAATGGGCGAGGGACCCACCAGACGGCCAGGCCACGGGGCATCGTCGCGCAATTCGCGCGCGGGCGAACCCCAGGGCGTCAGGCTCGCTCGGTCCTCGGGGACGCGACCGCCCCGTAAGCGCGCTACCAGTACCCCCTCGGGACCCAGGCGGTGACGAACCCGGTGCGCCGCAGCCTGGGCGCGGTCGTCTCCGGCGCTGCGCTGGCCAAAGAAGCTCACCTGCTCATCACTCAGTGTGTCCTCGCCGCGCGCACTGCGTAATCGAGCCACCAAGCGCGTATCGCGCTGCCCAGGTAGTTCGGCCAGTTCTCCACGAGCCACCCGGTGCAGTACCCGTACCGCGGCGCTGAAACGCTCGGCGACGTGCGCCGCATCAAGGTCGGCAAAGTCGCCCACGGTATAGAGGCCCAGGCGCCGACCAGTGGTGGTGAGTTCTCTATGCCCGAGTGCCGCCAAGGGTTGAGCCCGACGAAACGCCGTCGTCTGACCACCGGGGACCACTACTTCCTGACGCGCCGCGAGTTCCGCACTGAAGAGACCTTCCGCTACCCCGAGCGCAACCTCGAGACCGAGCACGTCGCGCACGCTCTCGCGCACCGCGGCGAAGACGGCCTCGTCGCCCCCAAAGAATCGACTCGGACCGCGTAAGGGCAGAATGCATAGTCCGAGACGTACCGCTTCGACGAAGGGACAGAGCACACCCAGCACGTCGAGTAGCCGCTGATAGTCGCGCACGGTCGACCCGTCGGACCGCTCCTCACTCAGCGGCTCCACCCAGAGCGCGAGAAGACGTTCCACTTATTTCGCCGTGGCGCGCCCACGAGCGTCGGGCACCATCACCACGTGTTCGCCGCGACGCGCGGCCTCGCCGCGACCACCGACGCGCAACGTCACGTAGCGTGCGTCGAGTCGCGAGGACATGATCCAACGAGAACTGGTCAGATGAAATGAGAGGTCTACTGGCAGCGGCCAGGGCGCGACGGGTTCGGTGAGCGCAATCAAGACGGTCCCGCGTTCACGCACCCGATCCATTAATTTGCGCGCGGCTCCGTGTGACGCACGCGAAGGAGGGCGCACGATCAAGAGGTCCACGCCGTCGAGTAGATCGGCCGCCGCCTCGGCCCACGCGCCACGCGGACGCGGTACGAAGAGCACACGACGCAAGTCCACGCCCAAATCAGACATCGCTACCACCCCGGGATCATCCACTCCCACCACGGCCACCCAGTGCCCCTTGGCGCTGGCCTCGCTGAGCAGGCTTAAACCCACGCTCAGTCCGCCGAGCCCCGGCTGAGCGTGCACTACGACAGTGGAACCCCGTCGTAGTCCACCCCCCGGGACCAAGGACGCCCAGGGCTCAGAAATGGGGACAATGCGGGACTTTGCCAGGGTGACGGGGCGCAACGTAGCCACGAGATCATCCGAGAGACGCGGGCGTGGAGGTGAAAAAGCGAACATATGTTCGCTACAGTAGCCACTCCCCGTCACACACGCCAATGCTCCTAAAGTCGCTGTTGAAAGGAGTCCTCATGTGCGGTCGTATCGCTCTCTACAGTCCCCCGATCCGCTTCACGCGGCTCCTCGACGCCACGCTGGCGGCCGGCCTCGACGATGAAACACGCCCCAGTTGGAACGTGGGACCCCAGCGACGCCTCTTCGGCGTCGCCGAACACGAGGGCGCACGCGTGCTCGACCGCTATCGCTGGGGACTTCTGCCGAGCTGGGCCAAGGACCCCTCGGTCTCGAACCGTCTCTTCAACGCCCGCGGCGAAACGGTCGCCGAGAAGTCGTCGTTCCGCGCCGCCTTCAAGAAGCGGCCCTGCGTCATCCCCGTCGACGGCTTCTATGAATGGGATCACCGACCCGGTCGGGCCAAACAACCAAACTTCTTCACTCGTCGCGACCACGAGCCCCTGCTGTTGGCGGGTCTCTACGAACACTGGCGCGACCCGGCCGGCCCCGAAGATGCTCCGTGGGTACAGACTTGCACGGTCATCACCACGACGCCCAACGAGGACATGAACGAGATCCACGACCGCATGCCCGTCATCTTGGAACTCGCCAACGTCGCTGAATGGCTCGATCCCGGCGAGTCGGGCCCGGCGCAGCGCGCGCACCTATTGCGCCCCGCCCCGACCGGCACGCTGCAGTACTACGGCGTGGGTGCAGCCGTGGGGTCGGTGCGCAATGATGGTCCTGAATTGATCGAGCCCGCCGAACCTCAGACGCTCTTCTAGCGTGCTCCCAGTGGGAGCACAGTGGGAGCAAAGTTCAAGTACTGCGAAGGTAGCGCCACCACGGTGAAACTCACTTGGTAGCCGTCCGCGACCTCGGTGCCCGTGTAGTCGTACACCGGTAACTCCATCCAGACATTGCCCGACATCTCATAGGACGCGTAGTGCAATGTTACGGCGGTGAGGTCAACCACCGTGGGCGACGGGAGAACCGTAGTCGTCGTAGGACCAGTGGGACCAGTGGGACCCGATACGCCGGTGATCGTGGTCGTGGGACCCGACGCGCCCGACGCGCCCGACGCGCCCGCAACGGTCGTGGTCACCGGATCACCCGTAGTGATTGGGGAAGTCGTGGTGGTCGGACCCGTCGCGCCACTAGCTCCGGTGGATCCGGTCGAACCGCTGGGACCACTCGTAGCCGCGGACAACGCGACACTAGGCGAAGTCGATAACGACTGAGCGGGTGATGCCGTCGGCGTAGCGGATGCTCTCGTCGGCCCCACCGTGCCGTAGGTGATGAGATGACGAAATTGGCTCTCTTGCGCGGTGATCTGACCGACACCCGCCGACTCCGAAATCATCGGATACGTCGCTATCGTGCTCAGCGTGAAAATGCTGCCAGAAGCACTCTGCAATGTTCCATCACTCGCGAAGTTGAACGAGTCGCTCATATCCGAGGGGTACCCATTGATGAGGAGCGGTACCGTAATATTCGTAACGCCCCCGTTCACGGTCTGTGTCGCAGAACCGGCGCTGTAGTTCCTGAGCGCTCGGACGTACGCCATGGCTTGGACCGCCAACGAACCCGTCGCCGCGACTGGCCCGGTCGATCCCGTAGGGCCACTAGAACCGCTCACCCCACTCGTACCCGTGGCGCCCGTAACGCCGGATGCGCCAGTGGATCCAGTTGATCCCGTAGCACCGGTGACACCGATTGATCCCGTTACAGTCGCGGGTGAGGTAGCGGGCACCGGCACGACCGTGCCGGTGGAACCGGTGCTCCCCGAGACACCCGTCACACCATTGAGCGTCGCGTTGATATTCCAGTAATCCGTTCCACCATTGCTATAAGCCGACCCGGAGTACCCCGTACCGGAGACCCCGTAATAGCTACTCGAATTCCCCGCGTCCGGCGTCGTGCCCATGGTGACACCCAGCGCCGAGGCGACTGTTGCCAACACGCCAGTCAAGTTGCTAGACGCACTCAGCGAATAGACCTGAGACGAGCCAGCGGTACTGGAGAAGTTGTGAGCACCGGTGAAGGTGTAGTTGATCATGATGGGCATCATCGTCCCTCGGACGACGCCCGACGTTCCCCCTAGCGCTGAAGCGGTGGGGTTCTGGGAGCTCTTGGCCGAGAAGCCCAATACTGGTAGCGCGACACCAGCTCCGCTGAGCACACTCACACCCAACACCGTCAGGGCACTCGCGGCGGCGACCGAGCCCGCCATGCGCAAGCGAAATGCTCTCCACGCCGAGTCGGTCGGGCGCGAGTGGTGCATGGCGCGCGACACCAGCTGGTCGTAGTTGGCGGGAACGTACCCCTGAGCCACCGGATTACTCTCGGCTAGTCGTTCTTCAATCGATTTCATAGAGTTCTCCTCCGTTCTGTCTTCTCTATGTCGCGAGTAGAGATAACTTTCAGTCGAAGCAAATACTGGCGAAGTTCTGACGGAATCTTTCCTGAGCTCGTGAGAGTCGCACGGCGGCGGCGTTGGTGCTGACGGCCAGGATCATTCCGATTTCGGCGGTGCTGCGGCCATCCCACGCGTGCAACAGCACGATGTCACGGTCGTCGTCGCTGAGCGATTCGAGAGCCATGCGCACTCCCTCATCGGCGATGACGTTGTCCTCCGCCGAAGAATCGTGGTGCGGTGGGGCCAAGGATCCAGTCGCTACTTCGCCCCGACGAAATTTACGATGCGCGTTGCGCAACACGTTGCGCGCGACGCCAATCAGCCAGGGCACTTCGGCACCGGCCGGAATAACGTCCAGACGGCGCCAGGCAATGATCAGCACCTCCTCCACGAGGTCGTCGACATCGGAATAGCTGAGTGGATAGATACGACGTTTGATGTATGCGCCGATAGCCGGGGTCGCCTCGTCAGCGAGAGCACGGTATCGTCGCTCTCTAGAGGCCCTCATATCAACGTCCTGTCCAGTATGGACACTTTCTTACCGCGATTCTGGACCAGGGTCTACTTAATATGCTCACCGCGCGAATTGTCATGAGAAAAGCCGAAAACCCCGAGTGACCAGTGAGCCTAAACTCACCCGCCCCTCGGGGTTTCCGAGGCACACCATTCGTCGCCCCGTGTCGGACGGGCCACCGAATGACGGCAGGCACTCCACACCCTTCACCGTCTCGTCAAGCGGACCGAACTCCGCTTGCCGCCGAAGTGATCCGTTCCTCTTGCGAGGTCCCTCTCACTTCCGCCTCCCTCTCCTTTCGGTTTGGTCTGCGTCGGCAGGTACTGCGTGGACTACGTGAAATACAATGCCACCAGCGAGAGCCCCCGTGAAGTGTGGATGACGAAATCGAGAGGTTTTACCCAGTTTTTGTCCACTTTTGCACCACATTCCTCACGCTCAGCACACTTGTGCACCGGTAAGTAGCAACTTTTACACATCTAGCAATCATGTAATTACGTAGTTCGTATACATCGTGAGCGACGAAGTGTTGCCGAGTCGACACGAATCATCGTGTCGTGCGGTACTAGGAGGGGGTCGGAGTAGATGATGACGCGCTGGCCAGGACCTCGCGTGCGCCACGATAGGTCAACCAGCGACCCTCGTCGAAGTCGTAGAGCTTGCAAGCCTTGGTATTGCGTCGAAAATCCTTGAAGCGCAACGGCGCGTCGTGCGCAACGTCGGGATACACCTTTTCAATCGCGAGTGCCGCCAACTCAAGGTTGTACATCGGGATGCGCATGTCCACGTGATGTGGCGAGTGGATCATGATCCAGTGAAAGAAGAAGTTGACACCCTTGGGCACGCGCAAGACTGTGGTCCCCTCCATTTGGCCCTTGAACTTGTTCCACTCGTTACGCTTCCACCAGCGAATGTCGCGAGCGACGTTGCGCACGTGCACTACCGATCCGATCATTGCACTGAAGCCGAGGAAGGGTACTGGTTCCGCGCGCAAGATGAGCCAAGCGACGCCCCCGATTGAGTGCGTGCGTGCGAAGCAAACGAAGCCCAGGACCACGGCCATGAGAAGTACAAAACCCAGCGTGACGATACGGTCGCGTCGGATGACCTTGATCCAGCGCGCGGGCGGGGTGAAGATAATCATCTTCTCCCACCAGACTTCTTAGAGGTAGTAGAAACCAGTCCCCCACCACGACCACTCGATACGGTGCAACAGCTTGCCCGCACGCGACTTGTCGACGAACTCCTGCGCACTCACGGGGTGCCACACGAAGTCGTAGCCCTGGCACACTGTGAAGGCATGGTGGATGCGATTGTGTCCGAGGACCCAGGCCTCGAAGAAGTGCCACGACGGCAGCATCGCGATGCGCCCAATGATGGAATTCTTTCGCTTGGAGTTAAAGGGTGCACCGTGAGCACTGTCGTGCGCCACCACAAAAAGAGCAGTCACCGAAAGGACCGCAAGAACATCGAGTGCGATATCAGCGAAGGGGTTGGCTACGAAAATGAGAGCGGCAATCGTGCCCAGATAGATCACGACGTCGCGCGCGAAATAACTCATGCCCTTCCACGTGGGATTCTCGTAAGCCTGCGCAGGAATGATATCGATGACTGGTTTGAGGGAACCGACGCGCTCCTCGCGCGCGAGAGTGGTCTCGTCGCTCACACGAGTGCTGACTGGGGGGTACCGCACTCGAGCACAACATACAACTTCTCAACACGGAAAATGATTGCTCCCCATTGTATCGATGAACGAAGATTACTTCTGGGGGACTAAAGTCCCATGACCTGGTCAAGGGCACGAGAGCATGACTGCATTCACGCTCGGACCAGCCGATACAACCCCTGACAATCCAGCATCCGCGTCATCGGTCATTATGCGCCCACCCCTTAGGTGCCACACACGTGCGCCCTCGAGACGTTCACTGTCCTGGTGCGACACGATCACCAGGATGCCCGCGCGATAGTGCTTGCGCAAAGTAACGAGCAAGTGGTGTGCCGCTTCGTCATCGAGACCCTCAGTTGGTTCGTCGAAGATTGCAATTGGTCGTCCAGTCAAGAGCTCGCGCGCGACGCCGAGACGTCGCTGCTCGCCACCCGAGAGTCCCGCGCTTTCGCCACCCATTGGCGAGTCGAGTCCGTTCTCGAGTCCGGCGAGGAGCGTTGTGAGACCCACGTCGCACAACGCGCGTACCAGTTGCTCATCACTCGCCTCCGGAGCAGCCACGCGCAGATTGCGCGCCAAGGATGCCGCGAAGACGTGCGGCGCATCGTCAACGAGTCCAACGCGCGTTCGCACCGAATCGGAGGTGAGCAATGTGTAGTCCACGTCGCCGAGATGGATCCGCCCCTGCGTCGATTCGAGAAATTTAGCGATCAGACGAGCCAGCGTCGTCTTGCCGCCACCGCTCGGCCCCTCGATCACGACGGCGTCACCCGGTCGCAGTTCGAATGAGAGATCTTCGAGTACCGCAGTCGCATCATAGGAGTATGCGACTCCCTCCATAGTCAGCGAATGCTCATCATTCGAAAGCGCAACAGTGACGTCGGGTTCATGCACCGGCCGGGGACGAGTGCTGAGGGACTGTAGGCGATCAATTGCCGCACGATCGCGCGAAACACTGACCGCGCTCCCCACGAATCCGCTCACTAATTCCGCCACTGCGACTGTCGTCAACGCCGGGACTGCGAGCAAAGCCGGTGCGAGGTGCCCGGAGCGCACAGCCGCGATACTCACCATCGCCACACTCACTGTTGCCACGCCATTCACCAGAATCGTCGCGGTACTCACGAAACCCACCGCCGCACCGCGGCGATTCTGAGCGACGTCGCCGCGATCCTCGAGGTCTGAGAGACTCCGGCGCAATTGTCGTGCCGCGCCCACCATGATGAACTCATCGCCACTCTGGGTCGCCTGGTCGAAGAGCTCAGTCATTTCTGCGTGGACATCATCTATCTCGAGGGAGCTCGGCGCACCGAGATGAAGGGCGAGCCACGGTAGCGCCAGAGCATCGAGCGCGATCGCAGCCAGCAAGATGGCGCCAGTCCATGGGGACATGAATCCCAGTACAACGACACTGCCTAGACCAGCGGCGATACTCGTCACCAGGGGTCCAGCCACGGCAGTGAGAAGATCTTGAACTCGTTCCACGTCGCCCACGACGTTGTCGACCAACCGCGAACTATGCGGCCCTAGACCAGCGGGTAGAAGGGGCTCGAGGAACTCAGCCACCCGAGCGCGAATACGTCCCATCGCACTCAGCGCGGCGCGGTGGGTCTGCGTGCGTTCGAGGTATCGCCCACCCGCCTTGGCCAGCGCGAAGAGTTGCACCAGGCCCATAGGGACGGTGAGCGACAACACGTTGGGGCGCTGCGCCGCGCGTACGATCAGCCACGCGGATGTGCCCGTCAGTCCCACGGTGCACATCGTCACCAGTAGCCCCGCGGCGAGGGCGGAGCGCACCGCTCGTCGCTCCTGATGCAGAGCGGTCGCGACGATGTCAGAGGTCTCAACCATGTTCACTCGCCGTCGTCGCGATCGTTACAACATGGTCTGCTGCGAAATCGCGGTGGGTCGCGACCACGCGTGTCATGGTGAGTGAGTGGATCAACTCGCTGACGAGTGTCTCGCTTTGTTCGTCGAGGTGAGCGGTGGGTTCATCGAGCACGAGCAACTGCGGTTTGCGCAGTAGGCATCGTGCGAGGGCCAGACGTCGTCGCTGGCCCGCCGAAAGGGCAGCAGCTCCTTCGCCCAGATCACGGTCAAGGTCGACGGGCAGGGCCAGTGACGTAAGGATGTCGATCATGGTTTCGTCGGTGATGTTGTTCTCTCCCATGGAGAGCACCTCGCGCGTCGTCGAACCGGGCAGCCGCGGATCTTGAGGCAAGTACGCGATACTCGACTGCCACTGTTCGAGGTCCAACTCGGCCAAGTCCACGCCGTCAATCAGAACAGCGCCCTGATCCGCTTCGCGCAGATCCACCAGGACTTTGAGTATGGTGGACTTTCCCGATCCCGAGGAACCGCGAATGACCGTGAGTTCGCCGGCGGGTATCGTCGCAGTGACGTTCTCGACCCCGCGTCGACCCTCACTCGTGATATCTAGATTTTCAAGAACGATGTTGGGCGGCGTGAGAGTTCGTTGCCTCGAACCGCTCGGGCTCGACAGTGCAACGAGGTCTAACAGGGTGCTCGCGGCAGCAATGCCGTCGGCCGAACCATGATATTGAGCCGCTGAGCGACGCAGCGGAAGAAATACTTCGGGCGTGATGAGGAGAACTGCAAGCGCCACGCTCAAGTGCAGAGAACCGTTCATGAGACGAATCCCCAAGATGAGAGCCACCAGAGCAGTAGCGAGCGAGGACAGTAGTTCGAGCGCGAAACTGGAGAGGAAGGCAACCTTGAGCGTCGCCATTGTTGTTCGCTGTAATTCCTGGCCGACGAGGTCGAGTTGCTCGACGTCGCGTTGCGAACGCCGATGCGCCTTGAGCACTGCCATGCCACGCACGACATCGCCGAAATAACCGGAGAGGCGTTGCTGATCACTCCAACGCTGCTCCATCTTCTCTTTTGCCTCGAGGCCGAGCAGGATCATGAAGACCGGTAACAACCCCACACTGATGAGGACAATGACTCCGCTCAGAGGGTCACGCCAGGCGAGGTATCCCAATAGGACCGTCGGGGCCAGCGTCGCTAACACGAGCGAGGGTACGTAATTGGCGACGTAGGACTCAATCGCATCCACCCCCTTGGTGGCGAGCTGTACCGTCGCGTCCACACTCTCGAAGGGGCCGCGGCGCAGAACGCGCGATAAGAAACGTGCGCGCAGGTCGCGTCGCGCGGGTGCGGCGATACGCGCGGTGACCGGCTCACTCAGGCCCACGCACAGTGCGCGTCCCACCGTCGCCGCGAGGAACCACTGCACATCGAGCGAGACATTGACGCCGTGGTGATAGAAGACAGCACCGAGAGCGTTCGACAGCATCACCGCCTGGATGACGATCGCAACCGTCGTGACCAGACCTAGAGCCACCGAAACACCGAGCGCGCGTCGCACCAAGGGCGACGAGCGCATCAGGCGCTTGAGCAGAGCCGACGGACGTTCAGTTTTCACGCTACGCGTTCGTCGAGACCGGCGTCTCAGAAGGGGCGTCCGGACGACTCACGCGCTTGCGAAAGATCCAGTAGGACCAACTCTGGTACGCGAGTACCAAGGGGGTGAAGATCAACGCGACCCAACTCATGACTTCGAGGGTGTAACGGTGCGACGCACTACCAACGATGGTCAAGGTGTCACTAGGCGAAACCGACGAGACGAGCACATTGGGGTAGAGGTTGAGCATCACCGTCGTGAAGAAAGCCAGAATGACCAGTCCGGTGCCGATAAAAGCCCATCCCTCCATGCGTTCTCGCACCAGCCAGCTCACCGCGGCCAATACCACGACACCCGCAATGGGCAACAGTGGCGGGACTAGTCCGACTTCGTGGCGTGCGTGTGCGGTCACGTAGGTCCACCCCAGGAAGACAGTGACGATAACGAAGGTGATCGGTGCAAGTCGTTGGCCTACCTGCTGAGCGCGTAGTCGCACATCGCCATCCGCCTTGAGGCCCAGGTACGTGGCTCCGTGCAAGGTGAACAGTGACAACGTACTCAGTCCACCGACGAGAGCGTACGGTTTGACCAGGTCGAAGAAGTTTCCTGTCCATGTCGCGTTGGCGGCGAGCGGCACCCCGTGAATAAAGTCGGCGAAGGCCACACCCCAGAGCAGAGCCGGCAGGGCGGAGCCCCAGAAGATAGCGCGATCCCACCACGCGGCCCATTTCGCGTCGCCACGGTGCCGCATCTCAAAGGCCATGCCGCGAAAGATCAACGCGGCAAGTACCAAGAACAACGCAAGGTAGAAACCACTAAAGACCGTCGCGTACCAGAGGGGGAACGCGGCGAACGTCGCCCCGCCCGCAGTCAGCAACCACACTTCGTTGCCGTCCCATACGGGTCCAATGGTATTGATGGCAACTCGACGATCCACGTCATCTTTGGAGACGAAGGGCAGCAGAATCCCGACGCCGAAGTCGAAGCCTTCGAGGAAGAAGTAGCCGAGCCAGAGTACCGTGATGAGTCCGAACCAGAGCTGCTCGAGGCCGCTGGGGGATGTGGATAGTAGTCCTAGCATCGTCATTCTCCTAGTAGATGAGTTCGGGGATGGTCTGAGCTTCGCTCTCGCTCAGCACGGGCGATGGAACTTTGGCCAGCCGCATCATGAGACCAATCTCGATCACCGCCAAGAGCGAATACACCGCGGTGAAACCAATGAGCGACGTTGCCACGTATCCCGGGGCAATGAGCGTCACGGCGTCGGAGGTCTTCAAGAGTCCGTACACGACCCAGGGTTGACGGCCAATCTCGGTGAAGATCCAACCAACGGAGTTTGCGATGAACGGTGCCAGCAACATCCAAGTCGCGAAGCGCAGGTAGAGCTTGGACTTCTCGAGACGCTTCTTCCTCATGAGCCACAGACCCACGGCGCCCAAAACGAAGAGCAGGATGCCCAAGCCGACCATGATGCGAAAGGTCCAGTACAGCACCCAGATGACCGGCACATAACTTCCCGCGCCGTACTGGGCGGTCGCCTGCTTCTCGAGTTGGTTGATTCCGTCGACTTTGCCATTCCAAGTGTTAGTCGCCAGAACGCTCAAGATGTGCGGCACCCGCACTTGAAATATTGGTTGGCCCGACAGGTCACCAATGGTGAGCAGCGAGAAACTCGCGCCACTGGTGGTGTTGTAGAGAGTTTCTGCGGCGGCCATCTTCATGGGCTGCTGCACTTCCATCTGCTTGGCCTGGGAGTCGCCCAAGAACACGGTGCCCACCGCGGTGATGAGGACCGCCACGATACCGATCTTGGCGGCCTTGGCGAAGCCAGCGACATCGTGACCTTTACGCAAATGCCAGGCCGAGATAGCGAGCATGAATGCTGCACCGGTCAAGAACGCGCTGAACAAGACGTGTCCGTAGGCCAACAAGAAGGTGGAGTTGGTCATCACAGCCCAGAAATTGGTCATGACGGCTTGGTGGCTGACGGGGTCAATCACGAAACCGACGGGGTGCTGCATCCACGAGTTCGCCGCAACGATGAATGCGGCGGACAAGATAGTCCCGAGGCTCGCGAGCCAAATGGACAACACATGGATTCGTTCGCTCACGCGGCCTCGACCGAAAATCCAAATCCCGAGGAACGTCGACTCCATGAAGAAGGCGAGTAGCCCCTCAATCGCCAGGGGCGCACCAAAGATGTTGCCCACGAAGGTCGAGTAGCGCGACCAGTCCATGCCGAACTGGAACTCCTGGACTATTCCGGTCACGACGCCGATGGCGAAGTTCACCAGGAACAGCTTCCCAAAGAACCTCGTCATGCGGTCGTACGCGGGATCCTTCGTCTTATAGAAGGCGGTCTGCAGTATTGCGACCAGCAAACCAAGTCCGATGGTCAAGGGCACGAATAGGAAATGGAAGACGGTCGTAATTCCAAACTGCCATCGTGCCAACGACAGAGTGGATATGCCACCAATCAATGTGTTCATAAGAAGAACCTAAGTTTTACGTCATGAAGATTTTCACGTTTCATTAAGGTCCGATGTCTTTTCAATTCTCAAATCACTACTTCGCAATCAGTGATCGCCCTTCGTGATCATCGTGAGGAAGCGCAGGTTGAGCGCGATGAAGCGCCACGCTTGGAAAACGATGTTCTGGCGTCGGCGCAATGTGCTCGTCGTCGGCAGCGGTGCCTTAGCGATGTCGTCGGTGGTGTTGTCCATGTTGGTGTCCGTTTCTATTCGCAACTATTCGGGGATGATGAACCAGAGGGGCCGAGCCTTCGCCTTGTAGATGAAGACCACGTGCAACATGTACTTGATCCAGTGGCCGGCCAAGCCAATCTCGCCAAATGTGTCTTTTCTACTGCGGCCGGTCTCGGGGTAGGTGATGAAGTCTGGTACGACCGGGTACATCGTCATCGATGCCGCAGTGCCGTGTCGCATGCCAACCCCCGACGAAGCGACGCACGCCGCCCCCATGGTCGCCATGGATGCAGTGTGTGCCGTACTCGCGCCACGCAGGATACGGTCAGAAATCGTCATAGCAACGGTCTTACCCATGACGCCCGACGGCATCCCCGTACGCGGCGGGGCGGGGGCGATCAACGTCCCATTCACGCTGGTGCGCGGTTGTGAGATCTGGTGCGGTGGAGCAAAGGCAATACCCACGCCGAACACGTTGGGAAGCACCGCGCTCTCGTAAGTCTTCGGCCAGTCAGCGGCGCTCCACTCCGCGTAGGGCTTGGCCTCGTAGGACGCGTCCACCTTCATGAATCCACTTGGGGCGAACACCTCCGAAGTGATATCTGCGCCCACAGCGTCGAAGGCCTTCATGTCCGCCCCGCGAAAAGGCGGCAAAAGCATCGCGAAGTCGAAGTCGAGCGTGCTCTTGGTGCCGTCGAGCTGCTCATAGTGAATGACGCCGGGCTCTACTTTCTCGACGTGGGCCTGAGTAATGGCGTGCACGTCGCGCTCGCGAAAGAGCGACTCTGTCCAGATCTTGCTGGTGGTCTCGAAGCCATTCTGGCTGAAGACCATTCCGCCGACTCCGAAGTCACCCAATTCGTGTTCGTTCGTGAGATAGGTCACTTCGGCCATATCACGCACGCCCGCCAAACGAAGTTCGTGCTCTACGTTGAAGCAGTACTCGAACGCCGCGCCCTCACAAGTACAGGTCCCATGACCAAGGCCCACGACTAGTCGTTGGCGTTGACCCGCCTTCATCTTTGCGATGAGGTCCAAGAATCGTTGGGACGTCTCGGTAGCGTGTGCTGCGGTGCAGACCGAGAGCGAATTGCCGTCGGGACCCAGCCCAGGCGTCGCCGCGAAGTTCAACTTAGGTCCCGTGGCATTGATGAGATAGTCGTACGTAAGGCAAGCCTCTTGACCCTGACGGTCAGGGTCGGTGTAGCGAACACTGACGTAGGGCTTGGATTCCTCGGGGGAACCATGGGGATGCAACTCAGTGGCGAGGGCCTGGTGAAACTCAATTCCTTTTCGCCGATAAATCGGTGCCAAGGCGAACGTGACGTCGTCACTGGTCATTTTGCCGACACCCACCCAGATATTCGATGGAATCCAATTCCACTTGGAATTAGGAGACACCACCACGACCTCGTGGCCCTTCTTCAACCGACGCTTAAGATGAAGCGCAGCGGTGTGTCCTGAAATACCGGCACCTAAAACAACAACTCTCGCCATGTCGAACCTTCTTCATTCCTTGCGCCGACGTCGCCGACGACATTCATCGTGGCTCGCTACGCCACAGCGCGTACAACTACAACGCGTCGCGACGAACGGCCAACAAGGACAGCATGTCATACCCCATGGGGTATTAAAAGCCTGGGGGAAGTGTCCAAGGTCCCATCTCGCCCACAAATAGGCAATACCAACTCAAATTTGCCATTCCGCACCGGAAAGGTGACCAAGGCCCCTAGGGCGTAGGGGTGTCGAGAGTCAAGACTGTTCGCATGTCTATATCCGCTAATGATGTTCGCCATGTTGAATTACACGCGGGCGATCACCGGCGCGAAGTAATGCAACGTCGTTTCAACGACCGACCATTGCTCGTCTTTTGGGAGATGACCAAAGCCTGCGACCTCGCGTGCGCACACTGTCGGGCCGACGCCCAACATGAGCCGAGTCCTTGCGAACTCACCACCGACGAAGGTCGTCGCATGATTGATGAAATGGCCCAGTTGGCGAGCCCGCGGCCGATATTGATCCTCACCGGTGGCGACTGTCTCAAGCGAGGTGATTTGCTCGACTTGATTGACTACGCACGCTCGGTATCGGTTCCCGTAGCGCTCGCCCCCTCAGTCACCCCGCTGTTGACGCCCGAGAGAATGCGCGAACTTCGTGAACACGGCATCAAGACTGTTTCCATCTCTCTCGACGGGATGAACGCAAGCACCCACGACGCGGTACGCGGCGTACCGGGGCACTTCGACGCGACTATGCGAACTTTGACTGAGCTCAAAGAGGCCGGATTCACGGTGCAGATCAATACCACAGTCATGGCGCGCAACGTCGAGCAGATGGCTGATATCGCACAGCTCCTGCACGAACGCCACATCGACATCTGGGAGGTCTTCTTCCTGATTTCAACTGGTCGTGGCACCGATGTCAATGCGTCGACACCACAGCAGAACGAGGACATCTGTAATTTCCTCGTCGACGCCTCGCAGTATGGCTTTACGGTGCGATCGGTGGAGGGACCCTTCCTCAGACGTATTAATCAACAGCGCCACGAGGGACTGCCGGGTCCGGCCACCACCGATCTCTACGAGCGCTTGCACTCACACTTGGTCGAGTTAATGGGCGAACCAACGCATGAGGTGTGTGCGCCCAGTGCGGCCACGCGTGACGGTAACGGCATCGTATTCATCGGCGCGACTGGCGACGTCTACCCTTCGGGCTTCTTGCCCGTGCCACTAGGCAATCTGCGCAATGGTTCGCTCGTTGATATTTATCGCGATACTCCCTTGATGCGGTCAATTCGCGAAGCGGAGTTCCACGGCGTCTGCGGCGACTGCTCGTTCAAACAGCTCTGCGGAGGATCGCGATCTCGCGCCTACGCCTCAAGTGGTGACCCGCTCGGGTCAGACCCTGCCTGCCTACTCGTCAGCACGGCTGGCACGACACAGCCGTCCTAATTTTATTACGACTAGGCCGAACAACCAGAAGTGTCATTGCCAATGGCGTCGCGCCGAATGAAACTAGTGGCCCTCGACGTCCCAACCTCGATGACTTTCGCGAACTCTCGCTAGCCCCATGGCCCACGCCACGCCACGCCACGCCACGAGCCCACGCCACGAGCCCACGCCACGAGCCCACGCCACGAGCCCACGCCACGAGCCCACGCTGGCTCGACGACAGCCCCAGTCAGTCAAATTTTGCGAGCGTAGCGCCTTGGTGAATCAGGCAGTCTTCGGCAAATTCCATTGGTGAAGTCGTAGGGCCCTCTGTCGCGCACCATCACCAACTGAGTTGGACGAAAGAGAATCAAACTCTCACGTCCAAACAAACTTGAACTACATTCGGTAGACCTTGAGTCACCCAATAAAAACCGCTCGGTCTCAGTACTCGCACGAAAGACAAGCTTCCTTGAAGAGCACATGCTGTCTACAGCAAGTGAATGAATTCGCTCACAGTAACGTCAGACTGTCGAAGAATTGCCGCAAGCGTCCCCCGTGCAAGTTCCCGGTGAATCGGGAAAATCACAGTTCTGCCCCCCTTGATGACGGAGTTTCACATAGCTAACTCGCTGCCCGATTTCGGCAAAGCCAATCTTCTTGAGCGCAGTGACGGTCTCTTGACCGGAAACAACGGGTAGCGCGGGGCTCACGCAGGAATCAGTACAGTGGTGATGATTTGAGGCTCTATTGAGTCGGGGAGGTCCTCTCCTTCGAAGTACAAGCCCAGCGCTTCTTCGAGATTCGCGACAGCCTCATCAACAGTCTCACCTTGACTTACTACGTCGACGTCAAGGCACCTGGCGACATACCAAGGCTCTTCGTGGGTGACTGCGACAGTGAACGTCATAACTCAAATCGTACCAGCGACCTGTGCCATCAGACCCGGTTCTTATTCTGTTCCGGAGTGGAGGTGATGGGAATATCACAAACCTTTGTTAGCCCTTATGTGCAACGCCTTCGTATTTCGTTGACGCCTAACGATTACGCCTATCTCGGGGGCGGTGTTGCTTCGCAATCTGAACCTTCGGCGTCGTGGTCTTGATGACGTAGGCGGGCTGGTCACCTTGAACGATGCGATAGAACGAACAGGTCGTCTCGACACTCATCTTGCTCAATACAGTAGTTGTAGCCTCAATCTTGCCAATGGAGCACCGCCAGCCCCACGGCGTTGGCGTGCTTGATCGCCAACGCCGTAAGTCCCAGGACCATTGAGGAATCCACCAACGAGACGTGAACCACCGTGAGGATCTATTTGTGCGACCCGTGACCCTATTCATCGCGAACGCCGGCGGGACACTCGATGACCTCGTCAATGCCGTGAACGACGCATTCCAGACTTCAGTCAAGTCCGCACAGTTACTCCTGGGCGTTGAAGGTGTGGACGTGTTAGTTATCGACGCACCTGAGCTGGCCATTCCCGAGTGGGGAGTGGGTGGTTACACCTACGGCCCTCACGTCATCGTCGTGGCACTCGACCCGGCAGTGACTGTAAGTTGTCACCGCATCGAGAGAACACTCGTTCACGAGTTCCATCACACGATGCGCTGGCGAGGCCCAGGGTGCGAAGGAAGCCTCGGGCAGATGTTGGTTAGTGAGGGTATGGCCCAGCTCTTCGAGGAGGAAGTGCTCGGCGATGCCCCATTCTTCAGCCGTGTAACTATCACCGACGAAGAAATTGCCGCAGCTCGGGCGGTGATGTATGAACCTGAGTTAAGTCAGACGAAGTGGTTCTTCGGTGCCGACAGCATTGCCCTCCACTTCGGATACACCTACGGATACAGGATATGTAAGGCCTACGCTGATATCACTGGCAAGCGTGCGTCGGAGCTCATTGGGGTCCCATCACGGGAAATCCTTGAACTTGAGCGCCGGTAGAAATTGGGGTTCTGACTGAAAGACGAAAACCCCTACACAATGAGTTGTGGAAGGGCCACCTATTCACTCGGGCGAAGGAGGGACCCAACTCACGGTAACAACGTCGGACACCGATCTCACCAGGAACTCTGTAAACCTGTACGGCTCGTGCTGATTCGCCATCACCCCACAACGCACTCCCCGATGACGAACCGATGAATCGGCTCGGGTCGTACGAACCAACGCTCAAGTTGGCGTCCGCTTGGTAGTTGTCACCAACGCGGATAACGAAGCGACGCGCCAGTTTCGAAAGGGTCGTGACATCGACGGTGTCCGAGGTCGGACGCTGAGTAGCCAGCGCCACGGCGACACCACAGTCAAACAATATGAACCGACGTCCACCAATTACCGATCCAGGATTCTAAGGGCTCACCGAGAGTTTGAGTGGGCGATCGTGTAGTTCCAGTCACCGTGGAAGGCGTGGCGGGTGAGTGAGACTGCGGCGAGTTCGGCGTCGGTG
>JABEUQ010000241.1 GCA_013044265.1 Acidimicrobiaceae bacterium
ACGTACCCAAAGGAGTAATCGCTGGTGTCCATGCCGAGCGCCGTGCAGATGACGTAGGCCGCGGACTCCGCCTCGAGTTCCTTGAGTCCCCGCGTCAGTTCCTTGGTCGAATCAACACCTGGGTCGTGAAGCAACGCGTGGCCGATTTCATGGGCGAGGGTCTTGGCCTGTTGGGCCTCAGAGTTGCTGCTGACCACGCGGATTAATCCCGACACGTGGCTGGTGTCACCGTTCGCCCCGCTGTCGAGCGACTCGGGACGCTCGACGCGGAAGCCAATGGTATTGGCGAAATCCTTTAACTTTTTGAAGACCCCTTCGGGCGCGAGGCCTTGAAGTTTGCTCACAATGTCGGGTAGGTCGGGTCCCTCCGTTTGGCTGATGTCGAATACAGGGACCATCTTGAAGCCACGAATCTCGCTGGTCTTCTCGCCCTCCAGGTTGTCCTTCTGGTAGGTCATTGGCGCCAGTATGCGTAGCGCCGACTCCTTGGCCATGACTTGGCGCCCAAGTTCCAGCCATTTTTTGTACCCCGCAACGCGCGTCGCGTACGGGTTCTGCATCATCAGCAACATCACATTGTTCGGGCTGTAGCGGTAGAACTTGCTCTGCACGTCGAGGTACTGCGTCCACTTCTCCGACGTGGTGAGTTCAGCAATCCCCGCGGAGAGTCCCTCCAGGAGTTCGGAGTAGTCGCGTGACCGACCACCTCGTGCCAGAGAAGAACGACTCGACGCAGCGACGACACTTCCCGGTGCGGCGTCGGCCAGGAGGTCGGCGAGTGACGAACTCGACACCAACTCCCCCTCGTCCTCAACACCAATCTCACCTAGGGCTACATTCGTCGCGAGTTCGGGTTCGACGGCGACCCTCGCGTCACCCTCCAACGTCGCCGGCTCAGGTCTCGTCTCGTCTAAGCCTTCGACGGGCAGTATCGACGCGTCGGCTTCCAGCGCGTCGTCGACTGGACCGATACCTAGCGACGCTAGGTACTCCTGGGTCAGGTCGTCGCTGATGAAGGCGCCGCGCACCGAGTGCTGGTCGTAGGTCGCGCCGCGAAGGTCGGCAAAAGTCAGACTGGCGTTCTCGGTCACCGCTCCGCGTAAGTTCGCGTTGCGTATGTTCGCGCCAATAGCGTTGGCCTCGCTCAGATCGGCAAACGATAAGTTGCAACCCTCCAGGTTGGTGAAGGTGAGTTCCGCGCCGCGCATGTTGGCGAACGAGAGATCCAGGCCCGACAAGTCCGCGCCCGAGAGATCACAGAACGCGAGTTGGGCGCCGTAGCCAACGACAACCGGGATGCCGTTGGCGATAATGGTTCTGTACTCGCGTTCGCGACCGTCGACGCTCATCATCACGATGTCCTCACTCATCGCACACCTCGGGCGTCATCGTCGAGGTCGCAAGCGTCATCGACGCGAGTCAGCGTCACTTCGAGGTCCCACGGCGCGCGGTCGTAGTGACGAATCCACCATGCCGCGTCCAGGCGCTGCCGGGCAGGTACGACGAGGCGCTCGCTGAACTCCTCCTCGGTCCACTCACGGTCGGCGCACCAGTCGTTGGCTTCGCTCATCACCGTGAGCCGCACCCGCGAACCCGCAGCGACCGCCCACTGCGTTCCTTCGAGCGTCGGCATACCTTCTTGACGTTCCCAGGCCTCACACTCCGAGAGTGCGGTCTCAACGGCGACCTGGGTGAGCAACGAACTCAAGTTTGTTTCGACTCCACGGCGCTTCGCGTATTCGCCGCGCCGACACGAAACGCAGGCCTTCTCCGCCAGTCGACTCAACAAGCCGGCGAGCAGAAGTGGTGGCGTCGCCGCGCGATCGTACTGACGCTCGTGTCCGCAGATGTGCTTCACGGTTGGGGTCGTTATGTCCATACCCTTTACCTAACCCGGCCTCTTCAAACCCGTCACATTTCGTCGAGCGCACGGCCAATGGCCTCGCGGCGGCGCTGGGCGGCGAGTTCCAAGACGTACTTTTCAAACGCCTCGGGGTCCACTTGTGGTGCCAACCTGACGGGGAAGTGTTCGGTCGTAGAACAACGCAGGCTTGAGGTGAACTGACGAAGAAGTGCCGAGACATCTCGAAGGGCCCGGTGCCAATCGACCGCCGAAGACCCCGGTGAGTCCCTGTCGTAGGCAATTCGCTCGTGATCACGCAATGCCTGGAGAGCGGCGATATGCGACTCGTGTCTGAACCAGCACAGGGGCACGACGTGATAGTCCAGGTCATAGGGATATCGGGAGCGAAGAATGTCCACCCACTCGCCGAGGAGTCGGAATTCTTTTTCGATCTGCGACGGCGAAATCGTTGGCCAATGGAGAGGACCCTTTGCCTCGTTCGCAGCCGCACCAGTACTGGGTGTCGGGTGTCCTCGTCGTTCGCGTGCCGATGCCTGGTCGCTCACTGGTCCTCACTCTCCGCGGGAAGCAGAGCCACCTCGTTCGTCATCTCGGCACGCAGGCGAGCGATCAGCGCGTCGGTCGCGTATTGGCGTCCCATGCGTAGGTACGAGGATTCGCGTTCGAGGGCCTCGTGCACCTTCACGTGGTGCGCTCGACAGAGCGGCACGAGTTCCGAGACGCGCTCGTCGCCGAGGTGCATGTACGTACGGTGATGGAGGTCCCCAGCGAGCGTCCACTCGTCTCCGCACACCGCGCATACGGGTGCGCCGCCGCTCTGCTCGCGATACTCCTCTATCCACCGGTCGCGTCGAGCTATCCACTCGATGCTCCTCGCCTCGTCGGGGTGATCCAAGGGGTAGTCGTGATACGACCCGTCGATCTCGTCACGATCCTCAATAACGAGTTCGAATTTCCACTTCCACCACTCTGCGATCCACCTACTCATGACCGCCTCCTCTCTGTAGCTCCCTTGCGCAGTAACTCTTCAATCCGATACTGGTTGGCGCGTATGAAGTTCGCGTCTCTTCTTTCGGTCCAAGGTTTGAGGGAAAGGAGGACGGGTTTAGCCGTTCGCATTAACAACAGGGCCGTCCCACGCGGCAACGATCGAAGCGTTGCGACATCCAAGATGGGCCGTTGTCTCGTCGATTCGGACATGCTTCGTCCGCCATCGGCGAGATGCGTCACTGACTCCTCGGTCACGTCTCTGTCTCCTATGAGACTCACGAGGTCGGCCAGGTCTGAGGCCGAGGAGCCGCCGCCCAGGATGATCTTTGCCGTCGCTGAATCGAAGATCGCCTGGGCCAGTTCTTGGCCCCACCGAAAACGCGCCTGGGCGAGCGATTGCAGCACGATGGTCGTCGAGATGCCCGACCCTCCGCCATCACTCATTAACGACGGTAGTGACGACTGCGACGAAAGTGGGAACGATCCAGCCTCATCGATCAAGACTTTGAGCGGGGCGCCCAATCTTGCGCCCGGAGAGATCCCAGCGAGACGACGCGCTTCGTCGACAATCGACTCAAGGAGGGCAGCTACGTAATTGGCCGTTGCGGAGGCACCATTAGCCGTCGAAAGCAGGTAGCACGTCGCGTTACTTTGGAGAAACTCTTTCACGTCAAAGGCTTCGTCTCGTTCTGGAGTAAGGGCCGCCAAGACGGTGGGATCCGCCAGCGGCGAGAAGACGGTCGCCACCATCGCCCAAATACTGGAGCGTGGTTTCTCATCCATTGAGAGGACTGAGTCCAGAGCCCTCGACCAAAGAGGAGTGGCCAGCGGCGACGTTTCTAGGATGATGACCGCTTCGCGGCTGGCGGACTGGGAAAGACCCCAGGCGTAGACGTCGCGAATGGTGCGGCCATCCACCGCGGCCGCCATCAACAGCGATCGAACGACAACCTCCGTTTGCTGTTGCCAGAATGCACCATCGTGGACGTCCCCTGCAGCACCGGCACAAAGAACCGACGCGCGGGACATCGCGACGCGAGGATCTGCGCATCCGCTGATCGGTGACCACTTCAGATCACCTTCTACGACGAGCCCAGGCGCCAGATTTTGTGGGTCGAAGATGAACGTAGGGCCCAGAGCCTTTCGTGCGATGAGGGTGAGCGCGAGATTGTCCGGTCGGGTGCTCGCCGTGACGACCGGACCCCTCCAGTCGAGGAGAGACGGCACTACAAGTGTGAGACCCTTGAAACTGCGAGGGGGGCCCCAAATGAGGCAGGAGTCCTCCACACTCATGTAGCAGTCCACCCCGCAACTCGTCCCCAGGAACGACCCGAGATCTTGGGGCGTCGGCTTCGCCACCGACTTACGAAGAACGTTCGCACGCTTCACGAGCTGGCGTGGCCCCATAACCGCCAGTACCTCGCGCCGGCTGGCCAGCCCGGGTCGCCGCGCAACGTCCTCGTCGCGGCGCTCACGACGCTGGGTCACGAGTCGAGCCACGAACCATACGGCGCTTCCGATGGCTACGAGCATGGAAACCAGCGTCAACATGTACAGCCACGTGGGGAACGCTCCCCTCTGCCACGCGAGCGAGGGATTGCGGAAATGCGCGACAATCGCGAGCAGGCTCGGGTACTGGTGGGCAGGCGCGAGATGAGTACCCCACAGGGCGGCACTAATGCGTCCGGCGCCCACGAGTACCCCGTACACGCCGATCGCTGCGGCCAAGACCCCGAGCCATAACAGGTCGCCGTGGCGAGACGCACCGAACGAACCCGGCCCCCCGCCCGTATTCTCCGGTAAACCATTGCCAGTTCGGGTGGTCTCCATCGTCTCTCCTCGATAGTGAGTGGCTCACCACATCTCTAATCGTACAATTCTATCTTACGGATATGGTAGTTCTGCCTTTTTAATCGACATTCTTCAAGCAATCATTGACTGTTCGAGCGAAAACGTAATTTATGCTTCTGCTATAATCACGACTATGTCGACGCCCCGTCCCAAGTGGCCCGCCGAAGAGTTGGAACTGTGGCGTCGGCCCGGGCACCAACTAGACAACTTTGACGAACGCGCGCCCACCGTCGAAGACGGCCTCGACGCCGAAGAGTTGTTCAAGAAGAAGATCACCGAGCTGCTCGAGACTCAGATCGACGCCTTCATTGGTGAACGCTGTAGCGAGCGCGGGGTGGGATCGCCAGACCTCCGTCGTCTTGCGCGCGTAGCACTGAGTCACACCCTCGCCCAGTGCGCCAACGACTTGATCGTAAAGAACTCCGCGATATGTCGCGAACACGGCCTGCCCTGGACGGCGCTCGCCGAAGTTACCCAGTCCACGGGCATTACTGGCTTCCAGCGTCGTTGGGGTGACCAAGTCGAAGAAGCAATTACCCAGCGCGTCACAGACCGAGACCAGCACGGTGCGCTCGACGGCGACGCGAACTACGTGCCCCCCGCCAAAAGACGAACGAACGACCAGTAGGAGCAGTGACACACGAACGCGGAGCAGGTAGCACACCTCGTTCAGCGTCCTCGACAGGAGAAGTGAGAGAAATCATGAGTAACGGGTGCGACCTGGGCAGTGAACGTTCGGTTTTTGACGTCGAGCGCTGGCACGGCGTCGACCGCCTCGACGTCCTGACACCGCACCCCATCCGAGAGGGCACCGTGACCACGACCTCGCTGGACGAGACGCGCCCCAGTTACGATCTCGCGGGAAGGGACTTCATTACGAAGAACTTCGCCGATGAGCAGATGACCTACACGTTCGCGCTCGGTGTACAACTGATTGACGTGACTTTTCTGCGGTGCAATCTGCGGGTGTCGTCATTTAGACACGCACGATTCACCGAGGTTCGATCCTTGGACTGTGAGTTGGACTACTCGGACTTCGAGGGCGCCTACCTGGATGACGTCTGTTTCTGGGGGAGTTCGTTGAAGGGGACCCACCTTCGTACGCCACGGGGCACGCAGGTGTGTTTCAAAGACGCCCGCTGGGACTGACCCAAGCGAATACTTGGTCTCGTAGTCAACCGATGATGTATCGATCAAGGTGGCCGGATATGTGGATCTGTATGCGTCGTCGCGGAATGTATCGGTCCCGGTGATGCGTGCGGTGTGGCGGAACGCACGCCGGGAAAGGACGTGGGACAGTTGAGGTAACCCCTGGACCGAGAGAGCCTGTCGACGTGGGCGAACCCGTGGGCACGAGTCATGTCGCACGTCCGTTCGCCTCCCACAGCGACCGCCGAATCATGAAGCACCTCGTCGTGGTGCCACGAATCCTCACCGACCACGTAGGCTCACCCTTTTCGGTTTTCACCAGCAGATTGTCCAGCACCGAACTGAGATGCTTGCGCTGGAGGATATCCTTCTCTACGACTTCCTGAATCAGCGCCACACATTCCACCTCCTCGCCGTCAATGGTCTCCGTGATGAAACGTCCCACCGCTTTCGTTAGGATCACAGTCCCGCCAAATGAATCGTCCGGACCCTCATCAATGCGGTAATCCCCCGATGCCTTCTTCCCCGACACGCTCGAAATCACGGACTCCCCCTCACCGTTGGAGTAAAGGTTCACGATCGAGTGTCGCTGGGTAGCGGCGATCAACAAGTCAATCCAGAAATCTTCGATTACCTGGCGCGAGCGTTGGTAATTGGGTTTGACTCCCATTACCTTCTGGTACTGCACCGGATCGAAGTACCCGATCTCCTCGACCCACTTGAGCAAGAGCCTCACGCCGGACACGAAAGTCCCGGCCACCTTCGGCACCCGCGCTGAGGCGCTCACGACGCGAGTGACGACGACTTCGTTGGTAACTATCGCGCGCCTGCGTGACAATTTGTTTTTGCGCTTCTCTAGACCACCAACTTTCTCAATCCGCTCAGCCATGGACACGAGAAAACGCGACACTATTGGTACGAGGGTCCGCTCAATACAGAGCCTCGCGAAGTGTTCGGGGCCGGACTCACCACTGGGCGTTGCCCCAGCGGGTTTAAGCACTGTCCCTCGGACCACCTCAACGACGAGGTTGCGTTCAATAGAGGACTGACGTTCCTTCTCGGGGAGCACTTCGCCCGCGAGGCACACGAAGACCCGGTTGAGTTTGGGCTTCTCAGGTGCCCACTCGCGGTTCGCATTGAGCGCCTTCTTGCTGCTCCCCGCTCCGCCACCGGCGTAGCCGGTCCGAATGAGGTACTCCAGTCCATCCGCTTGGGCGTCTTGTGACCTGGCCGACGTTCGAGCGCGCACGTCATCCACCACGAGCAACACGTTGTGGAGTTGCTTGGGTAGGTCGCGTAGGTAGGCGCTGGTGCCGTCCGCCGAGGCCATGGGGTTGAGTTCAGTGCCCCACTGTGGCGAGAGAAGATTCGTCACGAGACCAATGATCGATGTCTTGCCGCTCCCCTCACTGCCGTGGATGTAGAGCACCGCGTCAGGGTCTCCCCCCGCGAGTGCCCAGAAGAACGCAGACACCGTCGCAACGAAGGCCGTGGCGTCGTAGAGGTAGTTCTCGACGTCGAACAGCGCATCGATAGCGGCGTACACGTCGCGCAGTTCGAAGTTCTCGAAATAACCGGGAATCTCCAGCGATGCGAGACCGCCTTCGAGCTTCGCCACTACGTCAGTGCGCTTACCCGTAGCGGTGTGTGACCCCGTGGAATCGGTCCACATATGCTCACCCTCGTACTCGTACCATCCCGTATGAGGACGTACGACCCGTCGGTTGAACGCTCGAGACTTCGTGTCGGCACGAATAGCCTCAGCAATACGTTGACCCCCGGCAACGCCGATGCCGTTGGGACCGAGTTCGACGTTCGCCCCGGCTTCCCCGGCACGAGCGAGCCACGTGCGCACGTCGCCCAACTTCGAATCGGGGACGTCCTTGATGACATAGGTCTGGCAGTCATCTGCGGGACCAATCTGCACCAAGAGGTCACGCGACACGGTCGGCTCCGCACCCACGGTGAGGTCGTCAACGTTAGTGATCATCGATTCCACCGTGACCGCTGCGTTCAGAAGGGTCTCAACGCGACGAACGACACGTTTGCCCGTCTCGGTGTCGATCTCACCGGCGACCGGGTGTCCCTCTTGTTCGCGCGCAATGGTGCCGTCGTCACTCACCTTCTCGAACTCCACTGCACACATCTCACCGAGCAACGTGGAGACGTAGTTGAAGGTGGCGCCCTTGGCATCGACACTCACCCTGCGTTTGGCGGGCTTCTTGATCTTCGTGAACGGTGTCGCCTTGGCGAGAATCTCGACGAACACCTCGCCGCGCTTGGCCTCGGGGCGACGAGTGAGGAAGTCGTCTAGTCCGACGCTCTTGGAGCCGGGGATGGATGCAAACTTGATACTGGTCGCGTGGATGACTTCGAGGGTCTCGACCAAGGATGCACCCGCGGCGTAGACGTTGGGGTTTGTTGCGACGTCGGCGTCGAAGATAACGATGACGTCCTTACCATCCACGAGTGCGTCGAGCGCCGCGAGAGCCTGACCGTCCGACGACCAACCTTGGCATCCTTGAATGCCCACGACAAGCACATCGTCGGGCGCATAGGCGGCGGCGAAGATTGCCTGCTTGGTTCCCTCGACGATGGCGACGGTGGGGCGATCGATAGTCATCGTCGGATTGATCGAGAGAACCGACCCCGATCCCTTCGGGAAGATGTACTTCGGCCCAGCCTTCGGGTTGTCGGGTCGGAACTGCGGGATCACCTCCCCCTCGGGTGGGTGGTGCTGGAACAACAACCCCGGCAACATCTTCTCGAGGTACCTGAGCGCCTCGGGAAGGTCGTCGATGCTGTCAATAGATACGCACCCTTGGGCCTCGGCAGCCGCGATGACCTTGAGGTCGTTAGCGAACTGTGTCTTGGCGTGTTCTGGGTTAATCTTTGCTGGACTGTAGTGCTGGCTCATAATCTCTCCTTTGGTGTTGCTCTACCTGATCTCTAACCCCGCTCTGGAGTAACTCGCACCACAGCGCCACTTCCGCGGTAACGTCGTTCGCGAGGGACTTCATCGCAAGCCGTACCCGAGACGCACTCGAGTGCGATTGACGTCGAACTGGAGCCGTCGGCGAACACGGACCGGCTCGGGTTTGATTGGTCATCGTTGAGGCTCCTTCGTTCTCCTACCAGTAGTTATGGGTGCAAACTGGTGGCCCTATGTCTGACTGACCGGTTTTGAACACTCGTTGCCGACGCACATCGCACCGGAGCACGCGTCCCGATTCAATGGGGTCGCGCACCAGTTCGTAGTGAGGTGGCCTGGTCGAGGTGGCCTGGACGGTGTAGGGCGACGCGTTCGATGTCCATCAGCGACAGATCGTGTCCAGGTGACGAGGGGTTGCTGCGCACCGCAAGTCAGCCCCGGGTCGGACCATCGACCAACTTCACTGTTTGAGTGCACGGTCGCGACGAGCCAGCAACTGCGGCGGCGACGCCACCTATGCGACTGGGATGTTCCAGGAAGCAATCGTCGTGACAGCAGAGAGCCACACCGTCAACCGGTGGCGCGAAAGGATGAGTGTCATCTGCGGATTCCGAGGGTTTTCGTACACCCGTTCCGATTGATTCCGTACACCGATTCCGGAGTTTTCGTACACCCGTGGAGAGTCGTCGGCTGGCGCTGA
>JABEUQ010000042.1 GCA_013044265.1 Acidimicrobiaceae bacterium
TCCGGCCAACATCTGTGACGCCACGCGCACGTCGCTGCACCACAATATGGTGACCGGCGGCGCCGATTCGCCTGATTCCGGTAAGTACAGACCGGCAGCTCCAGAGAGTGCCCAGGATCCACCCGAGGCGTCACCGGCTGACGCGATTCGCCCTACCGACGCGGTGCCTTCGTACCACAGTGCCACCGCACGGTACATCGGAGCAGATGCTTGAGCGGCGGCGGCCACGATCTCAACGGCATTGTCGGTTCGTGCCAATCGGATGAGGCGTGATGCCCACGCCGCGATCTGTCCATCGGAGTCATCAGGCGTTATGTAGCCCTCTTCGAGCATCAACCGTGCGGCGGCAGCGGCTCTCCAATCGCTCAGTGGCCGAGTCACAAGTGAGAGGTCCACGCCGCATCCAATCGCAATCTCGCGAAGCGTCCCGGTTGACGGGTCCACTTGGCCGGTGAGGATTCGGTGAAGGGTGGACGCCGACACACCCGCACGTCGTGCGGCGGTCGACGCATTCACTCCTGCGCCACTAAGCCACTCGCGCACTAAGTTGCCCGTAGAGATTTCCATATACGGAAGTATATCTAATTATTTGCTTATATGGAAATCTATTGACAGCGCCGACGACACTCACACTGTCGAAGTTCAGGATGGGTACTGAGTGCTGAATTGACCGTCAAGTTGGACCGGAGTGAACCCGCACGCTGAACGATTATTCTCGCAAAAAAATCCCACGCTTTGTCCCACGGACCAGATCAACTCCACCGGTCAGATCCGACACCACCAGACGAGATTCCTTTAAATTTTGGGGCAAATCCGACACCACAAGACAGATCCGACGATTCCAATCCCTCTCTTAATCAACAGGTTTCGGGTTCAAGTCCCGGCCGGCGCACCATGCGACAGGCGTGGCGCGATTGCCTCAGGCAACTCGCGCACGACGCTCAGGACTTTTCGTGAACGGATTGTTTGGCCAAGTTTTTGCGAATGATGGAAACCATTATTCGCAATTGACAGTCGAGATGTCGTCACGCTGAGTACTCATCCATTTGCTGGTCAGTGCATCACTACGATGGTCCGGTGGCTACGCGCGTGACAAATTGGCTCGCGGCACGGCGTGCGTCAGTCAACTTCCGCTCAGTCGCCCTCATCATTTTGGCCATCGTGGTGGCGAACTGCGCCTACGTTGTCTTTGGTTACGAGTCAAACCCCATTTGGTGGACATCTTCAATAACTGCACGAGTATGCGCGTGGAGTTGCGGTATGCCAACCGTTGATCCCAACGTTGGATTTATTACCCAACCGCTCGGTCACCTCGCCGCGCTCGACCTGCTCCACGGACACTTGCCCTGGTGGAACTACTTCGAGGGGATGGGACAACCACTGGCTGGCGAGATGCAGTCTGCCGCCTTAATGCCACTGGTCATGCTCTTCATCTTCCCCGCTGGGCTCCTCTTGTTCCACCTCAGCCTCGAGATCATCGCGGGCGTCAGTACCTACTATCTCGTGCGCCGTCTTGGCGTTGGACCCACTATTGCCACAATGGCGGGCGTGTTGTTCTCCATCAACGGCACCTTCGCGTGGATTGGTAACGCCGCCATCAATCCCCTGGCGTTTCTTCCGGCATTGATTCTCGGAGTTGAGATCGTCCTTGAACACAGCCGAGAGAAGCGACGAGCTGGCTGGGTGATCATGGCCGTGGCGGTCGCACTGTCGATCTACGCGGGCTTTCCTGAGTTAGCCTTCCTCGACGGTTTGCTCGCTGCGGGTTGGGCTATCACACGCCTCTTCAGTTTGGAGCGGCCACGGCGAATACCAGCGCTGGGAAGAATCATTCTTGGCGGCAGTGTCGGCCTCGCCCTGACGATGCCGTTGTTGGTGGCCTTCTTTGATTTCACCAAGGTGGCGAATCTTGGACCACACGCCGATCAGAGTTTGAGTCTGGCCACGACCCCGCTCTCCAGCCTGCCGATCCTCGTCAATCCGTATCTTGGCGGCACCCTCTTTGGTGGGCCCACGGCTACCCCCAACAATCTGTTGGGCTACGTGACGGCGTCCGTCGCCGTTTTCGCGGTCGTGGGCGTCGTCGGGCGTCGTCTTCGCCCCCTTCGATGGTTCTTGACCGGCTGGATCGCGGTGGTCATCGCGGGGGTTCTCAACTTCCTCGAGATTCGCCATGTACTGAACCTCATACCCAATATGAATGCGGTGGCGTTCGCGCGCTATATCTGGCCAACGCTGGAATTCGCCGTCATCATCTTGGCGGTACTGGGACTGAGCGACATTGTCGAATACGCGGCGCGACGGCGCCTGGCTCTCTGGGCCACAGTGGGTGTCGGCCTGATCAGTGCGGTGGGCATCTTCTCCGTAGTACCACTTGGCGGCCACGTCAGAGGCAGCTACGCGGTAGCCGTGGCGATCCTTATCACCTTACCCTTCCTCTCCCTCTTCGCACTGGGGTACAGTTTGCGCTTCGTCAACGGGCGAGCTTTCGCGATGGTTGCAGTGGCGGTAATGGCCCTGGAGTCCGTGACCTACTATGCGGTCCCCACGTTTCGAAGTCCAGTGAGCATCACACTCGCCAATACCTCACTCAACTATCTCCAACAACACGAAGGGCTCGGGCGATTCATCTCATTGGGCCCGCTCGACCCCAACTGGGGATCGCAGTACGGCCTCAACGAGATCAACGCCATTGACTTACCGTTACCGCTGAATTTTTCGACGTACATCCACAACAACCTGGCCCCATCACTAACGAATCCCCGTACTTTTGTCCTCCCCTTCACCCCCGCGATGGAGAATGAAGTGGCCGCACATATCACCGATTACGAGGCCCTGGGCGTCGCCTATCTATTGGTGAAAAATAAGCCACTCACGCCAGCTCTCAGCGCCATCGTGGGCAACAACCCTGTGGCGAAGGACTTTGAGAGCACCCTCTACGCCCTCCCGCACACGCTCAACTTCTATACCACGGCCCTGGGAACCTGCGTTATCAGTGGCGCCCTCGTGGACAAAGTGACGCTGAACTGTCCCGGCAGTACCACCCTGACTCGCCTCGAACTCTCGATGCCCGGCTGGAGCGCACTGGTCAACGGTCACACCGTACCCATCTCCTCAAACGACGGTCTGACCCAGACGGTCTTGGTTCCCGCGGGGACCTCCACGGTCACCTACGCCTACCTCCCGCCCCACGAAGAACCCGCCATGCTCGTCCTCTTGCTCGCGCTCGCGGCAATCGCTTCGACGTGGCGTCCCTGGCGCTGGCGCTGGCGTCACCAGCGCAGCGTGACCGATACCTCGTACGACCATGGGTCCGCCAACGTTGAACCCTTAGGCGTGGTTCACTTCAAAGAATCCGACCTCGAAGGCAACTCCCAAATTCTCGCCACTTTCGAGAGTCGACTACATGACGTCGGCGATGGCGAATAACAAGGTCTGCAGAGTCTTAATGTAGTGCTGCGTCGCTTCATCAGACTCCTCGAGGCGGTCCGCGCTCAATAACCCCTTCGCCGTAATGAAAGCACGCAGCGCAACTTGCAAGGTGCACAACCACGCCCAGGCCTCGGCATCATTCAAGAACTCTTCGTTGAGCGTCGCGACGGCCAGTTCCACGTTCGACGTCATCTCGTGCTGGCGCTTAAAAGTGGCGAGGGGGTCGTCCACGTCACTACCGGGATTGATTGGAGCGTTTAAGCTGGCGTGCCACTCATGGTCGGGATCGCCCTCGGCCGCGAGAACGTGGCCAAACGCCTCTCGAGCGACCTCACGACCGGCCTCATTCAGACGCACCTCAATACGTCCGTCGCGGCGGCGAAGAAAAATCCGACTCGCCACTAGGCATCCTGTTCGATTGTTGCGAGAAGCCCTGCCACCTGGAGTTTCACGCAGTAGCCCTGCGCGCGCTCGAGCGAACCCGACCACACAATGGCCCGCCCCTCGTGGTGAACCGTCAGCATCAACTGAGTGGCCTTGTTATTGGGAAATCCAAAGATCTTTCTCAAAATGACCACCACCACTGACATTGGGGTCACGGGGTCGTCCCAGACCACCACATTCCAAGGGCGCTCCGTCAACGTCGCAGTCTGCGCGCCAGTCTGGGTCTCTTCAGAAACGCGCAACGGCTTTAGTGAGGGCACGTCACCATTTTCCCAGATTTTGCGAGGAAATCAACCCCAGTAGTGGCTACCACGTTCGCTCTAGGGCTCGAGTCGACGAAGTCGCCACGAGCCAGCCCAGTGCTGACCCGGCTCGAGTACGATCACGTCTTTGCCCGAACGTAGCGCCTCGGGCGGACACGTCATTGGCTCCACCCCGATGGACGTTCGACGTCGCCCGTGCGCCAACTCATCGCCAGTGTAAATCTGAATGTAGGGAAAAGTTCGATCCACCTGGAGTTCCACCATGCCACCGTCACGATCACGGAGCTTGACCGTCGCTAGTCCGGTATCATCACGCACGAGTTCGGTGTACGTGATGTTCAAATGATGTCCACTCACAGATTTAGCGAGAAGGAAATCTGAAGCGTGTCCTGCTACGGGCAAGATCTCCCCCGTCGGTAACAACCGTTCGTTGGCTGCCACGTAGGCCCGAGCGGGAACTTCCAAGAGCGCCCCTTCGATGGAGGGAGTCGTCACCGCAAGATAGGGATGAAATCCCACGCCCACTGGAATTGGCACGTCATCACGATTAGTTACCGTCGCGGTGACCGTCAGTCCGAGGGAACCCAGATGGTAGGCGACCGCAATTTCACTCGCGAAGGGATATTCCGGTGAAGCGTGCAGCAATAGCGAAAGCACGCAGCGGTTCTGGTTGACCATCTCAATGTCAAAGGGGCGCCAGCGCGCCAGTCCATGAATTGCGGTCGCCGTCGGATGATCATCGACCGACGGCACCGCCGTGCGCCCGGAGAAACTCCACGGCTCGGGCGATAGGCGGTTCGGCCAGGGGTACATCAACTGTCCATGCGCGCCATCGGGCAACTCATCAGCGGCGAATCCCTCGACCACTGCCACGCCACCTTTCACGTAAGTACGCAGCGTGGCACCCACCTGGGTAATCACCGCACGCTGGTCACCGTGGGCAATCGCGATTTGTTCACCGGACGGTAGCACTGGAGCCTTTCCTTTTGTTCACTGGTGAGTAACTTACGACAGATAGCGTGATGCGTATGAAAATACTGTTGACAAATGACGATGGTGTCCTGGCGCCGGGTATCGCCGCTCTCGCACGTGCGGTGTCGAAATGGATCGAAGAATGCCCGTCAGGCGAGGAGCGAGAAGCACTCGTCGTGGCCCCAGACCGCAATTACTCAGGAATGTCCTCGGCCGTGGGCGACGTTTTCGATTCTCCTAGCGTGCGTTACGAACGCCACGACATTGTGGGCGCCAGCAACATAACGGCGTACGGCATCGAAGCACCACCCGCTCTGTGCGCGATCCTTGGCTCGATTGGCTCCTTTGGCATGAAACCCGACCTCATCATCTCCGGGATCAACGCGGGAGCCAACGTCGGTCGCAGCGTCCTGCACTCAGGGACAGTAGGAGCCATCTTGTCCGGTGCGCAACTCGGGCTCTCGGGACTGGCGGTCTCGGTGCAGTGGGGCGAAGACGTGCACTACGACCTGGCGGCCCAATTGGCAATTGAAGTGCTCGATGAACTCTTTCGCGCACCTTCGCGCACCCTCCTCAACTTGAACGTCCCAAATGTCACTCGCGAACACTTGCGTGGTGTGCGTCGCGCACGAATCTCCACCGCCGAAGTGGTGATGTCCGCCGGACCCAATGCGGGGGGCGCACCACTGGGTGACAAGGGCGAGTTGCCCATGCTGCTCGGTGCGGCGTCACCCAGCATTGGAGACGTGAGTGACGAAGATGCCGGCGATGACGGAGCCCTCGTCGTGGCCGGCTACGCCACTCTGACGCCCATCGTTGGTCCCCACGAAAATACCGACTCGGCGCTCGACACGGTGATCCACACGGCGTTAGGTGTGATCTCGCGTCACCTCGAGAGTTAATCCTCTAGTCCCCGTCGCGTCTGTTTGATCCGAGACCGGGCCTTCTTCTCGTCAACTCGACGCGTTTGTGATGCCCGCGTAGGTCGAGTTGGGCGTCGTGGCGTCTGGCGCAACATTCCCGAATGCAACTTAAGGGCCAGTGACTCGAGAGCCGCGGCCCGATTCGCTGACTGCGATCGGAATCGTGACGAGCTCGCCCGGACTTCAGTTCCCAGTCGCTCCACGAGTAGATCGCGTTCGCCATCACTGAGGACATTGGATGACACCACGTCGAAACTCGCGATCACCTTGGTTAATGACCGATTCGCATGCTGACCTCCCGGCCCCCCCGAGGTGGTGACGCGCAATTGAATCTCACTCGCCGGAATGACGAGTCGAGCGCGCAAGTGCAGTGAACCGTCGGCGTTGACTTTCACGACACTCATCGTCAGTTCTGACCGAAACGTACCATTGCCAACTGACTCGATACCGCGACCAACTCTCCGGTCTCATCAAAAAGCTCGCAGCGTTCATCAACCAGACCGTCGGCCACCACCACGCACCATTGACGCGCTCGCAACCAGTCACTCGCGGGGATTCGACGCACGTACGAGGTGAGCTGCAAAGTAGGGACCCAGCCAGTAGAGCCCAGCGGCAACGTCGCCGGCGGCAACACATCCGTGGCAAACAGAAGACTCCACGGACTCCAGGGTCCTCCCCCATCGGTCAGCTTCAACCACAATTGTAATTCTCCGGCACCCACATCACCATTCCACCACTGCAATCCTTGGGGGTCGCAACGCAATTCGACCGAATGATGGATGGACATCGCCTCGTGCGCCGGCAGTTCGACGCAATTCTCGAGTGGTGCTATTTCCGGCGCGAGAGAGGACTGATAACGCTTTCGTGAGGTCTCGGACAAAGTACCCACGGTAACCAGCGCTTCCGTCGTCACTACTCCCTCTTGCAAAAGGGCCACGTGCACGAAGGACACGCCGCGTCCCACTCGGCGTACTTCGGTGCGTAACAACGCCGGCCCCACTACGGGTGCCGAAATGAAGTTGGTGGTGACGGCCGTAGCGTGCAGATGCGGTGCACCAGCATCACTCGCTGCGGCGAGCGCCGCACTCGCCATGACACATTGCAGATAACCACCATTGGGATAATCAAAGACCGTGAAATGACCCGACAAGTGCACCACGTAGCGGCCTTCACCATCGGGTTCCACGGCCGCAGCGTCAGCGAGTAGGACGGATTCGAGTTCACTCACCACTCCACCTTAATGAACCGCCCCACTTACCTCGGATCAACGTGCGCCGGTAGATTAGACCCAACCAAGGAGAACATCGATGCGAACCATCCCTCACTACATCAATGCCGAGAGCATCTCTGCGCCCGGTGAACTTCCGGTCTTTAACCCCGCCACCGGAGAAGTCATCGCTCGCGTGCCGCTGCCATCTGTCCACGATGTCGACGATGCGGTGGCCAAGGCTCGTGCCGCTTGGCAGACCTGGCGTCATTCAAGTCTCTCGCAACGCACCAATATTCTCTTCACCTTTCGCCACTTGCTCGTCACGCACTCTGAGGAGCTCGCCGCGTTGATCACTGCTGAGCATGGCAAGACCATCGCTGATGCCAAGGGCGAGATTGCGCGAGGGCTCGAGAACGTCGAGTACGCCTGCGGGGTCACCGAGCATCTCAAGGGTGATTTCTCTTCGCAAGTGGCCGATGGGGTCGACGTGCATTCATTCCGAGAATCACTCGGGGTTGTGGCGGCCATCACTCCGTTTAACTTTCCGATCATGGTTCCTCTGTGGATGGCGGCCAACGCCCTCGCCACTGGCAATGTCGTCATCTTGAAGCCCTCCGAAAGAGATCCGTCAGTGTCGGTTCGCCTCGCTGAACTTCTGAGTGAGGCCGGTTTGCCCGCTGGCGTTTTCAACGTACTCCAAGGAAACGCCGTGACCGTCACCCAGCTCCTAGAGCACCCGGGCGTGGACGCAGTGAGTTTCGTGGGTTCGACCCCAGTGGCTCGCCACGTGTACAACACCGCCACCGCGCATGGCAAGCGCGTGCAGGCACTTGGTGGGGCGAAGAACCATATGGTGGTGTTACCTGATGCCGACCTCGACATCGCTGCTGACGCCGCCATTAATGCTGGCTACGGTGCCGCCGGCGAGCGATGCATGGCAATCAGCATCGTCGTGGCGGTAGGCGATATCGCCGACCAGCTCGTCGCGAAAATCGCCGAACGTGTCGATCGTTTAAGTGTTGGACCGGGCGACGATCCCACGAGCGACTTCGGCCCCGTCATTACGAACGAACACCGTCAGCGCATTCTCTCCTACGTCAGTGCGCCCGACCCCGGTGTCACCGTGGTGCGCGACGGATCAGGCCTGGCGGCGTTGCCAGGATTCTTCGTCGGTCCTTGTCTACTCGACGGTGTCGCGCCGGGAATGCGCTCCTACGATGACGAGATCTTTGGTCCCGTTCTGGGTGTCGCACGCGTGGCGTCCTACGCCGACGCCGTGGCGCTCATCAATGCCAACCCCTACGGAAACGGCACCGCCATATTCACTCGCGATGGCAACGCCGCACGTCTCTTTAGTCGCCAGGTAAGTGTCGGGATGATTGGCATCAACGTACCCATTCCGGTACCCGTGTCGAGCTACTCCTTTGGCGGCTGGAAGAATTCCCTCTTCGGCCATAGTCACATCTATGGGCCCGAGGGAATTGCCTTCTACTCCCGTGCCAAGGTGGTCACCACTCGTTGGCCGCTGGCGTCGGAGTCCCAGATCGACCTTGGTTTCCCACGTACTCGCTAGTCCCACACTCGCCACATAGACTCAGACCCGCGCCATCAGTGTCTGACGCACCCGATTAGAGGCCCCATGAGTAAGCAACACAGCAGCGTCCGAGCCTACGGAATTTTGCTGCACGACGATAAGGTCGCCCTAGTGCGGTCTTCGAACCCCCAGCACCAACCGCCATTGTGGTGGTTGCCCGGCGGAGGAATCGACTTTGGCGAGTCACCCGAAGAGACCCTCGTACGCGAGTTCAAGGAAGAAACGGGCCTCGGCGTGGACGACCCACGTCTCTTCTCAGTCACTAGCGACGTACGCAAGCGTGACAACGGTGACCGCATTCATACGGTACGCATTATTTATACGGTTCGCTGGGTGAGCGGAGATCTCACCCACGAGGTGCACGGAACCACGGATCACGCCGCGTGGTATCGCAGCGATCAGCTGGATGGTCTCAACCTTGCCGACTACGCCCGTGAGGCGATTCAGACACTGTTGCGAAAATAACGCTGCGCCAAGTCCACCTTGGAAATCTTGCCCGTAGCGTTGGTGAACAATCGGTGGTTCGTGAAAACGACACGGGTAGGAATCTTGTAGCGAGCTAAGCGCGTCGACAAGAACTCGGTCAATTGCGCCTCATCCAATTGGAAATTCTCACGAACCACGACGACGGCAGCCACCGACTCACCCAGTCGCTCGTCGGGCAGACCACAGACCGCCGCCTCAAAGATTGCCGGGTGCTCGTAGAGCGCAGCTTCGACCTCAGCGCAGTAGACATTCTCTCCTCCACGCAGAATCATGTCCTTGAGACGATCTTCAATGAAGAGAAATCCCTCCTCGTCGAGGAAACCAACGTCGCCAGTGCGCAACCACCCCGAGATCAGCGCCTCGACAGTGGCCTCGGGTTGACGCCAGTACCCACGAAAGAGGGTCGGTCCCGCTACCCATATTTCGCCAACGTCACGAGGGGCAAGGACTCGACCCGACCCGTCGCGGATCTCAACATCCATCACGACAGTCGGTGTCTGGCCGGTCGATGACGGGCGATATTGGTAGTCGTCGCCGTAGTTCTGAGGTCCGTACGCGTTTGTTTCGGTCATACCGTACGCCAAATTGGGGCGACCATTGACGAAGGCTTCTTCCACGCGCGCCACCAAAGTGGGCGCCGCGGGTGCACCCCCACCCCCGACCGTGGTGAGCGACGAAGTATCGAAGTGCGACAGACGCGGAGAGTTGAGCAAGTCCCAAGCCTGCGTGGGAACGCCCACCACGTTAGTAATGCGATGTTGCTCAATCAGGCCCAACGCGGTCTCGGGGTTCCAGTGATGCATCATGACCAACTTAAAGTGCCACGAGAAGCACGACAGCATCACTGGTACGCACCCAGTGACATGAAAGAGCGGCACAATCAAGATGAAGCTGGTCGGATAATCAGCTGGGTGATCGCGTGGCCCCTGACGGCGACCTTCAATAATGATCCCCGCGGAGAAAGCCATCAGCGTTTGGCAAATTGCGTCGTGAGTGGAAACCGCACCCTTTGGTCGACCCGTAGTTCCCGAGGTGTAGAGAATCGTGGCGTCATCTGCACTCGACACGTCGACTCGGGGCATTTGTGCCCCGGGCACGACCACGTCCACCCAATGGGCGACCCCCGCCTCCGCGGCGACGTTCGCGTCGCCGCGCGCCACTACAACCGGGACCTGACGACGCCGACAGGACTCGAGCGCTCGAAGACAGCGCTCGGGGTCCGCGACGAGAACCTTAAGGTCCGCGTCGCAAATCGCAAAGTCAAGTTCGTCCGCCGTCCACCACGCATTGAGCGAGACCGCGATGCCCCCCACCGAGACAATCGCGGCGAAGGCGACAACCCATTCCGGGATATTGCGCATCGCAATACCGACCCGGTCGCCGTGCCGCACCCCGTAATGACGCACTAGGGCATCAGCGAATCCGTCCACCGCGACCATAACGTCTTCAAAAGTCCACTCCTCGTCCTCGTAGACCAGGAAGGTCTCGTGCGCTCCACGAGCACCATCGAATATGTCACGCAACGTAGCTGGCGCGTTGGTGAAAACTCGACGCGTGACACCATCGACTGAGCGTTCGGTCACTTCGAACAATTGGCCCGGTCCGGTGACCTGGGAAATGGCATCACGTAAACTCAGCTCCACGCGACTCCCTTCGTGCACCACTGAGCCTACGAGAACTACTCTCCTCAAATGCACCATGAGCAAATCACTATCGGCGTGCACGTGCACCCCGGGTCACGCCATCCTGGGGTTGGCGGTGTACACGGTAGCTCCCTCGTCGTGCGAGTGGCACCTCGAGCCGTTGATGGCGCCGCCAACGAAGGAGTCCTTCTCGCCATCGCCCAGGCCTTCGACCTGCGCCGCCACGAAGTCAATTTCATGCGCGTGACACGTTCTCGCGAGAAAGTGATTCAACTCCGAGGAGATGCCGCGATGCTCACGAAGCGCTTCGAGGAGTTATGTGGCGCGCGCGACTGACGAAGCCGACCCGTCAGCCCATGGCGGCACTAGCCGTTGCGGCAGCCTTCTGGGCCATACGCTCCACGGTCTCAGTAATCTTCGCAATCACACTGTTCAGCTCCACACGGGCGCCTTCGGCTTCCGAGCTCAGGCCCTCCAAATGGTTCACGTCCCAGAGATCAAGCACCGGAGTGAGCACATCCTTGAGGAATTGGGTCAGGCCGTAAATACCCTCGCGAGCAATGCGCACCGCATGACGAGTAAAGCTAGGAATCCCGGTACCCGGCATTGCGAAGTCCGTCACCTGCTTCGCCGCGGCGATCATCATTGTCGAAGGGTCGATGACGAACGCTGCGAGAGCCAAGTCACGGTAGAAGAGGTAGTGCTTCGTCTCATCTCCCGCAACAAGGGCCAGCACGTTACGCCCCATCTTGTCGTCCTTCGGTAAGTGTGCACCAGTGTTTCGATGCGCAATCTGCGTCGCGCGCTCCTGGAAGGAGACGTAGCTAATCAGATCAGCGAAGCTGTCGGGCTCGGGAACTTCGCCACGCGACATCTGCACACGGCGACCATCCTCGAGCAAGACGGGGTCGATACACCGCGTGATGTGCACCCAATCACGCATCACCATGGAATGGCGATTCTCCTCCATCGTCCATTGATGATTCCAGTCACGAATCGGATGGCCCTTCGGGGCGTGCGCCAAAATTGAATTGGTGTAATACGGAAGATTGTCTTCGGTGAGCAGATTAACGTAAATCGAACTACGAACGCCGTCAGCCAGCGGGTAATCGGCTTCGCTCCAGGGGCGGATGCCAAAGTCCTCGCCACTGCCCCAATCGATTTGCTCGTGTGGGTACCAAAGACGTGGCGCCTCCATGTGCCGATTGTAAAGTCTCTCGACATCCGGTGCGATTTCCAGAAGTAGATCCGTTCGACTCCGGGGCATACGCAGGGCTGACAAATTAGTTCTTTCGCAATGGCATCCAACGGGACACGCCATCTATCGTAATGGCGAAAGAGTCGACAAAATCTAGTACTTGTGATTCAGCGCACAAAGTTCAGAAGTAGCCTGATGGTCTCGTGAATCTCCTTGAATCTCTCGTCCCCTCCGACTTTCGTCGTGCTCTCGACGCGCCCCTTCGCCGTTTCTTCCTCGGGGTATTCGTGAACTGCTTCGCCATAGGTCTGACGCTCTCGCTCTACGTGGTGTACCTGCACAACGTCTTGCACTTCTCCACGAGCTTTTCCACTTTGCTCCTGGGACTCTCGTCCTTCGCCGGTCTCATAAGCAGTCCGCTCTGGGGTACTTTGACCGACCGAATCGGGCCAGTCAAGGTGTTAGTCATCGCCGGCGTCACCAACGCGGGCGCACTGATCTATTGGGCTTACATCCAATCCGAGCGCAGCGCCATCATTGGGGGCTTGGTGTTGGCGATTTTTGGCGGTGCGGGCTGGGGGCCAGGTAGCACCCTGTTGGTTCGCCTCGTCGCCTCCGAGCACCGCCAGCGCGCCTACGGCTTCAATTTCATGCTGGTGAATTTCGGCATCGGGTGCGGCGGTTTGGTCTCGGCTTCTGTCGTTGACCTGCACCATCCCCTCTCGTTTCGTTGGTTGTATCTGGGCAACGCCCTGGTCAGTCTGGTCGCCGGTGGAATCTACATCACTTTATGGAAATTCGGGCATGAGAAGGCCATCCACTCCAACGCGCACGGACCTGGCGAACGACGCGAAGGGTGGGCCGAAGTCCTGAGGGACCGACGTCTGGTCCTCTTCGTTTTGGGATCCATTGTCCTCATGCTGGGTGGCTACTCCGCGGTCGACGCGGGTCTTAGTTTGTTCGTGGTGAATAATTTGCATCTGTCGGTGCACGTCATTGGTATCTTCTTGTTCGTCGACACCAGTGTGATAGTGCTGGCGCAATTATTCGTCATCAACGTGATCAATGGGCGCAGTCGTACCCGCATTCTCGCGGTCGTTGGTGTGATGTGGGCTTTCTTCTGGGGAGTTCTGGCACTCTCGCTCGCCCTACGAACATTCTTCGCAATCCTCGCCATTTCCCTAGCCATGATCGTTTTCGCAATTGGTGAGACGATGCTCTCGCCGGTCGGACCGGCCATCGTCAACGAGATCGCTCCCGAACACCTGAGAGGTCGCTACAACGCCGCCCAGGGTCTCTCCTGGGGCCTTTCAAGCTCCATAGCCCCCGCGATCATCGCCGCCTTCTTCGATAATGGCCTGAGTAACTGGTGGCCGTTGAGCGTGGGAGTGCTTTCTCTCTCGGGCGGAATTTTCATGCTCACCTTGCGCCGACACCTCAGCGCCAGCCAAGACGGACGTGCCCACTAACGGCGTGTTGAGTTCACGACTCACTTTCCTGACTCGGAGCACTGTATGGATCGAACCGACGTTTGACAGAAATTCGCCGTCAGATGTGGCCGGCCAGAACACCAGATCTGGCCGACCACACGAGACGTCCGTGGCCACTTTCACCCGCTAGGCGTGAGAGACGGGGCTAAAGCCGCTCGGATTCGTGATCACGCGCAGCGATACTGGTGGCTCGACACATCTGACGCGACACATCTCGCTGTTGAATTTTGCCGACACCCCAGTCGTGAGCGCCCGTGCAGCACCGCGGTCCCCGAGGATGAGTGCGTTGCCGCCTTGTCGCCAGCGCTCCTTCTCGTCTCAACAATTCGACGAAATCGCCGTACGTCACGGTCAAAAAGGCGACTCGTTCAGCCAACTCGCAGTGGCACCGGGTGACGACCTAGGGGCTCCAGATGACGCGAACGACAACAACGGGCTCCTCCGATCAGAGGTCCCGGGTGAGTTCTTGGACGCGCTGACTCCAGTCGCGCTCCGTACTCTTGCCCTGATCGTGCAACGCGGCGCGCTCCTCACGTAGAGTCTGGGCCACTCTGCCGAGCCCTACGGGCAGCACCTCTTGCACCCGATGACGCACCCACTGCGCCAGTGATGGTGAGGCCCCCGACGACGAGACCGAGATCACCACGTCTCCATCTCGATGCACTGCCGTGAAATAGAAATTGCACCGCGCCGGATCGTCGACCACATTGAGAAGAATATTTCTCTCGTGAGCCTCCGCGACGATTTGGTCATTGACTGCAGAGTTGGCAGTCGCGGAAACGACTAGAAAATATCCCTCCAAGTCACCAGGCTCGTAGGTCCGTACGCGAAGCGACGCCACGCCCTCGGGGACATCGACGAGCAGCGCCTCGCTGATCACGTGAACCCGTGCACCAGCCTCAAGCAGTTGCCGGGCCTTGTGCGCACCCATTCGGCCCATACCGATCACCAGCACATTGCGACCCGAAAGGTCAAGCGCGAGTGGCAGCATCATGATGCTCCCACCAAGTCGCCCAGCTGGGTAACGACTCCCAAGTCCAACGCGGCGACGGGGCCCACGACGATGACCGCGGGTGCGTAGACATCGAGGGTAGCCAATTCATCGAGGCGGGCCCTAGTGACGCGCTGACCCACTCTCGACGCGCTTTCCACGACTGCCACCGCAGTACTGGGATCAAGACCACCACGTCGCAATTGCGAAGAGATGGTTGAGCGCTGCGCCACCCCCATCAGCACTACCAGAGTGATATTGGCAAGAGCCAATGGTTCGAAGTCAACCGCGGACCCACCCTCGGCCGTGGCGGTCACCACGCAGACGCCCTGTGACGCGCCCCGATGCGTCACCGTGATGCCCGCCAACAACGGAGCAGCGAAGGCTGACGAAATACCGGGCACCACGTGCACTTCGATACCACACCGTGACAATGCCACGGCCTCTTCGCCACCTCGTCCAAAAATGAAGGGGTCGCCACCTTTGAGTCGCACCACAGTGTCGTATCGACCAGCCAATTCGATAAGAAGTTCGTTGATACCCGACTGCGAACTCGACGCACCAGGCTTCTTGCCGACGTCGATGCGCGCGGCTCGTGGCCGGATGAGTTTGAGGACATCATCACCGACCAGTCGATCGTGCACCACGACATCGGCGCGCCCCAGAATCTCTACGGCACGTACCGTCAACAAGTCTGCATCTCCAGGTCCCGCGCCCACGAGATAGACACTCATGGCAAGAGAACTCGGACGTAGAAGTCACCGAAACTCTCATCAACGAGACCCTCCTCACGCCACCTCACGAGCAATGGCTCGAGCACGGCGGGAATTTCGTCGATCTTGAGCTTCTCGTGGTGCAAGGTCGCTAATCGGTCTCCACGCAACCCGCCACCCAAATAGAGGTCGTAGGAGTTCTTCGTGCGACCCACCACGCCGACTTCAGCGACCGCTGGTCGCGCGCAACCGTTCGGACACCCGGTCATTCGCAACTGGAGACGTCGCTGCCCGAGTCCAGTGTGATCCATAGTCGATTGCAAGTCGCTCACCAGTGACGGCAGGCGTCGCTCGGCCTCGGCCAGGGCTTGACCACACGTCGGCAACGCCGGACAAGCCAACGCTGAGCGTTCAACGCCTCCAAGATCTGCGACGTCACGCACTCCGTGGCGCGCGAGTACTTCGACCACGAAACTACGATCCTCGGGCGCGATGGCTGACACGACAATGTCTTGTTGGGGAGTGATAAGGAATCTCAGAGCCCGCGCACTCGCGAGTTCGCGTAGGGCCGAACGCAAACCCCTTCCCTTCGTGTCGTCACGCACGCGACCCGCACCCACGCGCAGACCCACTTCGAGTGTTGCATCGTTCAAGGTACGCCAGCCAAGATGATCATCTGCTTGGGTGAGCACTACGGGTAACGGTGCGCGCAACGCCCGACCGTACCGCTGCTCAATCTCCGCGTAGAACCTTTCGATACCCATGTCGACCGCCAAATACTTCATGCGAGCCCGACGTCGATTCGTCCGGTCACCAAGGTCACGGTAGGTGATCAACACTGCTCGAATCACGTCATCCAACTCAACAGGAGTCACGAAAGTCAGCGGCGTCGCCAACCGTGCAAAAGTGTCAGGCTGGGCGTACGACCGTCCGAGTCCGCCACCGATGACGACGTTGTAACCGGCTCCCAATTCAGGGTGCACACTCGGAATCAGACCCATGTCCTGGGCGAGCACGTCCACGCAATTCTCATCCGGGTGAGCGATAGCGATCTTGAATTTACGCGGCAGGTAGGTGTCACCGTAGAAACTGTGTTCGATCTCGTCGCCGGTCTCGATACTCGCCGCCCGTTCGCCATTAACGAAGATCTCCCAGTGAGCCTGAGTCGCCGGCTTGAAGGTGCGCGCAATGTGATCCGCCAATTCAGTGACGTGAGTGTGTGCGTCGTCCGAGACCAAACTCGAGCACATGACGGTGTTGCGTACTACGTCACCGCACGCGGCGAAGGACGTCAAGGCGTGCGAGTGCAAACGCGCCGACAGCGATTGCAGACTGAACTTAAGCACACCATGGAACTGCACGGCTTGGCGGGTGGTGAGGCGAATAGAACCGTCGGCCAGTTCTTCGGCGATGTCGTCGAGGCAGAGCCATTGACGCGAACTCAGTCGACCACCGGGAATCGCTACGCGAATCATGAAGATGTGCTCGAGGGGCTCACCTGCTTGTGCTCGCTCGCGGCGAACGTCACGGTTATCTTGAGCATAAATGCCGTGAAACTTCAGAAGATGCTCGGAGTGGCCCGATAGGTTGGGCTCCGAAGAACCAAGATCCTCCAACAGCGACCCGCGCAAGTTCTTGCTTGAGAGCTTGATGCCCTCCTCGGCTGCCAGCGCGTTCGATCCGTCCGACACAATCTGCTCCTCTCGCGTCCACCCTGAGCGCTTAATCATGAAATCTTAGTGGATTAGTCATGATTCAAAAAGACTTATTTATAAGGGTTTTATTCCGGACCGCACGAAAATACTTTTGGTGGTCAGAGTGGGTGAGCCCATGCAGACAGTTGGCCGGCGCACCTTCGCCCGTGAGACCAGTTCAGGACACCTCGCATCGTGCACGCCGCCAAGTTCTAGATGTTGTGCTCGCGTCCGCGCAGGGTGAACGCCACTGCCACCAGCAGGGCCGCGCTAGCGACGGTGAAGCTGTTGGCCGCCAGCATGGTCCAACCGTGCTCGTGAGTGTCGAAGGGTGCCCCGTGCGCCACGGTCCACATGGGTGCAACGTAGAAAAGAGCCGCCACTCCCAACGCCCACCATCGGGTGCTCTTGGCACGGTCACTCCCCCACCACATCCACATCAGCAACGGAACTATCCACACCATGTGATGCGCCCACGTGATCGGCGACGCGAGGAGCCCGGTATCGGCAACAACTAGAGTCGCTAAAAATGTGGACGAGGCACGCCACGCCCACCACGCCAGAGCGATACCGACGATGATGGTCATTCCCTGCAATGACTCCATCGCCCCCGATGACCAAAGGTGATGAGTCACTCGATCGAGTGCCCCTTCGAGACTCTGATTGGATACGTACGTGACCGCACCAATTCGGGCCTGATCGTTGACGTACTTAGTCCAAAAGGCGGCTGACGCCGATGGGTTGAGAGCGAAGGCTGCCAGAGTGCAAAGTGCGAGACTCACCAGAGCGGTCATGGCTGCGCGGAACTGGCGCGTCACCAGCAGGAACGGGACAAAGATGAGCGGGATTAATTTGATAGCCGCCGCAATGCCGATGCCTATCCCTCGAGGCAAGGTGCGATGACCCACGCTGACGCGCGTTGTGACGTCAAGAAGAATGAGTGCGGCTAGAACTAAATTGATCTGACCGAAACTCATGTCAAGCATCACCGGTTCGAGAAGAACCGCGGGCCCCACCAACATGGCGACCATTGCCCAGGGCACACCAACGTCATCGCCGCGTTGTTCAGGGTGCACAACTAGGAGCGTGACCGCAATAATCATCACCAGGGCCATGAGATTCACGATTGCCCACACGACCGTGGCGACGCCCGTGGGTACCAACGTCAAGGGCCAGAAAAACAAAGTGGAGAAAGGTGGATAGGTGAAAGGTAAATGTACGCCGGGCAAATACAACGAATACAACTGCGAGCTTGCGAGGTGACGCGCACCCATGAGATAGACCTGAATGTCAACTTGGCGACGATGAAAAGTCCATCCCAGCGACCCCAATATGGCCGTAACGAGTGAGAACGTGACGAGTACGGCCTGTGGCGCACTCCAGGGCCGACGCGGCGTCGGAAGCGACACCCGCGCGTCGTCAGTGCGCACAGTAATCGCCCAGCGCACTACGGAGTCCAGGCAATGGACGTCGACGCGACGCTCAGTGCGCACATCGCGAGTGCGGACAGCACCCAGATGGCGACAAACCGTCGACGCGTAACCCCGGCTGCCACGATGGCGAACAGAGGGAAACCACGCAACATCAGGCGAGGAGAGATTCCCACGATGGGAGAGAGGAAACCGAACACGAGTACCGCTCCCGCGTACACGCTCCACGTCAGAGGGGGGCGCACACGTCGCCAGAGCACCACGATGCCAATCGTGGCGATGAAGGCTGAGGTCTTGACGAGCGAGTTGAGGTCGTGCACCCCACTGGTGAAGAGCCGATAGATGGCGTAAAACACTCCAGTGCCCATCGGACCCGCTTGCCAGCCGGCGCGCTGGGCTAAATACCAACTGAGCGGCGAGCCCGTGTGAATCCAGAGGTACAAGAAGAAAAGGCCAATGCCCACCGGAGCCAAGGCCGGAGCCCACCATGCTCGCGCGTCACGGTCACTGCGCCAGGCGCTATAGGCCGCGACCGCACACGGTGCGACGATTGCGCTCGCCACTGGATCGCACGCGGTAGCGAGTGCCGCCGCAATTCCCGCGAGGATCCAACGGTGCCGGTGAAGAGCGAGCAGCGTGATTGACGCCAGCGCGATAATTAGACCCTCGGAGTAGACGAAACTGAACACGACCGCCGCGGGCGAGAAGAACACCAGAGCAGTAGCCCGCGTGGCAACCTTCTCACCATAGTGATCGCGCACCAACCACCACACCACCACCGCCGCGACTGCCCCAATGAAGAATGTCGCCACCTCACCCGAAGCAGCGAAGCCCAAACGGGTGATCCAGTGGGTAACGCGCATCAACATAGGTAGCAGCGGAAAGAAACCCAAATTCACTTGGGCGACACTGCCGTGTCCTCTCGGTATCGAGTGCACGTAACCGTGCCGAGCAATTTGGATGTACCAACGCGAATCCCAGCGCATCAAATAGTGTCCAAGGGCATGGTGACGCACCTTGGCGACTAGCGCCAGCGTGACCACAACCATGATGCGCGAGGCCGTGTAGATAGCGAGTGCGGGAGTCGATGCTACGACCAGGTGGCGTAGGACTTCGCGACGGGGTGTGACGAGCAGAGTCGCCGTAGTCGGCGTAGCGGGAGTCTGCACGACAACTAACTCTACTAAGACCTATATTTCAAACGGGTTACTTGATGTGTCAGCTTCGTTACGCGTGACGGCCCAGAAATGACACCAGTCCTTCGAAATACCTCTCCTGATCGTCATACATGGCCATGTGAGAGCCATCCGAACAATGCCAGTACTCACCTGCGGCGAGTTCAGTACCCGTACGCTTCGTCCCCACCTGAAACTCGCCGAACGGCGTCGCAATGGGCAACACACTCACGCCACCCGAGAGAACCCCTCATTTACCCGCTCGATCAAAGTACTTCTCATAATCCACACTCACTCCCGCGCTTCCCACTTCTCGCTTCTCGCTTCCCAGACTTAATCGTCCGTGTCCAAGCCAACGCTCCAGTGACTAGCGTGAAATGAGAATTACTCGCCCCCCCCTCGTAAGGAGTTTTCATGAATACCCGTGGCTACGTCGCGCACGCCGCGCGAAACGACCTCTCCCCCTTCGAATTCGATCGGCGCGAGCTTCGCTCTCACGACGTCGCTCTCGACGTGCTCTTCGCTGGTATCTGCCACTCCGATATTCACCAGGCTCGCGAGGAGTGGGGCGCATCAACTTTTCCAATGGTGCCCGGTCACGAGATCATCGGACTCGTCTCCGCAGTGGGCAGTGACGTCACGCGTTTCTCAGTTGGTCAACGTATTGGAGTTGGCGTATTTGTGGACTCCTGTCGACGCTGCGAGCACTGCCTCGCCGGATTGCAACAGTACTGCAGCGAGGGCATGACTCCGACCTACAACAGTTACGAGCGCGACGCTACGACCATTGCTTTCGGCGGATACTCGAATTACTTCGTCATCGACGAGGACTTCGCCGTGCACGTGGCCGAGACCCTCGACCCCGCCGGTGCTGCACCGCTATTGTGTGCCGGCATCACCCTCTACTCGCCATTACGGCACTGGGGCGCCGGACCAGGTAAGAAGGTTGCCATCATCGGACTCGGTGGTCTGGGTCACATGGGTGTGCAGTTCGCTCACGCTATGGGCGCTGACACCACGGTCTTCTCGCACTCCTCCTCCAAAGCCGTCGACGCTGCCGCCTTGGGTGCCGATCATTTCGTCGTGACTTCCGATCCTGAAGTACTTTCTCACCACGCGGGTCGCTATGACATCATCATCAACGCCACCTCGGCTGACATTGACTTGAATCCCTACCTCAAGTTGCTCTCCCTCGATGGAACTCTCGTCATCGTCGGTCTCTCGGGAATTCCCGTCACCATCAACCAGGGCCTTTTGCTCGCTGAGCGGCGTTCTCTCAGCGGATCGCAGATTGGTGGAATGGTCGAGCTGCAGGAGATGATGGATTTCTGCGGCGAACACGACATCACGTCGCAAGTCGAAGTCATCAGTGCCGATTACATCAACCAAGCCTGGGAGCGGACCGTAGCGAGCGACGTCAAGTACCGCTTCGTCATTGATGCCTCCACCTTTTGACCATCAGTATTCTCAAGTCGGTGCGAACGAGAGGTGAACATGAAGCCCTTACGAGTTCTGCTCAGTGCCGGTCTCCTCACTAGCGGCCTCGCCGTAATGTCGGGGGTTCTTGGCGCCAGCGTTGCCGATGCCGCCGGTAACCGAAGTTGTTCTCTCCCTCACCTCACCGTGAAGGTTGGGACGGCTCAGGGTGCCGCGGGGACGATTTTTTACCCCATCGTGTTTACCAACACCGGAACCACCTGTGTGCTCTCGGGAGTGCCCAGGGTCCAGCCCGTCCTGGGTGGGGTGGTGCGCAGTAACCGTAGTGTTGGTCCCGCGGCGCGCAACCTTTCAATGGGCCAGATGCCCGTACGACACGTCATCGCCCAAGGTCACTCGGTCAGCGTCGCATTTGGGGTAACTGAGACGGGGAATTACTCAGCACGAACTTGCCGGGCGAAGAACGCAGGCGCTGTCGTCGTGTCACTCGCCCCCTTCGTATCCCCAACGTACGTCGCACTCAAAATCTCGGTATGCACCAAGATCGCCAGTACCACCACCCGGCTATTGACCCCGGGTATCTCGGGCGCCTAGGCGCACAAGGCATTTCCCACCACCCTCGTACGAGGGGGCTGTTGGGCGTGGGCCGTGTTGCTTGAGATCAGTATCGAAGGAAATGGATTCGCCCAACATTGACGCTACGAGTACGGTGCGGTGTCCGACACGTACGTTCCTCACTCGTGCTTTACCCTAGGGTAACCGCTGAGTGACCTCGGGGGCCAAAGATCCTATTCTCCTGGAAGAATTCATGTGTCGAATACGGGTCTCAACGATCGAGGTGCTCGAACAAAAGGCTGGGGAGCGGTCCTGTCCTCCGCGAACAGAGGACAGGACCGGTTTCTGGCGCGTCCACTACGAGCGACGCGACGCGCGCGTATTGATGTGCGACTGAGCGTCGCGCGTGGTGTTGAGTGTTCCATCAACCGTCCAGTAACGCTTGCCCGCCACCAACAATTCCTCTGCAGGAAATTTGGTGATGACCTCGCAACCCGTAGATGTGACGACCATCTCCTCTTCGATACGAGCTGCGCCCCAACCATCGGCCGAGGGCCAATATGTCTCTAGGGCAAAGACCATGCCCTCTTCAAGAACCTCGGGATAATCGAACGACACGAGGCGCGAGAAGATGGGCTTCTCCCAGATCGAGAGCCCCACACCGTGACCGTATTGCAGTGCAAAAGCCGCCATCTCATCGGGGAAACCGAACTCTTGTGCCTTGGGCCACACCGAGACAATGTCGGCAGTCGTGGCACCTGGCTTCACGAGGTCAATAGCGTTGTCCATCAGCTCTCGACACTTGGTGTACGCATCGCGCTGGGCCACCGAAGCCGAGCCAACGGCAAAGGTGCGGTAATAGCAAGTGCGATAACCATTGAATGAATGCAGGATGTCAAAGAAGGCTGGGTCACCGGGTCGCAATAGCCGATCAGTGAACACGTGCGGATGTGGAGAACAGCGCTCGCCCGAGATTGCATTGACACCCTCCACGTGCTCGCTGCCCATGTCGTAGAGGGCCTTTGAAACGAGGCCAACGCATTCGTTCTCACGCACACCGGGACGCAGGAATCCATACAGTTCGTCATAGGCGGCGTCCACCATCGACGCAGCAGTGGTGAGCAACGAGATTTCGTCAATTGTCTTGATCCGGCGAGCCTCAAGGAAGACTTGTTGTCCATCTACAACATCAATTCCCTCATTCTTCAGGGCCATCAGGATAGGTACTTCGACGACGTCGACCCCTAGGGGCTCATTCGCCAGTCCGTACTTATCGAGCTCCCGCTTAATCGCCTTGGCAACACCTTCGGCGATCCCAGCATCGGGGTGGAAAGCCCCTCTCAGAGTTGAGATCCCCGCACGCGATCCGTGCTCGGGTTCGATATCATCGTGCGCACCTGATCCGTGGTCCAACCACGGATTGTAGAGAACGTGGTGTTTGGCGGCCGACCCGAAGTCCCACACCACCGGCTGGCCACCACGTGGAAGTAGTGCAAATCGAATCAGCTTGTCAATTGCCCATGTGCCGATGTGTGTCGACGTCATGTAGCGAATGTTGTTGAAATCGAAAGTGAGCAGTGAGCCGAGGTGGCTGGCGCTCAGGTGAGCATTGAGACTCGCCAAGCGTTCATCACGCAGGCGGTCGAAATCAACTCTCTCTTCCCAGTCCACAGCGTTAATACCAAAAGTCTTTGGTGACATTTCTTCCTCCTTGAATGATTTCTAAAATTCGTCTACAACTTCCGCGAGAGCATCTCGTGGACACATCAATGAACCTGCTGACCTCCGCTGACGTTGATCGACTCACCAGTGACGTTGTCACCCGATCGCGCCGCGAAGAACAGGCAAGCGTTACCCATGTCCTGGGGACTCTGGGGACGGCCCAGTGGAATGCCATTGACGAAAGAGTTCCAACCATTTTCCCCGTCGAGATCGTTCAAGATCCCATTAGCGTCATCGTCCCAGAGTGGCGTGCGCACCACGCCAGGACACACCGCGTTCGACGTGATATTAAAGGGGGCTAGTTCAAACGCTAGGGACTGCGTTATGCCGATGACGCCGAATTTCGTGGCACAGTAGTGAGCTAGGCGCGGAAGTCCCTGCTTACCAGCCATGGAGGAGATGTTGATGATGCGCCCCCACCGACGTTCTTTCATGAGGGGAATGACGCGCTGGGTCGTCAAGACAACTCCCTTTAGGTTGACGTTCATCATCGTGTCCCAGTCGTGATCCGTGATGTCGACGAAGTCACGTACTGAAGAGATGCCGGCGTTGTTCACAAGAATGTCCACGCCGCCGAGGGAATCCTCAATGCTTTTCATAACTTTGTCAATGTCCGCACGCGAGGTGACATCGAGCGCGTAATTCGACGCAAGATGACCTTCCTTGCCTAGGGACGCCGCGTATTCCTCTGCCGCCACACCGTTCAAGTCACCAATCACGACGTGCGCGCCCTGGGATGCGAAAACCGCGGCCACGCCTGCACCGATTCCCGAAGCTCCTCCGGTGATCAGCGCTACCTTGCCCGCTAGTTGCCCTGTTGACATTCAGTCCCCCTACTCCTACTTCGCCGAAACGATCGGCAACACTTCTTTGGCAATAAGTTCGAGTGATTTCGTACTAACGTCGATGGGCATCCCTGGCGGACGCGCCCAGAAAATCAATTCTTCGAAACCGAACTGGGACTCAGCAGCTTGAATACTCTCGATGATCTCGTCGGGTGTACCGACGAAGTAGAACGATCCGTTCAACTCCCGATAGTCCGTCAAAGCGGCACCATGCGTGTCCGCATCTCCCGCGTCACCAAACCACTTGCGATATCCATTGAACTGATAGAGCAAAGATTCGCCCGCCAGTTCCCAGGCCTTGTCGTGCGTCTCTGCGGCAAAGATGACCCGGTTGGTGGCCAGTCGTGGCGCACGCGCGCCGTGATAATTCTGCTGGTAAGCGTCGTAGATCTCTTTGCCTGCACCCGAGTCGGGCATAAAACCACACCCGTATTTCGCCGCGCGAAAGGAGGCCGCAGTTGAGTTTCCACCAATCCAAAGGGGAGGCCCGCCGACGGTAAAGGGTGGAGGCGCCACTATCACGTCATCGAATTTGAAGTGCTCTGACTCGTAACTGAATCGTTCACCCTTCCAAGCCAGTTGCAAGAGTTCGATCGTCTCGTCCGTGCGCTTGCCCCGTTGGGTCTTAGGGATTCCCATCACCCGGAACTCTTCCGGGCGGTAGCCCGGGGCGATGCCCAGTTCAAGGCGACCGCCGCAGAGCTGGTCGATGAAGGCCATATCTTCAGCCAAGCGCAGCGGATGGTGCAAGGGTGCGAGTAACACTGCCGTGCCCAACTTGATGTCCTTAGTTCGCGTAGCGAGTACTGCAAGCATCGGTGCGAGCGCTGGCAGGTAACCTTCGTCGAGAAAGTGATGTTCGGACACCCAGATGGAGTGAAAGCCAATCTCCTCGGCATGGACGGCTTGATCGATCAGGCCGGTATAGAGGTCACGCCACGGCATGGCGTATTCGACCGGATTACGAAAGTCGTACCAGACCCCGAGTTTGGTCACTGAGCCACCTCGACCAAGACCTTGACTTCACCACTGCCGCGGCGGATCAGAGACTCGAAGCCAGCTTGCACCACCTGGGTCAAGGGAATCACCGAGGACACCACTCGCTCGACGGGCCAGCGCCCAGTGGCCACGAGACCAACTACACGAGGAAAGTCGTACACCGGAAAGCACCAGGTACCCGTTAGGGTCAAGTCCTTGAGGGCCAGCATCTCCGCTGAAATAGAAGCGGGCTTGACATGGAGAGCGGTCTGGACGACACGGCCACCTGGCTTGGCTGCTTCCATGCAAGCTTGCAGTGCTGCTTCCTTACCGGCACACTCAATGGCCAAGTCCACTCCTAAACGAGAGGTGTAACGGCTTACAACGCCGGCCAGATCCTCTTGCACCGGATTGACGCCAATGACTTCGCCCAATCCTTCCCCGAGTGCCTTCGCTCGCTCGAGTCGAACGGGATCGGACTCCGAGATGATTACGCGGCGAGCCCCACCGGCGAGGGCGTACATGGTGGCCAGCGAACCAATGGGGCCAGCGCCTGTGACGAACACCGTCTCGCCGGGCTGGAGGTGCCCTCGATCAACCCCATAAGCCGCCACCGATGACGGCTCAATCAGTGCTGCCTGCAGGGCACTAACGCCCTCGGGAATGGGCACCAGTTGTGACGCCTTGACGATTGCCTGGCCGGCCAAACCGCCCCATTGTGCCGACAGGCCCGTGCACGCCATGGTTCGACATAAGTGGTTGGCGCCGCGTCGACATTGATCGCATTCACCGCAATAGATCAGCGGCATCACTGCACAGAGATCGCCTGCGCGCACATTGGTGACGCCGGCGCCCACTTCCTCGACGATGGCCGAGAACTCGTGACCCAGGATTTGGGGAGCTCGCGAACCGTTCAGTGGGTGGGGCTCCACCGGAATCACTATGGGTCCGTCAGTGTATTCGTGAAGGTCAGTACCGCAGATGCCACACAACTGAGGCCGTACTAACACTTCACCTGGTCCGGGATTGCGTGGCTCGACGACCTCATCAACCGTAATGCTTCCTCTGGAGTGAAATACCGCTGCCTGCATGATTAGATCTCGCTTTCTTGGATGTCGATGTGACGGGTCATTGTTCTCTAGTGGTGAAAGTGTGGACGATGAGTCAAGTAATTGGCGATACCCGCCTTAACGTCCTCCTCTGGACGGCTATAGGCGTACTCAATGAGTTCCAACGGGTAGCCATCGGGATCAGAGAAATAGACCCAGCGCCAACCAGCTAACACTCCTTCGTCAACGATGTTCACATCGGAATAGAAAATGATGCCTTTTGCTTCGAGCTCGGCCTTCACCGCAAAAATCTCGTCAACCTCGAAACCGATGTGCGAAGCACCGATGTTGTGCGACAACAGCGGTGCTGACGTCTGCGATGGGGGCGTCTTGTATTCGAGAAGCTCCAAGTACGTATCTCCCAAAATCAGACATACCTGTCGCAATGAAGCTCCCGGAACGCCGACGGCTGCTCCCAGCTCTTCATTATCAAACACGGGACTGGGCTCTGTGCCAATCTCTAACCCCAGTAAGTCGCGGTAGAAATAGACCGAAGCGTCCAAATCTTTCACCGTGATGCCCACGTGACTTTGTGCCTTCAACATCTCAACCTCCCCATAGAGTTATGAACTCGCTTCGAGCGAACCTGCAACGTCGACGACAATCTTTCCGCGAGCGCGACGTTCGACAAGTGGCATGATGCCTTGCTCCATCAAGTCGTCGAGCTTGATGATTTGGTCTAGTGCGTGCTCCGCCAGCAAAGAATGTGACAAGATCTGCAAGGCTTCGGGTATGTCCTCGGCGCAGACGTGTGCCAATGTCCCATGCAGGTCGATCTCTTGAGTCGTGAATGCCAGCAAGTCCAGCTCTCTGCTTCCCTTGTGCAGACCCAAAATCAGTACGTCACCTCCGCGACGAACGATGGAGAGGGCTAGCTGTGGACTGCCCGACGTCCCCGTCGCTTCAACCACGCAGTGCACGCCAAATTCGTGAGTCAACTCTCTGACTCGCGTCACCACATCTTCGGTCCCGGCATTGATCACATGAGTGGCACCCAACGTGAGTGCGCCCTCAAGGCGCTCTGGGTCAATGTCAATGGCAATGAGCGGTGTGGCGCCGCGCGCCGCAGCACCGGCGATCAAGAACCCACCAATGCCACCGACACCAATCACTGCCGTCGCTGATCCACTCTTCACCTTGGCGCGGCGTAGGCCGTGCAACGCCACCGCGAAAGGCTGGGCAATCGCAGCAGCGACATCAGGAAGTTCCGAGGGGACATGACGACAAATTGCCGCCGGCGACATCACGTACTCCGCTAGTCCACCATTGCGGTGAAGACCGAGGGTGTAGTAGTTCTCACAAAGGTTGGTTCGCCCCTCGCGCCACCACTCGCATTGACCGCAAGAAACTCCTGCACCGCTCACGACACGGTCACCTGGCGCAAAATCAATGACACCGTCACCGATGGACACCACCTCACCGACAAATTCGTGTCCCAAGATCACCGGTGGCACAGCCAAGATCGGACCATGATCCCATTCGGCAGAGTCCGTACCGCAAATAGCTGCCATCAGAACCCGAATCAACACTTCACCGACTTTTGGGGCACCCGGGTGCGGGACATCCTCGATGCGAATGTCACGGGGACCGTAATACATAGCCGCCTTCATGCGTTCAGCTCCACGTGCACCTTGGTCGTCGTCCCACCCGCTTTCGCGAGACCAAAGGCCTCTGAGGCTTCGTCGAGGCCCACGTGGTGCGACACGATGCCGGTGGGGTCAACAATCCCGGAGCTGAGAAACCGAATGGTCTGGGGCCAAAGACCCATCGAGCCAATGATCCCGCGTACTTCGAGTGATTTGGCCTGGATGAGGCCAAGTTGAGCCGAGGCACTACCGCCCACGTCGATTCCCACGTAGACCACCCTCGCTGAGTGTCCCGCCAACTCCAGCGCTGTGGCCATGGCTGCGGGACGTCCCGCGGTCTCCAATACCACGTCAAAGTTGTCGCCATCCGTCAAGGCCAACCCGGTCGCGAGGTCGGCAGCGGATGACGGATCGAAGGTGTGGACAATACCAAGTTCTTGTGCCTTCTCACGGCGGAATGCTTGGGGTTCGTAAAGGGCGACCGTTGCTCCACGCCCCTTAGCTGCTAGGGCTGTCATGAGACCAATGGGTCCGCCGCCGATCACGCAGACACGGTCCGCGGGGTCGACCCGTCCAGTGAAGGTGGCGTTATAAGCCACCGAGAACGGCTCGACCAGAGCGGCTTGGGTCCAACTCATAGAAGATGGCACCTTGTGCAGCCACTCTCCCTTCACCACGAAGTATTCGGACATCGCACCTGAGATGGTGAATCCGAAGTGGTCTTTACCACCGGGACCGACAACACATTCACCCACCACGTGATCACCTTGGGATAATCCAGCGACGTCCGAGCCCACTTCGAAGACTTCCCCAGCCCACTCGTGTCCCGGAACTATTGGGTAGGAGAAGGGCAGTATGTATCGACCCTCGAGGAGTTCAATATCGGAGTGACACACACCAACCATGCGCGACTTCACCAAGACCTCATCAGGCCCAATAGTGGGTACATCTCGAGACTGGACCGCGATGACATCTTTCTGCGTAAAAACCGTTGCCTTCATTACCTTGCTCCTTGAATCTTGAGGGTTAACACCATCAGCTGATGGCCTTGAGACGACGGCGAAATGAACGCTGAGCCCCCCCGGAATTCTTGCGGGCGTAGGCGTACACACCCACCGCTACAAAAATCAGCGCGCCCTGGAACCAGTACTGGTACGACTCGGACAGTCCGAGAAAGGTCGCCACGTTGAATAATTCAGTGATGAGGATCGACCCCAAAACAACACCAATGAAAGTGCCCCGGCCACCAAAGACACTGGTGCCGCCCAGCACCACCGCCGTGACCGCTGTCAGAGTAAAACTGACACCCTGTGTGGCGTCACCGACACCAATTTGCGCCATCAACATCATGCCACCGAAGCAAGCGAAGAGACTGCTCGCCATATAGGCCCGTACCAACGTGACGCCAGGCTTGGCACCAAGACGGTAGGCCGCGAGATATTCCGAACCCGTTGCGCGAAGGCGTCGGCCCCAACTGCGACGTCGGAGGCCGTAGTCAAGAACTATCGCCAAGACCACTAGAACGATCAGGGCGTAGGGGACATTCAAGATACCCCCCTGAATGAAGTTCATCACTGAATATGAGATATAGCCAGCGGGCTGTGGGCGAATCAAGAGTGAGACCCCTTGGAGCCCAATGTAAGAGACCAGGGTTGCAGCCACCGGCGTGAAAATCTTGGATAGGACGAGCAACCCGTTCAAGAAACCCACTACCAACGCGACGACGACCATAATCACGAAACCCCAAATGATGGACGAGGGATCCTTGGCGTTCGTCTCGAATACTGATCCAATCACCGCAGTGAGTCCCGCGAGAGGACCAACGGACAAGTCAATACCTCCGGTCATAATCACAAAGGATTGACCTACTGCGATAAATCCCAGCTCCGCGATCAGCAGAAAAAGTCCGTTGAGATTGAAGTGGCCCAGGAAACGAGGACTATGTATATACGTATACGTACCAATGGCGGCCACCAGCACCGCCAATACCAATGAAGCTCCAAAGTCACCACGGATGAAGCGCTTCACCATCGCTCCGGCACCACGAGAGTGCGGTTCCTTCGTCTCAACGGCTGCGACTTCTTCATCGTGTTTTGTCGCCGTCAAAATCGCACGAGTAATTCCTTCTTGAGTAATCTCATCGGTTGCGAACTCGTGTGCCTTCTTACCCGACGACATGACAACTACCCGATCACAAAGTCCGTTCAACTCACGCACATCAGAGGACACCACGATGACCGCTACGCCCGAATCTGCAATACGACGCAAAATCTTGTAGATCTCCGCGCGTGCCCCCACGTCGACGCCCTGTGTCGGCTCATCAGCGAGAAGCACTTTCATATTGGGGTTCAAAAGTGCGCGAGCGAAAAGCACCTTTTGCTGGTTCCCACCCGAGAGTGACAGAACGTTTGACTCAATCGACTTGGCCTTCAAGGCCAACTGTGCACCTTCTGCCTTGACCGCCGAGGCCTCGGGACGTCGGCTCACGACACCGGCGCGCGAGAACATTTTGATCGAGGAAATCGCTGAATTTTCTCGAATCGACATCGAAGTGAAAAGTCCTTCATTGAGACGATCCGGCGAGAGGTAGACAATGCCTGACTGCAACGCCGAGGATGAATTTCGCAATCTCTGCGCGTGTCCGTTCAGCAAGACTTGACCAGAAGAACGTTCGACACCCGCGAGGGCGCGCAGCAATTGGCTTTGTCCATTGCCGACGATCCCACCGATACCGACAATCTCGCCAGCGAGAGCGTCGAAGTGAATATCGCGAAAATCACGCCCCGAGAGCCCATGAACTTCGAGAACCTTATTGCCCGTAGCGCCCTCGTGCTTGGGCGGGAACTCCTGTGTGACGTTGGCACCGACAATACGCTGAAGTATCTCGGTGTCGGAAATTTCGGACACCTTGAAGGAGCCCTTTCCTTCGCCGTCACGGAGAATCGATACGGTGTCACAAATTGCTCGCACTTCGACAAGGCGGTGCGTGATGTAGACGATCGACACCCCCTGCGCGGCGAGGGAGCGCACGCGCTCAAAGAGCATGTCGGTCTCGCGAGCACCAAGCGCGGCAGTGGGCTCGTCGAGAATCAAAACCTTGGGTTGAGCCATGAGGGCCTTAGCAATCTCAAGGAGCTGCCGCTCAACCACGGTGAGATCCGAGACACGTTCGAATATCGAAGTGTGGAATCCGACGTCGAGTAGTTGTTGAGCGACAAACTCCTTGGTGGCTGAATCGTATCGGCGAACGTGGTCTGGGAGGGCCATCGCCAAGTTTTCGTAGACCGTAAGGTCCGGTGCTAACGCAGGGTGCTGGTACACGATTGAAATACCCATGCGGTGAGTCATGAGGGGATTGAGGTTCTCGACCACTCGGCCGAGAACCTCAATCGATCCCTCATCTGGTTGCAGGGAACCAGCTGAGATCGCCATCAATGTCGACTTACCGGCACCGTTCTCTCCCAACAGCGCGTGGATCTCTCCAGGCAATACCTCGAAGGTCACGTTGTCGAGAGCGGCGACGCCCCCGAAACGCTTCGAGACGTTGGTGAGCCGGAGGGTCGGCTTCATCGTGTCATTGACAGTCATACGTCTAGCTCCCTAGTACTACTTCTTGGACTTCTCTACTACTTACGCAGCGACGTCAGGGTCGGAATGACACCGGCTAGCGCCGACTTCTGCTGAGCAGCGGTGAGACCCGATGAGTCAATGGCCGTGGCCGGCAGCGACGAAATGCAAGTCGGAGCTGCGGGGTTGTCGGTCACCGAATTCTCGTAGTTCTGCTGGGGCACGGTCAACGTGGGCTTTACCCCACCAGTGGCCAGGGCCACGGCGTAACGAATCGCGTACTCAACCATCCAGGTCTGCGAAGAGACCGTGAACAACTTGAAAGCAGGGTCGCTGGCGTGGTTCGCGGTGTAGGCACAGCCCACCGAGTTACCGTCTTCGGTCGCGATAACCGGAATCTTCTGACCAGCCGACTTCCACGCGGGGAAAGCCCCAGCGAGCGCCGTACCGTAGTCCGAGATAACCGCGTCAATCTTGTACTTCGCCAATAGTGCGGCGACGACCGACACGGTAGTAGCGGAGTCCCAGTTGGTCACATTGAAGGGTGCCTGGCCGACCATCTTGATGCCCGGGTAGCTCTTGAAGACGCTCTTGATCCCCTGGAGCTCTTGGAGGCCCTGCGAGTTACCCGCGGGGCCCGACAAGAAGGCCACGTTACCCTTGCCCTTCAGTGCGCCCGCAACATCCTTGCCCCACAGCACACCGGCAGAGACAAAGTTCGTCGAGACGAATGCGTTGTAGTTGACGCCTGCCGTTCCGCCAGGTGAGACACGGTAAGGAACCACGATGGTACCCGCCTTGTACGCCTTGGTGAGTGCCGGCAACATTGCCTGACCCGCGTCGGGGAAGTCCACAATCGCCGTAATGCCCTGGGAGACCAGCGAGTTGATGTCCGAGATGGCCTTTTGAGTGTTGCCCTGACCGTTGGTGTAGACGTACTTGGTCACGCTCGGGCACTGCGCAGCGGCAACAACAGCTGAGTAGCGAGTAATTTCGCGCCAGGTGTTGTCACCGAATCCGTCCGCAAGGGCGATCGACGCCTTCTTGGGACCGCACCACGACATGCTGGTCGCGTGAGACTTCACGACAGCACCCGACGGAGCGGCCATTAAGACGGCCGAACCCGATAACGCAACGACGAACGCCACCGAAGCGACAACTCCTTTGCGCGACCGGGTCTTCATCTTTGTTACTTTCATTTCCCCCCCTTTTGAGGTCTTATTTATTGTTGGATACTTCGATACTTCTCTTGGTTTGAAGATTTTCTGAACTGCGTGATGGTCTGTCTCTTTTTGCTATCGAAGTAGCTCTCCCCCTCTAGCTAAAAAGAACATGTAGATGGTGTCGTGGGAACGAGCCATTACGAGACCTCCACGCGAGACGTCGACCCCGACTTCTTCGACGATCGAGAATTCATCCGCTGGCGTATGTTGCCAATCAACAGTGCGCTTTGTGAGCGGAATCCATAAATACCCACACCCACCGCGAGAGCTGTGGCCTCGACAACGTCCTGCACTGCGGCACTCGCTCCCGTGGCCAAGATGAACTGCTGGAGCATGATCAAGAAAAAAGCGCCAACGGCGGTGGCCACAGCGCTACCCGACCCGCCCAAGAGAGAGGTTCCTCCCAACACCACCGCCGCCACCGACGACAGTAGATACGCGTCACCCGAAAAGGCATCTGGTTGCGAAACGATGCCCGCGAGCAAAATACCCGCAATCGTGTACAAGATGGCAGCCCCGACGTAGGCCGAGATTTGGAAACGATCAGTTCGAATACCCGCCGCCACTCCCGCCGCATCGCTCGCACCGCTAGCCTCGAAACGTCGACCAGCGATCGTCTTCTTCATCACAAAGGCCACAATTGCAGTGATGACCAATGCGATAAAGAATGTAATTGGGATGCTATGAAAACTCTTCGCCGTAAAATCCTGCAACGCGGTGGTCGTTTGGGTGGGTGTCCCGTGTGAGATCGCAATGTCAATGCCGTAGAGAATCGCGTTCATACCCAGCGTCTGGACGATCGAAGACATGCCTACTTTGGTAACCATGAATCCGCTGAAGAGCCCAGCCAGAATATTGATGACGAATATCAGTACGATCGCCTGAAAGAGTTTCGACGAATTCCCGTTGGGCATGTGAGTAACCACGATGACGGTCAACGACATGTATCCAGGTATCGAGAGATCAATACCACGTTGCTGAATCACCAAAGTCTGACCCAGCGCAGCGATAATCAGCACTGCGCTAAATGGCCACACGTAGGCCAGCGCACCTTTGTGTAATGCCGAAGGTTCAAAGATGACGTCCGCCAGGACGAGAAGAACCGTCGCAACGACAATCGCGCTCGACTTCCCCCACCGATTGACCAGCTCTCGCACCGTACCCCCCCAAGGCCCATTCACTGCATTACGACTTCACACTTCTTATGCGGCACTACTTTGGTGACTCCACTTCCCCACGTAGTCTCAAAAAGAGAACACGACGCGGAGTCACATCACAGTTCGACCTAGTGATCGTGACGGTGGCCCGGCGTGCGGTCCGGGTAACGCAATTCATAACCGGCTTGCGACTTCGACGCCGCGCCAGCCCAGCCCCAGATCATTTCAGCCTCTACTGTGTCCGAGGTATTGCGAAAACCGTGCCACTCGCCCTTCTTGTGAAATGCGATGTCGCCAACCTTCACAGGAATCTCGTTGTCGCCATCGAGCACAATGCCCTCACCTTTCGTGATGTAGGCAAACTCCTCTGCATTTTCGTGGCGGTGCCACTGATGCTCACTCTGGCCGGGGGCGAATCGCGCGCGACCAAATACGAAATTCTCTGATCCGCCATTGAGCGCATCGATCAAGAACTGTACGGTCATACCGACCCAACCAGCATCGGGCCCCAAGTCCGGCTGAGCAATAACTTCGTCGATATTTACCTTGTACGTGTCGCCCATTTGGGACCCCCCTGAGAAGTAGTTCTGAATAAAAACTGTTTAGGAGTGTACACAATTAGCGAACAGCGTGTTCGATATTTCTAAAATTTTTGAACACGATAAAAGTTGAGATTACCCCCGAAATTCAGCACCACAGCCTAAATGTCCTTATTTGTCAATATTGACGATTTCATGACAATCGTGAAAATGTTGGCATAGAGTACACAGTGGTTAAAGCATTATTGAACTTCCAGACAGCGGGCGGGATCATGACAATTGAGATTGGAGCCCTTCTACGTAAGGCACGAGTCGAGCGCTCGATGAGCCTGCGCAGTCTCGCCACCGAGGTCGGTCTTTCTCCTTCTCTAATATCGCAAGTGGAGACCGGCAAGACCCAACCATCAGTCTCGACTCTCTACACTCTGAGTAACTTTTTGGGTCTGTCGATTGACGAGTTGCTCGCCAACGACCTAGAAGTCGGGGCTGAGGACTATTCGCACTCCCCGAGCGCAGGAATGTCGCGTCGAGATCACCAGCGACCCATTCAGCGTGGCCAAGACAATCCGCGACTAGAGATGGACAATGGGGTCATCTGGGAACGACTGGCAATCAGCGATGATGCCCTGACGGAGCCCATTCTCGTGACCTATAGCCCCGGAGCGTCAAGTTCTATCGAAGGAAAATTGATGCGACACGGTGGTCACGAATACGCCTATCTCATCGAAGGCGAACTTACCCTTCAACTCGAATTTGAGACCTACGTATTGACACCCGGAGACTCTCTGCAGTTCGATGCGTCGCGTCCCCACATGTACTTCAATCACGGAAATGCCCCCGCCCGTGGTGTGTGGCACGTTATAGGAAGGCGCCAGCAGAATCAATCACTCCCGGTAGCTCCGGAGTATCAGATAAGCGTTGCACGCAGGAATATTTCTGCGATTACTTCTGCGATTGATGCGTTGAACGCCATGGAGAACGTAGCGACTAATTAGGCCCTCATCGTTGGGGTTCCCACGAGAAGAATCGGTAGGAAACGAGAAATCCACCGAGACCCCAGGCAGCGACGATCACCACGTCCATCCAGTTGAAGGTCGTCCCTACGAATCCGGCCTGCATGCCGAGTGCAAAATGGCGGATGGGAAATATGCGTGCCACCCACACCATCCATGTTGGCGCGTTAGAGCTCAGTGCAATGAAAATGCCCGAGAGAAATAACAACGGAAGGATGCTCGCGTTCACGATGGCCGGGGCCGCATCGGCGTTCGGTATGAGACATGTGACGGCGAAACCCAGTGCACAGAAAGTCAAGGCACCCACAATCAACATCAAGAGGAACTTCGCCAGCGACCAACCCGTTGGCAGCGACGCGTGATAAAAGAGTGTGCCGTACGCCGCCGTAATAGCCACCAATATCACCGAAACGAATATCGCGTGCACCAGGCGACCCAGAATATATATGCCCCCGGGAATAGGGGTGCCGCGCGTGCGTTTCAGCACTCCTGAGTCGCGCTGTATTGCTAAGCCGACTGCGATGTTGTTGTAACACGCGGAGATAACCGCGTACGCCGCCATCGACACGACGTAGTAGGTCGACAGATCGACCGAGCGAGTGGGTGACACCTTGATCGAATGATGACCGAGCAAGGACGTGAAAATCACCAAAAACATGAGCGGGAAGGCAAAGGTAAAGAATGCCGACGCCGGATTTCGCCAGAACGCTTTGTTCACGTACTTCACTTGGTTCTGCAACATAGCGATCGAATTCATGACCTCACCGCGAGCACATTCGAATCATCTACTTCGGCGGTGAGTTCCAGATATACATCCTCGAGAGTAGGACGGTCCACGCGAAGATCCGCCAGGTCCACGCCCACACTCAGTGCCCATGATGTCAAGTTGAAAAGGTCCTGGGCCACCTGCTTGGAACTCACTTCGAACACATTGTTGGCCTTCTCGTTGAAACCAAATTCAGGTGGCGGTGCAACACCCGCTGGTAAGGAGAAATGCACGGTGGCCAACCTACGGTCACGTCCAGCCAGCGTTGCGGGGTCGCCCTCGGCGACGATTCTTCCATAGGCGATTACTGCTAGCCGGTCCGCCAAGTACTGCGCCTCATCCATAAAATGCGTGGTTAACACCACGGTCTTACCCAGCCCACGCAAATTCTTAATTACTTCCCACACTTCTCGTCGTGCGCTCGGATCAAATCCCGTCGTCGGCTCGTCGAGGAACAGCAGATCGGGGTTACCCGCGAGGGCAATAGCGACGTCGAGCCGCCGCTGCTGGCCCCCCGACAGACGAAGGACTCGCTCGTTTCTCTTGGCCTCTAAACCCACTAGCGCCAGAATCTCGTCAACTGGTCGAGGGTGTGGGTAGTAACTCGAATACATCGCCACCGATTCAGCGACATTCAAATACCGATCCATTCCACTCGATTGCAGGACGATCCCGACTCGGGTTTTAAGCGCCATGGGCTGGTGATCTGGGTCGATGCCAAATACGTGAACATCACCACCGTCACGGTGGCGAAAACCTTCGAGAATCTCCACAAAAGTGGTCTTGCCTGCTCCGTTGGGTCCGAGGAGTGCGAAGATTTCGCCTTGACGAATCTCCAAGCTCACTCCCCGCAGCGCTGCATTCGTGCCATAGTTTTTGGTGAGGTCCTTGACCTCAATCGCCACCGGAGATTGGGCCGAATTCATAGCCAAGAACGTACACTGTCCACTGTGGATAGTCAAGGCTCACTGAACGCGACGGCAGCGGCCATGCTCGGTCTCCTGTCTCAGGTCGGACCCATCAATGGCAACGGGCTATCAAGTCAAGCGGACATTCTCATCGGCGACTTCTGGACAATGACCCGCAGTCAGGTCTACCGCGAACTGAAGGATCTCGAGAAGTCTGGACTCGTGAAGGGCGGACCCGTGGGCCCTCGATCGAGTCGTGAGTTCTCCATCACTCCCACCGGAGAAATTGCACTGAACAGTTGGCTCGAGACCGGACCGCCCGAAGAAGTGATTCGCTTTCCGATCCTGTTGACAATTCGATTCGGCAGTGCTCTGACTCCGCAGCGATTGCGCGAACTCCTCGATGAATTCCAAGTGCGCCACCGAGCCAAGCACGAGTACTACACGCAACTCAATGCCGACATGACCGCGGCCAATCATGACCCGTTTGAAATCGCCACCGTGCGCTTCGGACTTCTCTTCGAAGCCACGGTCGCGTCATGGCTCGAAGAACTTCCCCGCATTGTCCCGTCGCTATCTTCCGACATTGAGCACGAACAACCGTAGGTTTCACGCCTCGCTCAGCATCACAAAGACCGAAGCATGGCCCTCTTACTTCGACGGAGTTCATCACGTTGATATCGCGGTGAACCTCTCCGAGATCACATCACAATGAATGACAACGTCGCTCGGGATCTGGAGCGAGGCCCTCAAGTCGAACATTGTGACTTTTTCGTCATATTTTCTGCACAATCATGCAAAAATACAGCCCGATCTGGAGGTTTACCAGCGATTGTCACACCGAATGTAAGGGGCAGATAGTTTTGATTCACTAAAA
>JABEUQ010000242.1 GCA_013044265.1 Acidimicrobiaceae bacterium
CACCGGTCGGTCCACCTCAACGTGGTGCTCGAGACCCTCACCTCAACACCACAGACGTGGGCCGCCGTCATCGACGACGACCGGCATGTGGTGGGCACCGTCTCCATCTCGGACATCGTGCGCAACTACCGTCGATCAATGCAGGCCAACCTGCGACGCATCTCCGAGCTTGGCGGAACAACCGGGATCTCCGAAGTGCTCGTCGCCGAGAATTCCTCGATCGACCAGGCGCCGGTGCGCTCGGCGGCGATCCCCCGTGGCGTCCTCATCACGGCGATCGAGCGCGGGAGCGACGTCATTCGCCCGAACGGCGATACCATCATCCAGCCGGGAGACCGACTGATGGTCCTCGGCACGCCCGATGACCTGGCCATCCTCGGCCAACTCGCCTCGTCGACGTCACGGTGATGGCGCTCGTGGTCCGAACGGTGAGATGAAAATCTCTCGAGATCGTTGCTGAAAGGGGACGAGCAGATTCCGCCCCGCCCCAAAGGTGACCAATAGAAATCGCGACGATTCCCTCGTTGGCCGACGAGCCACGGTTGGCTTTTTGCGACGCTTTATCCCTGGATGGGCGTCGTCGCTTCATCACTTGACTCGCGAGTCGAGCAACAAACTCAGAGTTCGTACACGAGGTCGGGAACGACATCACGTCGACGGCTCCACGTCGGTTGATCGTCGGCCCCAGTTCCCATGAATGTCCAGACGATGTGCTCGTCACCGAGCGACCACCTACGAGGACCGCTGTGAAGCGACGAGCTCGAGAATGGTCTGTGGGTCAAGAAACCGTCAGTCACTTCTTGGGACACGAAGACAGATCGCACCTCTCGCAGAGATGCCGGTCATTACCATAGAACTCGCTTCCTCGGCTCAACGTGGCGTCATCGAACAGGGTGCTCGAGCGAAAGGAGTCTCTCAACGACACCTACCAGATCGTGGGACTGGACCGTGGGCGATCGGAATACCCCGGGATAGGAGCGTTGCTCGCGGTTCACCCATCCGGTCGAGAATCCCGCGCACGACGCTCCATGGAGGTCCCACGGGTGTACCGCCACCATTGCCAAGCGAGAGGGTGCAACACCGGCCACCGCAATTGCCAGTTCGTAGGCCTCTGATCGAGGTTTCCAGTGACCAACGTCGTCGACGGAGAGGACCTCGGCGAACGAATCGAGGACACCGCCGGCCTCGAGGATCTGACGGGCCGGCGCAGCGCTGCCGTTGGTCAACGCAAAAGCTCGAACACCCGCGGCGTGAAGTTTGTCGAGCGAAGGCGACACGTCGGGATGAAGGGGAACTTTTGCGAATGCCGCCAACAGAAGTTCGCCAGCCCCCTCGGGCAATGTGTGGCCCCCATCCACCCCCACCTCATAGAGCGCGGTCAGGGCGAGTTCAGAGAATTTTGCAGGGTCACCCGACGCAGCCAGGGCGAAACCATCACGCAGTAACACCGCAAACCACCACCGCAGGAGCGATCGATCGAGTCCGATGTCGGTGAAGACTTCTTTGAGAGGAGTCAGATCGGTGAGTGTCTCGTTGACGTCAAAGACCACGGCTTCCAGTTGGCCCGTCGCTGTTGGTCCGCTCGCGTTGGTCATACGTGTTACCTCTCTATATTCCGTGTGACGGTTGTTCCACATCCGGTGATGCGCGGCGTCCACTCTCTCGGGACTCCGTCGAGGCGTTCAACTCGTGCGCGACGACGCGCCGAGCACGAGCGCCACCCCACCCGATCTTCTCAGAATGAGGCCAGCGCGGCAATCACGTCATCCGGATCGGCTCGCTTGGTGTAGTCAGCGTCGACGAATCGCCACACGACTTTGCCAGAGGAATCGATGATGTAGGTCGCGGGGATGGGAAGTTCAAAGGTGTCATCACCGTTTGCTGCAGGCAGGTCGAGGCCGAAACCGGAGTAGACCTCTCGAAGGTCTTCGGGCAGGCTGAAGACGAGGCCGTACGAACGGGCGACCTCGTTACCCACGTCGGAGAGTACTGGGAAGGACAGTTCCAGTTTCTCGAGCGTTGACATGGAGGCATCCGGGGTCTGAGGAGAGACCGCCACCAAAGTGGCACCCGCGCTCGTGATCTCGCCTAGTCGGGCCTGTAACGCGCGCAACTCCATCGAGCAGTATGGGCACCAGCCGCCGCGGTAGAAGACCAACACTACGGGTCCGGCGCTCAACAGCGAGGACAGCTCGACCTGATGACCATTCGCATCTGGGAGCACGAAGTCAGGCGCGAGCGCGCCAATCGCGAGGCTACGTTCGACCAGACCCGACTTGCGAAGTGAACCGGTGGCACCGTCCATGACCGCAAGAACCGGGGCGGGAATTCTCTCTCGAGCCGACTCGTTGTAGCGCTTCAGTTCCGTCGTCAAGTCACTGGACATATTTAAACATTCCCCTAAAAGAGTTAGACAGACAGTTCTGTCTTGTTAGTTCACCCTAGTAGGTACAGTGGCATTGTGCAACGCAATGCTGACCTCGCCACCATGGCTCCCAAACAACGAATTCTCGAAGTAGCGAGCCGTCTCTTTTACACCCAGGGCATCCATGCGGTCGGCATCGACCGGGTCATCGCCGAATCATTTGTGGCGAAGGCCACGCTGTACGCACATTTCCGAGGCAAAGATGAGTTGGTGGCCGCCTACCTCGTACTCGAAAGCGACAAGTGGTTGGTCGAGTCCACGCGTCGTCTCACCAAGTTGCACCTCGATCCTCCGGCAGCGGTCACAGCACTCTTTGAGATGCTCTTTGACGTGAGTCGAACTCCGGGCTTTCGAGGCTGCCCTTTTATCAACGCCGCCGCAGAGTTTCCCGATCAGGGGCCGGTAACCGAGCAGATCGCACTCCACCGGTTGATGCAGCGCCGGGTCTTTGCCGAGGCTCTCGGCGCCAAGGGATCGTCACCTGACCTGCTCGAGCCTATATTCGCCCTCTTCAACGGAGCAATGATCACGGCATACTTAGAACGTCGCCCCGACGTCATCAAACTCGCGTCAAAGAGCGCCCTTGAACTTTTGGCAAGAAAGTCAGTTAATCCTTAATGTCGCTCTTCGGTTGCGCCACCCAATGAATCAATTGTCACTCGACTCAGCCAATCTCCGAGCGCGACACCAGAGGCAGCTCTCCGCGGGTGTTGATGGACTTTCAACAACCTAGGGAGTCCGCTTTGGCAAGATCGGAGCGTCTCGAGGTTCACGCCGAGCGCGGGACACACGACGTTGACGGCGCACTCGGCATCAGGCTCACACAGGTGATCAGCGCTACTTCGAAGTCTGGAATCAGACCACTCTCGCACCAACGTCGGGACCGACCAAAATGATTGCCCGCAGGTTCACCACGTTGCCCAGGAGTGCACCGGCCAGATCGAGCCGGCCGATCGATAGGGCGAATCCCACGACTGCTCCGCGACGGGCGACTGATCGCCGCGCAGCGCCCGTTTCAGATACCAACTCCCCTTCCTGCGAAGGTGGGGGCGCCGAGTAACGCCCAGATCCTCGATGAGGTACGCAGCGAGCGGTTTTGATTTATCTCGACACGTCCGCGCTGTTCAAACTGGTTCGTAGGGAGGTCGAAACCGATGCACTGTCGACGTGGCTGCTCGAACGAGTTGACGTGCCAAAAGTTACTAGCGCGCTGACACGAGTTGAACTACTTCAGGCAACACGGCGACTCGATTCGTCGCCGGTCGGTATTGCCACCGCCCTGCTTGCGG
>JABEUQ010000243.1 GCA_013044265.1 Acidimicrobiaceae bacterium
AGTTACTCCTGATCGATAATTACACCTATGTAATTATCGTCGATGACGGCACGAATCTCGAGCATTCACGCTTGCAAAAGACACCAGTCACCTAGCGGGGGGTGCAGTGTTCTGCTTCGTCGTATTGGCACTGGTAACGGTTCCCCTGCTGATCATCGGGCTGTTGCTGGTGATCGGGTTGTTCTTTCCCGAGGTCCGCACAAAGGGCCTGCACCAACTCAGCCAGCCCTTCAGGCTGCCTGATAAAGGACTAACGAGCGCGTACGAGTTGCAGAAGTGGCATCGCGCCCTCGAAGACGAGGTGATTCGTCGCTTTGGTCAGCCCGACGAGACGACTCAGCCGCACGACTGAGTGGACGAGCAGTTCGGCCAGACGATGCCGTTGGATCATCGCCACCAGTCGAAAACGTTGAGGCGCGCAGCAACAATCGGAAATCGCGCCCACATCTCGGCGTAGGAGCCAAGGTCGTAATTACCGGCCGTGGGTGCGATTCGGCGGATTTACTGCACTCAGACGGATACCCCCTTTAAAACATTGCAACTTCGGGCCATCAGCAGGGTACTCACCGGGCTCGCGCGAGCGCGAGCCACTACCTAAATGCTTGCTTGGATGGCCATTCGCGCCACTCATCAACCAGAATCTCCCCCAGACGCCGAATGCTCGAGAAGCAACCACACTGTCAGTCCCCGTCGTCGTCGGCCCACCGCAATCGGATCTGCACCTAGCCCCGCGTCTGTCGCCGACCAACTGCTGCGTCTCGAGACGTGACCAATGGACCGCTAGACCAACTCGAGCTGGGCACTGTCGGGCAACGCGCGTAGCAGCGCCGCCGTCCAGAGCATCGGAACGAAGGTGATCAGGGCCGGCCAACGTAGGGCCGCGCTGCCCGAGGAGTTGAGAACGTCTCCCACCACGCCAAAGAGTGCGAGACCGATGGTCGCGCCGAGCACACCCGCCACCACCAGCCACCCGGCGGCCGTCGCGCGCACGTGATGGGGGAAGATCTCGGTGCCCAATGCGGAGATCACGGGGGTCACCAGTCCCGCGGCTCCCACGCCCACGAGGTATCCCGCCACGAAGAGGGCCTTGCCTCCCCCGTAGGCGAGACTGGCACTCAGACCCGACGCGAGCAGTCCCGCCGCCGCGGTGGTGCGACGCCCCCACTTGTCGGCCAGCCAGCGACTCAGCATGAGTCCCACCAACCCCGTCACCGCAGCACCCGAGACCATGAGGGCCACCTTGGGCGGCGAGATGTGCAAGATACTCTCGCCGTAGACGAAGACGAAACCGTTGGCCGGCCCGCCGATCATGCCGAGTACCCCCACCACCATCGCGACGCGCCAGAGCAAACCGCGGTACTCGCGTGAGACTCCTCCAATGCGCGCGAGCAACGTGGCGTCGCGCGTCGGGGGCTCGGGCACGACTCGCAGCAGCACCCCCACCACCACCACCGGCACGATGGCCAGGGCGAAGAGCCAGCGAAACGAGCCCGAGGACCGGATGGCTCCGTGCAGAATCGCCGACAGGCCGGCCCCCGCGCCGCCTCCCGCGCCCACCACCGCCAGGCGTCCCACTCGTGTCGCGGTGCTCGACAACTCGACGGTCATGACTTGGAGCAACGTCGACGCCGTCGACAGCAGGGGTCGTCCCAGGGCGAAGCAGGCGACGAATATCCAGTAGTTGGGGCTCAGCGCCGCGGCCGCGGTGATGGCGAGTCCGAACCAGAGGGTCTGGCGCACGAGGCGAATTCGCCCGAGGCGGTCCGCCAGTGACGCCAGCGGCAGTGCCCCCAGTGAGGCCAGTCGCAACGCCGCCAGACCCAGACCCAGCACCGAACCCGAGAGTCCGACTTGACTCGCGAGCGACGTGGACGTCGAGACGTGACCGAAGTGTTTCGCCACGTCCGCGAGGGAAGCCACCGCACCGAACTGAGCGAAACCCGCGAAGAGGGCCAACGCCGACAGCGCCCAGGTGACTCGATCGAATATCTTCGCCCTCGTGATGTTCGCGTCGTCGCGACGTGTCATGGCTCCCCCGATATCTCCAGGTTAGAGGGGCCCTGATGGTCGAACGTTCTCGCTGCGCGCGCGTCACAGCGAAGCGATACTCTCGAGATGGACAAGGAGGTCATATGGCTCGTCGACGCAGTCTTCGATCCCAGCTCTACCGTGACGCGCGTATCCTGGGCAACGTCCAGGCGGCCGCGCATGGCCCCACGGCGTACGGTAAGCGCTACGCACGCCGCAAGGTCTACGCCACGTCGAACTCGCTCACGCGCCAAATGTTGCGCGCCCTGAGCCTGTCGCACTGAGCGACTCACCGCGTTTACTGCAGCGCGCAGTTCTCCAACCACTTCTCAATCACTTCGACCCGACCCGACACCTCACACGAGGAACCCGCTGGCGCGCGGCGATACAGGGTGAGCAGGACGTTCCTCGCCGATCCACTGATGATCGCGTCGGCGTGGCGCGATTCCTGGAGCAGCTCGAAACCGCCCGGCGTCAGAAGGACCTGCCAGCTGGGACCCTCGTCCACACGAAACGTGATCACTTCACCCGTGCCGACGAGATTCTTCACGTCCGGTGAGAAGACCCCCGCGCGCTCGAGGTTCGCTAAGAACTCGTCAATAGCGTCGATGGCAATGTGCGCATCGATCTGACTGGTCACCCCCATCGCTTCTTCCAGGTCCACGCGGTGCACCAACGTCTCGTGTAGTAGTCGCCGAGCCCAGAATCGCACGTGTTGATCGGCGCCCCACGCCCACATCACGTCATTGGGGTCACTCTCACGTAGCGTGGCGAGCGCCTCGTGCACGCCCTGGGCGAGCCACGATGACGTTACCGGTCCCCGCGAAAGATTCATGTCGCGCGCCGACACGCGTTCGCTCGCTCGCGCGGCGACGAGGTAGCGGGCCCAGCGATGCACAAATCCCACGTGCGCCAGGAGATCGGCCACGCACCACTGTGGGCACCCCGGTACTGGCGCCGCCACGTCGGCCGCGTGCGCGGAGGCCACGAACCTCGCCCCCTCGGCCTCGAACTGATCGCAGTAGTCGTCGTAGTCCACGACGGCGAATCTAGACGCTGGCCGGCGCGCGCTGGGTCGGGGGCACGAAACGGCGAACGAACGCGCACACGACGCGAGTCGCGGATCGCACCAGGGACTGGCGCCAACCCGTCGAAGGAAGAACTCCGATGTGGTGCCTGGCCCACTCGGGCATGAGGTCGTAGGAACTCTGGACGAAGAGTCGATGAGCGATCTGCTGCATCGTTCCCTTCACGAATCCGTTCGCCACGAAGTTGCGCGCCTTCTCCGCGTCGGCGCTCAGGCGCAGTTCGGGTCGAAAGGAATCGATCTGCGCCCAGAGCTGGGCCACGGTGCTCGGAGGGTCCTGCGCACCCAGGTCGCGGGCCAGCTGGGACATTTCTCTCACGTAGGCGTCGGCCTCGGCCTCGCTCAGGGACACCCGACCGTATCGCTGGTAGGCCGCGAGGAACATCGACGCCTCACAGGCGTGGACCCAGGCGAGCAAGTGAGGGTCGTTCGCGTAATAGGCAACCCCGTCGTCGGCCACCCCGCGCACGGCTTCGTGCACCGATAGGACCCGCTCGATATCGAGGTACGCCGCCGTCGAGGGGCCGTAGGTCGTATGGCCAATGAAATTCGCCGTCTGCAGGAGTCGCCCGAGCGCATCACTCTGGTAACGAGAATGCTGGGCCACTCCCGCCATGGCGTGCGGATGCAGCATCTGCAAGAACAATGATCCCAGCCCGCCAATGATCATCGTGGCCAGATCGCCGTGCACCAGTCGCGCCACGCCGTCCACCGGCATATAGGCCAGGGTGGGGTCCTCGCACATCGCCGGTGGATCCTGGGTGAGACCCACCGCGTGGCGGATTCGCAGATTCACACGCCGTCCCAGGGCGGTTCGCCCCACGTCCGCGCGGCGAACGCGGCTCATGCTTCTCTACGCGTTGGCGACATCACCTCAACTGTAGGGGACCACGAGAAGGATTCGTTCAGTGTGCGTCGTGTCCCCACGTGGCGAGCTCAATGCGCGACGAGCCGATAACCAGCACCCCGTACCGTCAAAATGAGTGGCGTGGCGTCGTTGAAGTTAATCTTCTTTCGCAGGTAGCTCACGTAGACGTCCACGATGTTGTTGCCCGGATCAAAACCGTATTCCCAGACCTCGTTCAAGATTCGCGTGCGAGAGAGCACGTGAGTCGGATGACGCATGAAGAGTTCGAGCAGCGCCCATTCGCGCGGCGCTAAGTCAATGCGTCGTTCGCCGCGCCAGGCCACCTTGGTGAAGAGATCGAGTCGCAGGTCGCCGACCACCAACTCATTCGTCGTGGGCTGAGACACACTGCGCAACGTCGCGCGGATACGGGCCAACAACTCAGCGAAGGAGAACGGCTTGGTCACGTAGTCGTTCGCCCCGAGCTCGAGACCGCGTACCTTGTCGGCCACTTCGGCCCGTGCGGTCAGGACAATGACCGGCAACGCGGCGTCACGCTGGCGCAGAGTGCTCAAGACGTCGACGCCACTCACCCCGGGAAGTCCCAGGTCCAGCAGCACCAGGTCAAAATTCTCGAGCGACGAGCTCAACAGAGTGTTGGCCTCCGTCCCGGAAGTAGCCACCGCAGTGGCGTAGCCCTCAGCCTTGAGCCCCTTAACGAGGAACGAGGCGATCGCGGGGTCGTCCTCAGCAATCAGAATTCGCACTCCTACACCTCCGACTCAAAGTTAAACCTCGTGATGGGCAACACCATGGTGACTTGAGCACCCCCGTATCTCGACGTTTCGATATCGATCCAACCACCGTGCGCCTCAGCCACCGCCTTGACGATGGCGAGTCCGAGACCGGAACCGTCACGATCGCGAGCCCCCGGGCGCTTGAAACGCTCAATGACCGCCTCGCGCTCGCTCTGAGGGATGCCCGGTCCAGAGTCCTCGACGCTCAGTCGCAACACCTCGTCCTCGTAGTCCGCCTCGGCCACGAGAGCAATGGTGTCGTCCTCACGCGTCGCGCGCACCGCGTTGTCGACCAAGTTCATCAACGCGCCGCGCACCTTCTCGACGTCGACCTCAATCACGAGGTCCGGCGCCTGGGGCTCAACGAAATTCCTCTTCGCCAGTACTCTCACGGCGGTGTGCACCTCGTCCAGGAGACGGCGCAACTCCGTGGGCCTCGTATCGAGGAAGTCGGGTTCCATGGCGCGACCGAGCATCAAGAGTCGCTCGACGACCGAACGGGTGTGGTCGAGCTGGTCAATGACCACGTCAATCGTCTCTCGCACTTCATCTGCGTTATCCACGCTGCCGCGACCCAGCACCTCGAGATGTCCGCGCGCTGCGGTGAGGGGTGTGCGCAACTGGTGCGACACGTCGGAGAGCAATCGACGTTGCGCGATCATGACCGCTTGAACACGATCGAGCATGGCGTCAAAGGTCTGAGCGAGTTCACCGACCTCGTCATTGCTCCCCTGATCGCCCAATCGCTGATCCAGGTTGCCGCTACCGATCTCGTCCGCGGTCGTCGTGATCCGACCCACCTTGCGCAGGAGCCGACGCAGCAACAAGAACGTGCTCAACACCCCAGCCAGCAACGCGAGGAGCCCTTCGGCGATCGAGAGTCGGATCTCTCGAGCCCGTTCGGTCGTGAAGCTGCTCAAGTCGCTCGTCGCAATGAAGGTGCCGACGATCTGGCGACCCGCGAAGATGGGCGCTGCGACTATTTCAGTGGATTTGGCCCCAATGGTGGTGGACAGCACCACCGTTTGGCTCGGGGGAGTACTCATCCACTGGCGTACCAGCGAATTTTGCAGCACCGGGGCTGATCCGGGCGTCGACAGGAGGTTCGAATTCACGAAGGAGATGATCACGACTTCCCCCGGCGCTAGGGAGTAGTTCACGAGGAAGTTCTTGGAAAATACCACGAGGTCGCTGGGTTTTTGCTTGAGAGCCTCTTGTTGGAACACTCGCAGTTCCACCCCGATACTCGACGCCGCCACGGCTTGGTAGCTCGACGTGAAGTTACGAATGAACACCGCTACCACGGCACCCAGGATCAGCGCGAGGATGATCGTGTTAAAGACAGCGAGACGTCCCGCGCTCCCCACCCGACGAAAGAGGCGATGCGACGTCATAGTTGGCACTCTAGATACATGCGCACGACACATCCGCGACTCGACCAGCCGCGCTCACGGTGATCAGGTTGGCGTCTAATTGTCCGTGTGCCTGGTCGAGTCCTGGGACGAAGTGCCCGATTGATCACCACCACCCGAGCCCTCCGTCACCTTGGACTTGGGGATCACGATGGTCAGAGGGGACGTCGACACCTTGGTGTTGGTAGCCGCCGCCGTGTTCGACTGCGTCGTGGGCGTTGCGGCCGTGGTCGGTGCAGTCGTCGCTGCGGTCGTCGTTGGTGCGGATGTCGTTGGTGCGGACGTGGTCGAAGCCGTGGTTGTTGACGGTGCGATGGTGCTCGCCACGGTCGTTGATGGGTGGGCTGCGGACGTGGTCGAAGCAGTCGTGGTCCCCACGGTGGTGGTGGTAGCCGCTCTGGCGATGTTCGAAACCGTCGATGTCGTAGAGGCCTGCGAGCCAACCTGCAGAGCCGGGGGCACGTCCGGCGTTGCGCCGCCAATACCCGCGCTCAGCGTTATCAGGCCAACCGCGCCGGCCACTCCTAACAGTGACGCCGTCCAAACGCCCCATCGAGCGCGCCGAGGGCGAGGACTACGCTGATGCGCGGGAATGCGATAGCTCCCGGGCTCGCGATCGTTCGCTGATCTAAACTCCATTATTCAATTCTCCCTTAAATCGAGACGTCGTGCCGACAGTGCTGGCACTGCACCCTCACTTTGACCGACGAAGTGAAACCAACCGGCGAATTTCACGGGGGTCGCCCGTCAACGTCAGGGCTTGGGCCGGGCAGGCGCGCACGGCGCGGCGCGCCCTCGCAATCGACCGAGCGTCCTCCAATGCCGAGGGGTCCACGTTCGCGTACCCCCACACGTCGAGGGAAATACGTTCCGGGATCACCAGCGCACAGATGCCGCGTCCATCGCACTTCGACCCGTTCACGATGAGTCGGATCTCGCCGTGAGCTGCACTCATCGTGGGTCCTCGCCCTCAGGTAGTGGGAAGCCGCCCGCACCGCTCACGGCGGCGCAGACTTCACCACGCAGATGGTTCTTGAGTTCCGACGTGAAGGTGTCCAGGGCTGATTCAACCAGCGTGACGACCCCGGTGGGGTGTCCGCACGCGCCGCGACCTCTCACCGACGTCGCGAGTTCGCGCAGTTTGCGCACATCAGACTTTCGTGCCCGGCCCGCGACCACGGCGTCGAATTGTTCACTCAGGGAAGGAAGCCCGAAGATGCATGGTCCACACTGCCCGGCCGACTGACTGGCGAGCCACGCCACCAGCCGTGCAGTCTGAGCGAGGCCACACATCTCCTCGCCAATCACCGCCACGACACCGCAACCCAGAGAAATGCCCAGTCGAGCCAGACGGTGACGTTCCACCGGCGTGCGCCACGCGTCCTCGCCCGGTATCCACGACCCCTCATACCCACCGAGTAAGACTGCGCGCGGCGCGGCGCGTAAACCGCCGTAGACCTCGAGTACCTCGCCCAACGTCGTGGGACCCACGACCTCGACCACTAATCCGGGCTCACGTACCGCGCCGACGAGAGTCAACAGCGACGAACCCGGCGCCTCGGGAGCACCGACCTCGGCGAACCACGCCGCACCACGGCGCGCGATGAGAGCCAAGTGCGCCAGAGTCTCAACGTTATTCACAATGGTGGGACGCTGACCAATTCCCACTCGCGCGGCGGGGATCACCCCACGACTGGGGATCGCGCCGCGACCATCCAGGTACGAGACCACGGCGCTGGTTTCGCCCGCAATGTAAGTGTCGGGCGCGTTGACGAGCCGAATACGAACGGACGAGGGTTCGCGTTCGGCGAGGGCCGCGCGCAACGACTCATTGGCCGCGGCGTGCGTGGCGTGCGTGTAAATCACGATGTCCGCAGCCCGCACCGCGGCGGCGGCGAACTGGGCCCCGTCCAGTACCACGTGGGGGCGCAATTCCAACAGGGTCTGGTCCTTGCGACTCGCTGGTTCTCCCTCGCTGGCGTTGACGACGATGATCGGGGTGCCGGGCGACTGCGCGGCGACGTCGAATTTCGTGGCCGTGGGAAAGCCACCACCACCACGTCCCAGCAGCCCGCTCTCGCGCACCGTGGCCCGCAACTGCACCGGGTCGAGGTCCTCGAAGTTGACGCTACCTAGGCGCGCTCGATGACTCTCGAGTGATTCGCGGCCTTCTCGGGCGGGGGGGCCCGCTAACAGTCGTGCCCCCGTCTCGCCCGCGAGCACCAGACGAGGAGCGGCCACTAGGGACAGCGCCCCAGTGCGTTGGCGTCGTGCTTCGTCGAAGTCCACGATGGTCATGACGCCACCGACTCTGGAGAGGCGGCCGCGTGGCTCGAGGGCGTCGGGTTCATTCCCAAGGTGCGAACATCGTCGTGTCGACGGTGCGCGCGAAGAACCATGGTGTAGCGGGTCAACGTGAGAAAGAGGACGAATCCTCCCGTCGCGACGTACAGCAAGCGCAGGGCCGCCGTATCGGTGCCGGCCAGCACACCGTGGAACCACACCAGGGCGAAGTTCGCGGCGGCGAGGCGGTGATAGGCCAGCCAGTGACGCGCGCCGACTCGCCCGGCCGAGCGCGCGGTGGCGAAGAGCAGGACCATGAAGAGCATGGCAATGACGCCCAGCGCTACGGCGGTGGGTCGATAGACCGCCTTGAACGGCACGAACGCACCGATCCATCCCACGCCGGCGTACTTATCCGAAGCCAGGACTATCAAGTGTCCGGCGACGAGGGCAATCGTCGCGGTGGCGAGTGTCGCGTGCACCCGCAGACGAGTTTCGGAGTGGATCAAGGGACGACGAAGGCGCCACGGGTGCCGGATCCATACTCCCAGCACCACCAGAGCCGTCAACGCCAGGTACGCGGCGATACCCAGGGCGCGTCCCGTCAACCACGGGAAATAACGACTGTGCAGCGTGGGAGCGAACAATCGCGCGAAGCCGAACCCGGCCGCGAGAGGCAGCGCCACCGCCGCCAACGCGGTGAGTACCCACGCCACGACGTTTCGAGTTCGTTCTCCCCCCGTCACGCTCATGCTCTCTCCCAACAGAGGTAGGGACGCATAGTGGGACTGACGTTGACGCGACCCTCGACGTCGCACCACAACGCCGCCGTCTCCTGGGCCAGAGCCGCATTCGCAATATTCTCTCGGCCCGCCAGGAAGAGAGTCTTGGCATCGACTTCGGCGTCGGCCGGATCAGAACCCACGACGGTGACGGCGGCCAAACCATCTCCGCCACTACGTCGCGTTCGCGGATCAATGAGGTGGTGCACCGGTTGCTCACCCACTCGCCAGTGGCGAATACGCACCGAAGAAGTAGCCACGGCTCGGTCGCTCACCGACAAGACCGCCAAGGGAAGATCGCCCCCGAGGGGGTCCTCCACTCCCACTCGCCACGCGTCGCCGTCGGGTGCGCACCCCGCCAAATAGCAGTCGCCGCCAGCCTCCACGAGGTACTCGCCCAATTGCGTCGCCAACACTTCGCTCGCCCAGCGAACCGCCAAGCCCTTGCCAATACCGCCTAATTCAACTGCTTCGCCCAGCCACACGCCCTTCTTGTGGGCGCGAAAACGTGGTTGCCATAGTTCGCGGCTCGTCTCGACGTCGTCGCGCACGACGAGGGGAAGGTCGCTCGAACCAAAGCGCAACGACGCGTCATACCCCAGGGCCACGAGATCGCTCAAGACGCGAGGGTCGAAAACGCCCTGGGTCCTCTGGTAGGCGGCGTACGCCTCTTGTAGCGCTACAAAGAGCACTCGGGGCACTCGATGCCATCGGGTCGGCGTCTCATTCGCGCGCATCAGGGGGCTCGACGGCGTAAAACGAGTGCACGCCTCCTCGACTTCGTGAAAAATGTCAAGAGCTCGTTGCGAGAGCTTGTCGAGAGTGACCTCACTGGCGGTGTGCCGAGCCACCGTGATCGTAATCGGGCTCGCCATCGCTCGCGTACTCGCCACCCACGAGTCAGACAGTTGTTCAACCGGCACTCGAAGCCCCCGTCGTAGCGCTGGTTGGAGGTGGAGCAGCGACAACGGGCGCCGCGGTGGTGGTGGTGATTGGCGCCGCGGGCGCCGACCTGTC